>JAFXAC010000059.1 GCA_017522125.1 Clostridia bacterium | reverse complement strand
GCTCGGCGTAACGTGTCAAGCGGTTTCCAAGTGGGAAACCTCGGCAAACTCACCTGACATCACTCTAATTCCCAAGCTTGCCGAGCTTTTCGGCGTTTCGATAAGCGAATTATTTGCAGAAAATTAAAAGCGGAAGAAACTCACGTTTCTTCCGCTTTTTTCCTTAACATTTTGCGAAGCAAAATATTTCACACGGCGAAGCCGTATTTCACCCACCGAAGGTGGATTTCACTCCTTTTCTAACAGTGCTACGTACTCCTCAAGGCAGAGTCCGTTTTCACGCATAACTGCCGCGTGGTACTGACCTACGAAGCGCCAATGATACGGCTCAAAGCTCATTCCCGTTATCTTTTCCTTGTCCTTGGGATAACGCTGTATAAAGCCGAATTTGTGCGCATTTTCAAGAAGCCACGCGTATGCCTCCTCCTTCTCAAACTTCACCGACGTAGAGGACAGATTGTGCATATCGCAGGAAAATCCCGTCTGGTGGTCACCCGTGCCCGGGGCGGCGGAATACGATCTGACGACGCGCTCGGCGTCCTCCTTTGTCAGCGTGGTCTTTCCCTTTGAGATATATTTTTCCTTGATATAGCTCTCGCCGAGGGCCTTGTACGCCGCGTCGCTGAACCATTTTCCCGTTGCTTCAAAATTCGTGCGGTAGTAATATCTTTCGTTGTAAACGTATGTGTTGAACTGCTTTTCCTGTGCCTCGTAGGAGCGATACGCCATAGTTACCACCACGTCGGTGTAGCCCGCGGCGTACATCTCTACGAAAAGTGCCTCAAGTGCCTTTTCCGCGTAGAGCGACATCGTGTAGTTTTTGCCCTTTTTGACGTTCAGAACGCTCGTAAGGTCGGGCGGCTCGTAGGTCGCGTCAAAGGGGCGCGACGGGTTGATAAGCAGTAAAAACGCGTCGCGGTCGGCGGGGTCCATGTACTTGTAATAGGACGAAAGGTCGTTGGTGAATTCGTAGCGCGGCGTGTCGCTTGGCAGTATCACCACCGAGGGCGGAAGGTCGTCCACGGTGGGCGTGTCAAGCGGAGCTTCGTTTTTAAGAAGGAACGAGCAAGCCTCGCCTATCTCCACCGTCAGCGTGGTTTTGTCGTCCGAGAGGGTGACGCTGACACCGCTGATATATCTGTCGGCAAAATCGGCGCTCACCCACAGCGAGCCGTCGCGCAAAAAGCACGGCGCGCCCATATTGACGCTCACGCCGTTTACGAGGGCGTGGCCCGCGCCGACGGTGAATATCGCCTTTTCATTCGGCGGCGCGGAGAATACCATACTCTCGCTGTCGCCACTCATGGTAAGACCTGCGCGTGCGGCGATATCCGTCATATTAACGAAGTATTTTCCGCCAATATATACCGATGAATACGGCAGAGAGGTCTTGTCCTTGCCCGCATAATAGATCAGCTTGTCGGGCAACGTCTCTGCCTCGTCGTGCGAGGTAAGCCCGAGCAGAAAAATGCTGGCGGCAATGCCGCAAATGATGAGCAGAATGCATATGGAAATGCCGAAATATCCCATTACCGCGTGCCTTATGGCAAGCACGGACTTCTTTTTTTCTTCCTTTTTCTTTTCTTTTTCAGCCTTTTCGCGCTTGCGCCTTTCCTCCTCGGCGGCGCGGCGTGCGGCGGCGGCGCGAGCCGCCTCGGGGCTTATGGGCGCACCCTCGCGGCGCGGAGCTTTTTTGTGGGCGGGGCGTGCGCTCTGCGCCTGCGGCGCTGTGCGCGGTGCGGCGGGAGCTTTTCTCGGCACGCTCGGTGCTTGCGGCTGAGGCTGTTGCTGTTGTGGGGGCGCGGCACGGCGGTTGTTTTCAAGATGCGTAAAAAGCGCAGGGTCTACTATCGGCTCCTTTGCGTCTATCCTCGCCTTTCTTTGCTTGTCCTCGTATTCTCTTCGGTTTGCCTCGTGCTGTGCCTTGAGGTCGGCGACCATCCTGTCCTTTCCCGTCATTTTTGCGCCTCCTTTCTTTAATATTTATATGCCCTTTTATTTTTTTGCCTTGGTTTCGATAAGGAAAAAATAAGGGGACGTGGGTGAATTTACGATTTTTATTTTTGTAACGCAGAGCTTAAAGCGCGACAGCGAGGAAAGATATTCCTCTATCATCTTGCCCTCTGCATCTCCCTCGGGGTGACCTGGATAGACCGCAACGGTCAGCACCGCGTCCTCGCCGAGAAGCGATATTGCCGTCTCTATTGCGGGCATCGTGGTCTCGCGCATCGTGGTGATGCTCTTGTCGCCGCCGGGTAGCCAGCCGAGATTGAACATTCCCGCCTTTATCGGCTCGGTAACGTATTTCGCGGCGTTGTGGTGGGAGTCGAGTATCAGCGTGTAGTTGTCGGGACAGCCGACCTCACGAAGGCGCGTGCGCGTGGACTCCACCGCCTGCGCTTGAACGTCAAAGGCGTAGACCTTTCCGCGCTCGCCGACGGTTTTGGAGAGAAATTCGGTGTCGTAGCCGTTTCCCATAGTAAAATCGGCGCAAACGTCCCCCTCGCCGAGATGCGTGAGTATAAATTGCTTGTGGAGCGACAAAAGATCTATCATTTCACACCTCTATTATTTGTCATTTTGAGAAAATTATTCCTTTATTTGTTTTTTCTGTGCAGATCGGAGCGTAAAAACTTCATCGCCCTCTCCACCGCGTCCTTGGAATTGCCCCACGGCTCGTCGTCGTAGCGGTAATCGAACTTCTTGCAGAACCACGAAACGTCCTCGCAAAGCGAGTCGAAGTACGGAAGCACCACCGCCTGCGCCGCCTTTGAGAACTCGCCGTAGCTCTTTTTGGAAAGCTTTGCCTTTGCGACCTCAAGCATAGCGCGGGAGTGCGGCAGGCAGAAATAGGGCTGTGCGGAGAACTTCTCCCTGAATGCCTCGTCCGTTCCCCAAAGATATATAAGGTTGTCGATAAGTAGCGTGAAATTTGCGTTTATCCTGCCGCAGACGTAGCAGCTCTCCTCAAGCTCGGCAAGGCGTGCGCGTGCGGGGTAACCCGTGACGAGAAGCGGCTTGTCCGCTATATCGCGGCGTATCTCGGCAAGGTGGCTCTCAAGCGTAAGCGCCATTCCGAGGCGGTTCTTGCGCTCGAACATCATATTGCTGTGCGTCGCGCAAAAGCCAAGCTTATTGGTCTGTATGCGCACGTCGGGCTCCATCATCGACGCGCCGAGTATCAGCTCAAGCTCGTTTTCCTCAAGCATGCGCAGGAGCGAGCAAACGGGACAGCCGCAGGAGTGATCGTCGCGGCTCATATCAAAATGCTCGTTTATCGGTATGGTGTATATCTGATTCATATTAACTCCGTCTTGAAATCCGTCGTATTTTATTGTATAATGTATACGTAGTTAATTATAGCAGAAAATTTATGATATATCAAGGATAAAAAGCAAAATGCAGACCATTTCGGACAAAATATATTTCAACAAGCAAAGCGTAAGGCTTCGCGGCGTGGATTTTTTCGACGTTTGCGCGATTTTTGAGTGCGGTCAGGCGTTCCGCTTTGACAAGGTCGAGGGAAGCGCCCACGCCGTGGAGTACGGCGGAGTCGCGCACGGACGCTATATTTCGCTGGCGCAGGACGGCGACGAGATAATCATATACGGCGCTGACGAGGCGGATTTTTATAATATCTGGCGCGGATATTTCGCGCTTGACGCGGATATGGCGGCGATAAGGCGCGATATCCTTGCCCACTCGGACGCGCCGCGCCTATCCTACGCCGCCGAGGTCGGTCGCGGCATTCGCATACTGCGTCAGGACGCGTGGGAAGCGCTTTGCTCCTTCATTATTTCGCAAAACAACAATATTCCGCGCATCAAATCTCTTATCCGCGCCCTTTGCGAGCGCCTTGGCGAGCCGATAGACGCGTCGGATATGCTCTCGCACGGCGCGCGTGCGACCGAGTACACCTTCCCCACGCCCGAGACTATCTGCGCGGCGGGGGTGGACGTGCTCCGCGAGCTGAAAACGGGTTTTCGCGCAAAATACATATACGACGCCGCAAGACGTGTGTGCGACGGTCGGATATCCTTTAGCGAGATATATGCCGCCCCAACTGCCGAGGCTTCCAAAATGCTTGAAGAGATATCGGGCGTAGGTCCGAAGGTCGCCGCCTGCACGCTCCTTTTCGGCTTTGGCAAGCTTGACGCATTCCCCGTTGACGTGTGGATACGCCGCGTTATTGAAAAATACGGCTTTGACCCCGCCGCCCTCGGCGATTTCGCGGGGCTTGCACAGCAGTATCTTTTTTACGCGGAGCGCGAGGAATCAAAATAAAAAGATTGACGAAATTTTTCCTTTATGGTATAATTTAGATATCTTAAATCAAGAGGTCTTAAATGTCTGAAAAAATAAAATCGAGAATACGTCTGATATACGGCATCTGCCTTTCGGTGCTGGTGGTGGCGGTCGGCGTGTGCTTTGCCGTGTCCTGCGTTGCCATATATAAAAGCGGCGCTCGCCCCTTTACCTACGAGAGCATAGGTGCGCAATTTGACGTGATAAGGATCCCCGTTTTCATCTGCCTTGGCGCGATAATCGGCGGCTTTGCACTTGCTGTTTTTATGCCCAGCGGCAAAAAAACGCTTGCCTCACCGAGCATCTCCGAAAAGCTGACGCGCCTGCGCCTGCGCCGCGAGATGACGGACGGTGCGCGCCGCGAGGTGAAATACCGCCGCGTGCTTTTTGCCGTCGGCGCGGCAATATGGACGCTTTGCGCCGTTCCGAGCGTTATTTATATGCTGAATACGGATAATTTCTATCTTGACGCGCAAAATCCCAATCCTTCCATCATCGCGTTTATGAAGCTCCTTTTGCCCTGTGTCAGCGTCGCGCTCGGCGTGGGTGTGGTGATAGCCTCGATAGCAAGGGCAAGCGTGCTTCGTGAGATAGCGGCTCTTGAAGCCGCGCCCAAGCGCGAGGTAGTGGAGAAGCTGAAGAAGAACACGAGGGTGATTTTTGCCGTCAGAGCCGCCGTGCTTGTGATTGCCGCGGTGTTTATCGTTGTTGGCGCACTTAACGGCGGACTTGCCGACGTGCTTGCGAAGGCTATCGCGATATGCACCGAGTGTATCGGTCTTGGATAAGGGGGTAGGATATGAATAAGCTTACTAAATGGCTCTATGACCACCGCCCGACGAAGCGCAGATACGTTCAGCTTTACGCGGCTCTGCTCTTTAACGCAAATCTCAAGGGATTTGGCAACGGAAAGATATATCAGGGCGACCTTAAGGCAATGTGCGCCCCCGGCATAAACTGCTATTCCTGCCCCGGCGCGTCCGCCGCCTGCCCGCTTGGCGCGCTCCAAAACGCGCTTGCAAGCAGCGGAAAAACGCTTCCTTTTTACATTTTCGGCATAATTATGCTCTACGGACTGATGTTCGGACGCTGGATATGCTCCTTCCTTTGCCCCTTCGGCTTCATTCAGGACCTTCTTTATAAAATAAAAACGCCGAAGCTGAAAAAGAACCGCGTGACGCGCGTGCTTTCGTACCTTAAATACATAATCCTTGCGGTGTTCGTTATCGCAATTCCTCTCCTTTTTGCGGGACGGAATTTCCCGCTTCCCGGCTTTTGCAAGTACATCTGCCCCGCGGGCACGCTTGAGGGCGCGGTAGGTCTGCTCTCCAACAGCGCAAACGAATCTCAGCTTGGAATGCTCGGCCCGCTTTTCACTTGGAAATTCGTGCTTCTCGTCGGCTTTGTGGTAGCTTCGGTATTTATTTACCGCTTTTTCTGCCGCTTTTTCTGCCCAATGGGCGCGATATACGGCCTTTTCAACAAGTTCTGCCTGTTCGGTATCAAGCTTGAAGAGTCGAAATGCACGCATTGCGGACTTTGCGTTAGCAAATGCAAGCTCGACGTAAGAAAGGTCGGTGACCGCGAGTGCATCTCCTGCGGCGAATGTATGGAGTACTGCGCAACCAAGGCTATCCAGTGGAAGGGCTCGCGCTTCGTGCTTGCGCCGAGCGACGTTGCCGTTCTCGACAGCGACGAGTCAACGGCTGAGCAAAAGGAAGCCGTTGAAGCCAAGCGCCAAAAGCGTATGAGGATAGTCAAGGCAGTCGGCGGCGTGCTTGCTACGGCACTCCTTGCCGCCGCGCTCATCTACTACAACTTCATCGACAAGGTGCCGACCGTAGAGCCGCCCGCGCCCCCCACGGACAGCGAGGTGGCGTACGGCAATACCGTCGGAAGTCTTTGCTACGAGCAGGACCTTACCGCCTACGCCTCAAACGGCACGGCGGCGGGCGAGGTGTTAAATATCAAGGATCTGCGCGGCAAGGTGACCGTTCTCAATTTCTGGTACACGTCCTGCGGCCCGTGTCTTGCCGAGCTTCCGCACTTTAACGAGGCGGCGTTCCACTACGGCGACGACGTGCAGATAATTGCCGTGCATTCGTACATTTACGAGGGCGAGATAGTTCAGGACTTCATAAATAACGGGGCAGACCTCAGCGCGGCGCAGACGAAATACGCCGACTACGCGATAAAATTCTGTCAGGACCGCCAGATAAACGGACTTTCCTACTACGATATCCTCGGCGGAATGGGAAGCTACCCGATGACGGTCGTTATCAACGCAGAGGGCGTTATCACCTTTACTCAGCAGGGCTCGGTCACCGCCGACGAGCTGAACGAAGCGATAGAAAACGCTTTGCGTTTTCAGTGAAATCCGTTCCGTCGGAACGGGTGAAATACGGCTTCGCCGTGTGAAATATTTGCCCAAGGGCAAATGTGAAATATTTTGCTTCGCAAAATATGAAGGTAGCTTTTTGCTACGCAAAAAGCAATTATAAAAACAAAAGCGTAAGAAACGCGTGCGTTTCTTACGCTTTTTTCCTTAATATTTGCCGCAAGGCAAATATTTCACATTTCGCGTAGCGAAATATTTCATCCACCGCAGGTGGATTTCACCCGACGAAGTCGGATTTCACCGTGAAAACACCAACGGTGTTTTCACATATACTGCTAACGTAGGGTAAAAATTCCTTACCGCAAAATTCCGTGCGCCTGTTTAAGAGGGGCGGCGGGCGGTAAAAATATGAATGTAAGCAAAACCCGCAAGGAGCAGAAAATGAATATGCAAAGCATAAAAAGAGGAGATATATTTTACGCCGACCTCTCGCCCGTTGTCGGCTCGGAGCAGGGGGGACTTCGCCCCGTGCTGATAATACAAAACGACGTTGGCAACAAATACAGCCCAACGGTCATTGCCGCCGCGATTACATCAAGAATGGGAAAAACGCGCCTGCCCACACATATCGACATATACGCCGAAAAGGCAGGACTCTCGCGCGACTCTGTGATACTGCTTGAGCAGATAAGGACGCTTGACAAGCGCCGCCTCAAGGAAAAGATGGGGCATCTTGACGAGGGACTGATGAACGAGGTGAACGCCGCCATCGCGGTGAGCTTCGGTCTTGGAACTGCCGCCGCGACGGCGACCTTGCCCGCTACAACGGGAGTTGAGGGCGGCGGCGCGATAGGATAAAACGAAAAAATACGCCTTTTTTTCAAAAAAATGCAAAAAAGTTTGCTTTTGTGCTATATTTTACTTGATTTTTCTCGCAAAAAAGTGTAAAATATACTTTGGTAAAAAAATATACACAAGGAGAAATTGAAAATGGCACTTGTTACAACCAAGGAAATGTTCAAGAAAGCATACGCAGGCGGCTACGCTATCGGTGCTTTCAACATAAACAATATGGAGATCGTTCAGGCGATCACCGAGGCGGCAGCGGCTGAAAAGTCCCCCGTCATCCTTCAGGTATCTGCAGGCGCGCGCAAGTATGCAAAGCACGAGTATCTTATGGCTCTTGCTAAGGCTGCTATCGCTGACAGCGGCGTTGACCTTGCACTTCACCTCGACCACGGCGCAGATTTTGAGATCTGCAAGTCCTGCATCGACGGCGGCTTTACCTCCGTTATGATCGACGGCTCTCATCACTCCTTCGAGGACAATATCGCCCTTACCCGCAAGGTAGTTGAGTACGCTCACGCACGCGGCGTAGTAGTTGAGGGTGAGCTTGGCGTTCTCGCAGGCGTTGAGGACGACGTTGTTGCAGAGCATTCCTCTTACACCCGTCCCGAGGAGGTTGAGGAGTTCGTAAACCGCACCGGCGTTGACTCCCTCGCTATCTCCATCGGTACCTCCCACGGCGCATACAAGTTCACTCCCGCGCAGTGCACCAGAAATGAAGAGGGTATCCTCGTTCCTCCGCCTCTCCGCTTCGACATTCTTGCCGAGATAGAGAAGAGACTTCCCGAGTTCCCCATCGTTCTTCACGGCGCATCCTCCGTTCCTCAGGAGTACGTTAAGGAGATCAACGCGCTCGGCGGCAAGCTCCCCGACGCTGTAGGTATCCCCGAGGAGCAGCTCCGCAAGGCAGCAGGTATGGCAGTATGTAAGATCAACATCGACTCCGACATCCGTCTTGCTATGACCGCAGGCATTCGCCGCGTTATGACCGAGCAGCCCGACGTATTCGACCCCAGAACCTACCTGACCGTAGCTCGCGCAGAGGTCAAGAAGATGGTTCAGCACAAGATCGCAAACGTTCTCGGCTCTTCCGGAGCTCTCTGATAAATTACAACTTAACGGGGAATTTTAAAATTCCCCGTTCTTTTTTTCGCAAGCGAGAAGGTTTGTCGATATGCCTCGCTCGCGCTCGGCTCGATATATTCTCGCTTCGCTCGAATTCGATATGTTCTCCCTTCGGTCGAACTCGATATGATATAAATCAGCTTGCGCAGATTTATATCGACGTGCGCCGTAGGCGCATATCGAAAATCCCGCAAGGGATTTATATCGACGCGCAAGCCGAGCTTGCGCTTTTTTGTGCAACTTGACAAAATAAAAAGTGTTGACATAATTATTTATGAATGGTAAAATATATTTAGGCAAGTGCCCACAAACCACAAAACAGAAAGGAACGCAACTTATGAAGAAAATTATTTCCGTGATCATCACGATCACTATGCTTGCGGCTCTTCTCGCGACTATGGCTATCGGCGCGTCCGCTGACGCTCCCGTAGAGTGTAAGGACTGGGAAGAATTCGCGCAGAAGGCTAACCTGAGCTACGGCGAGGGTAATTTCAAGCTTATGAGCGACTCCGTATGCGAGACCTCCGTTGAGGGCTTTTTCGGCACCTTTGACGGAAACGGTCACACCATCACCGTTAAGAACACCATGTTTATGGACGTAGGCGGCGGTGCTATCATCACCAACTTCACCGCTACCAACACCGAGGCTATCGACGTATGCCCCATCATTCTCGCTATTAACGGAAGCTTCGAGGATGCTCCCGTGCTTCTTGAGAACATCACCAACAACGTAAACGTTGACGCATCGGGCAACACCAACCGTGTTGCAGGTATCGTTGGCTCTACCGATAACGAGAACCACATCACCTTCAAGAACTGCGTAAACAACGGTAACATCATTTCCAACGAGCAGGCGGGCGGTATCATCGGTAACGCCGACCTTGCAAGCGGATACCTTTACGCAAACTTCATCGATTGCGTAAACAACGGCGACATCACCACCAGCATCCACTACGCGGCAGGTATCGTTGGTAACGTTAACCAGCACTGCGATTTCGTAATGGTTCGTTGCATCAACACCGGTGACATCACCGCCCGTGAGATCGCAGGCGGTATCATCTCCCGTATCCTCGGCGGTAAGGCAAACGTTATTATGTACAAGTGCGCAAGCACGGGTAACGTTACCACCACCGAAAGAGCAGGCGAAAAGTACGGCGTTGCAGGTCTTGTTTCCCGTACCACGGGTACCAGCACCATCAGCATCTACGACAGCTTCGTAAGCGGAACGTTTACTCCCGCTACCGTTGTTGACGAAACCACGGGCGAGGTTACTGCTACCTCGGGCGCAGACGCTGTTTGCCAGTACGCTTCCACGGGTCTTATTATGACCGAGAACGTTAAGATACTCCACAATTCCGTAGTAGCAGGCTCTACCGCTTACACCGCATCCGAGACTGCAACGGGCTTTGAGTATGCCGATCAGGTAGCTATCGACGCGGGTGTTGCCGCTATCATGGCTGATTTCGGTAAGGCTTACGATGTTCCCGGTACTACTGCTCCCGACACTGAGGAGACCACCGAGGACGCAGGTAACGATACCACCGTTGATGACGGTGCTGATACCGACGCTCCCTCGAATGACACGACCGCAAAGGTTGACACCACTCCCGCTCCTGCTCCCGCTACCACTCCCGCACCCACGGTTACCACCGCGGCTGAAGAGGGCGGATGCGGCTCGAGCATCTCTCTTGCAATCGTTGCCGTAGCAGCCGTTGGCGCTGTAGCTATCGCTCGCAAGAAGGAAGACTGATAAACATATAAATATGGGTGCGCCGCGCGCACCCATATTTTTTTTGAAAAACTATTGACTTGTCGGTGCAACTCTGCTATAATGTATAAGAATTACCGCGAAAACGGTAAAATTTAAGCATACGGAGAAAATACAAGTCTATGGACGGCGACAGTTGTTGTAACGACAGTTGCAATTACGTAATCGACAAATTTTCATATGTGAGGCATATCTGAACGCGTGGCGTTGCAGGTATGCTTTTTTGCGCTTAAATTACAAAATAAGCGGTCGACCGCTATAAAAGCTAAGGAGATAAAAACCTATTATGGACCATTTACCCCAATTGTTGATCATGCTCTTCTGCCTTATCATGTCGGCGTATTTTTCCGCGACTGAAACGGCAATGTCCACCTTCAACAAGACCAGGATGAAGACACTGGCGGAAAAGGGAAATAAGCGCGCGGCGCTTGCTCTGCGCCTTTCGGAGAATTACGATACTCTCCTTTCCACCATTCTCATCGGAAACAACCTGGTAAATATCCTTCTTACCGCAGTATGTACGGTGTTCTTTATTGACATCGCAAAGAGCAACGACCTCGGAACGACGCTTTCCACGGTAGTCAGTACCATAGCGGTACTTATCTTCGGCGAGATCACTCCGAAGGGCATAGCCAAGGACCGCCCTGAAAAATTCGCTATGTTTTCAGCTCCCTTTATAAATGGGCTGATATTCATCTTGACACCCCTCAACTTCCTGTTTTCTCTGTGGCGCAAGCTCATTTTGAAGATATTCAAAAAGGAAGAGGACTCCAAAATGTCGCAGGAGGAGCTTCTTATGCTCGTTGAGGAGATCCAGCAGGACGGAAGCATCGACGAGGAGGAAAGCACTCTGCTCCAGAACGCTATCGAGTTTACCGAGCGCAAGGCGGAGGACATTCTTACTCACCGCGTGGATATCGAGGCTGTAAGCCGCGACGCCACGAAGGAAAAAATATCGTCCGTATTTCAGGAGAGTAGATTTTCGCGTCTTGTCGTGTACGATGAGTCCATTGATAATATCACGGGCGTGATACACCAAAAGGATTTCTACACCGCAAGCGGAATATACGGCGGCGACATTAACGATATAATCACTCCCCCCGTATTTACGCAAAAGAGTGAAAAGATAAACGACCTTTTAAGGTTGCTTCAAAAGAATAAATCCCATATCGCCGTAGTGCTTGACGAATACGGCGGAACGTTTGGTATCGTCACGATGGAGGACATTCTTGAGGAGCTTGTCGGTGACATCTGGGACGAGCACGACGAGGTCGAAAAGGAGCTCGAAAGGCTCGAGGACAATAATTATCGCATAGACTGCACGATGAATCTTGACGATTTCTGCGAGAATTTTGAGATAAGCGTCGAGAGCGAGAATATCTCCGTCGGCGGTTGGGTAATGGAGGAGCTTGGAAAGATCCCCGAGGTCGGAGATACCTTCACCTTCGAGGACCTTGACATTACCGTTACCGAAACCGAGTTCCAGAGAGTTCTTTTCATAAACGTTACCTGCAACAAGCAGCTTTCGGCGGATGCCGAGGCTGAAGCCGAGGAAGCCGAAGCTGAGCCGGTGTAACATATAACGAAAAGCGGTGCTTTTGCACCGCTTTTTCTTATATATTATTGACAAAAAAGCATTATAGTGATATAATATTCTAAGATATTTGTATCCAAACAAGGCTATCTGAAAGAACAAAAATGAAGCATAAAAAAACAAAGTTCATTATATTGATGCTTTCGGCGTTGCTTGCGCTTTCGCTCGTCGGCTGTATGCCCGCGCCAAGCGAGGGCGAGGACACGACCGAGGCAAAGGTCGTTTCGGCGGGGCTCGTTTCCCCCGAGGGGCTTTTTTACGACGTGTACGATAACGGCGAGGTAACGGTAACGGGGCGGCGCGACGGTACGCGCGAGCTTATCATTCCCGACGAGATCGACTCTCGTCCCGTCACCGCCGTCGCAAACGAGGCGTTTTCGTTTGACGGCTATCTTGTGTACGCAAGGCTTGGCGCAAATCTGCGCACCATCGGTGAAAACGCGTTTTACGGCTGTACCGAGCTTGTTCGCGTAGACGCGACCGCGGCGCTTGAGAGCATAGGATTTTTTGCATTTTACGGTTGCTCGCTCCTTTCGAGCGTAAATGGAGCAACGGGACTTGTTAAGATATTCGATTCGGCGTTCTGGGCGTGTCCCGCGCTTTGCAAGCTCGAGCTTCCCGAAACTCTTAAAGAGATAGGCGCGAGTGCCTTTTACGGCGCTTCAAGCCTTTGCGAGGTGGAGCTGCCCGACGGCGTTGTTATAGGTCCGCAGGCGTTTTACGGCTGCTCCTCGCTTTACAGAGTAGAGCTTGGCGGGCTTTGCGAGATACCCGACGAGGCATTTTACAACTGTTCGTCGCTCGTTAGCGTAGACCTTAGTGAAATTTCCTCGGTCGGTGACCGTGCCTTTTACGGCTGTACCGCGCTTTCGAGCGTGGACGAGGACTCCACTCTTGAGAGGGTGGGCAGCTCTGCGTTTTACGGCTCTCCTTGGCTTGCCTCGCTGACGGACGAGTTTGCCACCGTCGGTGACGGCGTGCTTATAAAATATAACGGCGGCGGCGGTAGCGTCAAGCTCCCGCGCGGCGTTAAGTACGTTTCGGACGCGTTTGCGGAAAACAAGGAAATAGTAAGCGTTGAGATATCGGGCAAGGCGACGGTGATAGGCACTAACGCCTTTTACGCCTGCCGCGCGCTTGAAAGCGTGCTTATTTCCGCAGACGTCAGCCTTATCGGTGACGGTGCGTTTATGTCGTGCAGTCGACTTCGCACTCTATATCTTCCCGACTCGCTTGAGGAGATAGGCGACAGCGCGTTTAGCGGTTGCTTGCTTTTGTCCTCGGTGAAGTACGCGGGCGATGCTGAAGATTTTGCAAAAATCAACGTATCCCTCGGCAACACGCACCTGACGGGCGCGAATATCGCGCACGGCGAAAGACCGTAAGGAGGTGCGATAATGAAAAGGATCAAGCTTTTTGCTATAATTTTTGCCGCGATTTTGCTTTTTTCGGGCTGTGAAGCCCCGCGCGAGGAGTTTTCGCTCAAATCGCGCGTACTCATCAGCGACCAACGCTACGGCACGGATATCGGCTACCGAAAATACGATGATGGAAGCGTTATAATAATAGACCATAACGGCGCGGGGAATATAGAGCTGCCCCGTGAGCTTGACGGAATGCCCGTCGTGGAGCTTGCCGCCTCGCTTTTCGAGGGCAGGGAGGATATCACCTCGGTAAAGCTCCCCGACAGCCTTGAAATTATCGGTGACGGTGCGTTTTTAGGCTGTAGCGCCCTCTCGGACGTGGAGCTTGGCAAGGCGGTCTGGTCTGTAGGTCTTAACGCCTTTGACGGCACGCCGTGGCTTGCCTCGCTGACGGACGAGTTTGCGATAGTGGGTGATGGCGTGCTTATAAGGTACAACGGCACGTCACCGAGCGTCAAGCTGCCCGACGGCGTAAGGCATATCGCAGGCGGCGCGTTTGCCACGCGCCAGATGAAGGCGGTCGACCTCAGCTCCGTTTTAACGGTCGGCAAGGGCGCGTTTGCCGCCTGCAACAAGCTCATTCACCTTGACCTCGGCGACAGCCTTGTGCTTATCGGTGAGAGCGCTTTTCAAAGCTGTGTGCTTATGGAGGAGGCAGTCGTTCCGAAAACGCTTTTGCAGGTACGCAAAAACGCATTTACCTCCTGCCCCGAGCTTGCGGTGGTGACTTACTGCGGAACGGACGTTGAATTTACACATTTGGAGCTTGCCGAAGGAAACGAGATATTCGCTGAAGAAGCGCTCGTCGTTTATCGCGGCGGCGCGGATTCATAATCCCCAAAAAGAAAGGTAATACCCGAAAAAATGAAAAAAGTCAAGAAATCAATGGCGACGTCGGCGTCGGCGGTGGTAGCTACCGCGCTTCTTGCCGCGTCAGCCGTGGCGCATATCGCGCTTTATTCGTATTCAAAATACCTGCCGCTTCTCCTGCTCGGCATCTGCCAGCTTTTGCCTGCGGCGGTAAATCTCGTTCTGCTGCTCTTGTGCGGCAGGCTTCCGAGAAAGGAAAAGGCAAGCGAGCCGCCAAGGAATGCGGTCCTCGGCGTGCTTTGGAGGATACTTGACCTCGTCGGTCTTTCAAATATCTATCACGCGAAGGTCGCCGCGATATTTACGGTGGCGCTCACCGCGGGCGCGAATATTTGGTTCTGGCTCTCTTACAGTGCCACGAGCGAGGTCTATGCACTCAGTGCCGTGCTTCCCGTTGCCGAGGTCGTGTGCTTCGTGCTGTTTATCATAGTCGATAAATGGTGCAAGCATTCCGCCGAGGGCGCAAGCCGCTACAGCGCCGCGGTCATACGCAATCTGCGCACGGCTATCGGCGTTTGCCGCATATCGCTCGTGCTTTCCGCGCTCACGATGACGCTCAAGCTCCTCGGATTTTTCGACCTTACGGCTTGGCTCGCTATCGCCGCCGCGATTGAGATAGTTTATCAATCCGTCTTTATGCTGATAACTATGGCGACAAGGCTTATCCGCCGTGAGTTCAGCGATATTCCCGACGTTTCCGTTCCCATGTTCAATATGGCGAGCGAGGAAAGCGGCGTCGGCGTTATGGACTACCTTGAGGAAAATACGGGAATGACCATGCGCTCGCTGTGGAGCATCAAGTTCATCAAGGCGCTCGTCCCCGCCGCGATAATCTGCTGTGCGCTCATCTTCTGGGGCGCAACGGGCATCGTAATGGTCGAGGCAAATCAGCAGGGCGCCGTCTACCGCCTCGGACATCTGCGCGAGGAAACGCTTGACGCGGGACTTCACTTCACTCTGCCGTGGCCCTTTGACAAGGTAGAGATATACGACACCGAAACGGTAAACAAGGTGACGATAGGCTACGACTCACTCACCACCGCCGACAACCTCTGGACCGAGGGACATAACAGCGAGGAGTATAAGCTCCTTCTCGGAAGCGGAAACGAGGTCGTTGCGATAAACCTTCGCATCGAATACAAGATAGCGGACCTCAGACAGTACCTTGCAAGCTCCTCCTCGCCCGCGTCGATACTGACCGCCAAGGCGTACGAGCTTATCACCGAAAGAACGATAAACACCGACCTCAACACGATACTCTCAACCGACCGTCAGGCGTTTTCGGCAAGCTTTCACGAGGAGCTTACGGCAGAGATGGCGGCGTGCGGCACGGGACTTTCCGTCGTTGGAGTCGTGCTTGAAAGCATACATCCCCCCGTTGACGTTGCCGATATATATCAGCAGATGATAAGCGCCGAGATACAGGCGCAGGAGATAATCCTTGCGGCGCAGGCGACCGCAGAGGTGCGCAAGTCCGAGGCGAGAAGGGAATATCTCAAGACCGTCAACGCAAACAAGGCGTTGAAGCTGCAAAGGATCGCCGCCGCCAACTCCGAGGTTGCCGAGTTTATGGCAAGCGTTTCGGCGGATAAGGCGTACCCCGGCAATTACCGCTATTACAAATATCTCAACGCACTTACCACCGCATACAAGAACGCGGATCTCGTTCTGGTAGGCGAGGGAATAGACACCTCGAACATCTACTTTACCAGCGCAAACGATTACGTCGAGGCGGAATGATCCGCGTGAAAGGAATATAAAATGAGCAAGAAAATAAAAGAACCCAAGGTAAAGGCTAAAAAGGAAGGCTCCTCGGTAGGCGTTACCGTTATGAAATACGTTATAGCACTTGCGGTCGTTGCCGTTCTCGTTTGGTTTGGCTTCACCACGCAGGTCAGAGAGGGCGATTGCGCCGTCATTCTTCGCTTCGGCGCGGTCCGCGAGGAGATAACCGAGGCAGGACTTTACTTCAAGCTCCCGTGGCCCTTCGAGAGCGTAGTTACGTACGACGCAAGACTTCAGTATCTTGAGTCCAACCGTCTTGAAACGACCACCAAGGACAAGCGAAACATCATCATTCAGTCCTACGTTCTCTGGGAGATAGAGGACCCCGTGTTCTACCACAACAGCGTGGGCGCGCGCGGCTCTATCGCTACCAATATCAGGGATCAGGTGTTCAGCGCGACCAACAGCGTGCTTGGCGGCTACGAGCTTACGTCCATAGTTTCTCTTGACAAGGAGCAGATAAAGATAAATCAGATCCAGGACGAGATATTCGCAAGAGTAAAGGAAAACTGCCTGAAAAACTACGGTATCAGCGTTACCGACGTAAGCATTCTGCGTCTGTCGCTCCCCGACACCAACCTTGAGAGCGTGTTTGACCAGATGCGTCAGGAGCGTCAGACCGACATCGACGTTATCCTTGCCGCCGCACGCCTTGAGGCAAGCAACATAACCACCGAGGCAGACCGCGAGGCGGCAGAGATCGTCGCGCAGGGTACTACCGAGGCGGCAAAGATACTTGCCGAGGCGGAGACCGAGGTCGCAAAGATATACGCCGCCGCACAGTCCGCAAACCTTGACCTTTATAAGTTCTTAAAGGAGCTTGATACCGTTATAGGTGCCGTGGATCAGCGCACGGTGCTTATCGTTAAGATGAACGAATACCCCTTCAACGTCCTCGAGAAATACTCCGACAGCATGACGTCGGGTGGCGAGGAGAGCGTTATCTACGACCTCAGCTACATTCTGACTCAGCTTCCCGAAAAGGATAAGGAGGCGCTCGTGTCCGCGGTCGGTGAGCTTATCACCGAGGCGGCAAAGGTGGATATCCCCGAAATAGCCGCAGGAGAGAGCTGATATGAAAAAGAAAAAGACTCTTTTTGCCGACATACTCGGCACGCTGACGAAGTATTTTATTATTCTCGTCGTCGTTGTCGTGATATGTATTGCCCTGTCGGGACTTAAGATAGTCGACAGCGGCAACGTGGCTGTCATACTGCGCTTTGGCGAGATAGTCGGCGACAGCTACGAGGAGCAGGTCCACAAGCCCGGACTTCTGCTTGCTTTCCCCTACATAATCGACGAGGTGGTGATGATCCCCACCGACAGCGTTATCGAGCAGCTCGTTACCACCCACTACACCGACGGAAATATTATGTCGGGCAGCAGCGGCGGCTACGTTATAACGGGTGACCAGAACATCGCCGTGATCTCGGCGTCGGTCAAGTACGTTATTTCCGACCCCGTTGCGTACGCTCTGCACGTTGCGGACGTAAGCTCCATTATCAACGCGAGCGTCAGCAACGCAATGATAACCGAGGCGGCAACTCTCGGAGTTGACAGCCTGCTTACCGACGGTAAGGACGATTTCAACTCTGCCGTGCTCAACACCGCGGCGGCAAAGCTTAAGGCGGCGGACGTTGGCGTCACGATAAGCACCCTTGAGCTTACGCAGGTTTCCATGCCCGCCGAGGTCAAGGACATCTACGAGCAGGTAAATTCGTCCACCGTTCAGGCGGCGACCATGCTTCAGGAGGCGGCGCAGTACCGCACGAAGGTCATTGCCAACGCGAACACCAGCGCGAACAACGAGATAGCCTCGGCAAAGGTCACTCTTGCCGAAAAGAGCGCGAATGCAAATTCCGAGCTTTACGAGTTCTGGGGCGTTCTTGAGGAATACGAGGCTAACCCCGACGTCGTCAAGGCGCGTATCTACAGCAACAAGCTCACCACGTTCTTGAAGCGGCTTGCTTACGTTCGCGTGGTCGAGGACGGCGAGATGAAGATATTCCTCAAGCCCTTGGCGTAAGGAGGCAGTATGGAAAATATAGATAATATAGGAAAAAAGAGCCTTGAGGCTCTGTCGCGCGACAATCTCAACGAAAGAAGCAAGAAAAAGCTTGCAGTCGAGATAGTTTGCGCCCTGATATCGCTTTCGTGCCTCGGTGTAGGACTTATCTACACTTATATCTACAAGGGCGCGTACACCATCGTCCCTCAGCTTTTGTACTTCCTCGGCTTTCTTATCGAGGGCGTTCCCGTTATGATAACGGCAGTCAAGGGTATTTTCTCCCGCGACCTCAAAAACGCGATGGAGATACTCGTTGCCATTGCGATAATCGCCTGCGTTTTCAATCAGGACCTGATACTTGCTCTGCTCATTCCGCTGATACTCAACGCGGTGCATCTCTTAGAGGAAAGAAGCATTATGGGCGGCCGCGACGTTATCGACGGACTTAAAAAGATGCAGCAGACCACCGCCATTCTCCTTGCGGATGACGGAACGGAAAGCGTTATCGACGCACGCGAGCTGAAGCTCGGACAGAAGATCGTGATAAAGCCGGGTAGCGGCATCGCCATCGACGGTGTCGTCGTGTCGGGCGAGAGCCACGTCGACCAGAAATCGCTGACGGGTGAGCCCCAGCCGTTCTTTGTAAGCAAAGGCGAGCAGGTCTATGCCGGTACGGTCAATCTTGACGGCCGCATCGTCGTCGAGGTAACGAAGGAATACGTTGATACCTCGTTTTCAAAGATACTTCGACTCCTTGAGGAGTCCGAGGGAATTACCATTCCCGAAACGCGAATAATCGACCGCTTTATGGCGTACTACATACCCTTCGCGCTTGCTATCGCGGCGGGCGCGGCGCTCATCAGCGCTGACGTGTCGAAGGCTATCGCCATCCTCGTCGTGTCCTGCCCCTGCGGACAGATGCTCGTTTCGTCAGCACCGATGATAGCATCGCTCTCCGTGGCGACGAAGCGCGGCGTGCTTATCAAAAACTCGAAATTCATCGAGGAGCTCACCGAGATAGATACCGTTGTGTTTGACAAAACGGGAACTGTCACCGTGGGCGAGCTTTCGCTCGTTCGCGCTTGTCCCGTCGACGGCATCGGCGAGCGTGAGCTGCTTGAGGCGGCGGCGTCCGTCGCGTCGGCATCTACTCACCCCGTTTCCCGCGCCGTTATCGCGGCGTGCGAGAAGGACGGAAAGCTCAAATACCGCACGGATATGAGCGTCCGCGAGATTTCGGGTAGCGGTATGGAGGGCGAGTGCGGCGAGCTTACCGTAAGATTCGGTAACCGCGAGTGGCTTTCCTCGCTCGGATATAAGATCCCTGCCGAGATGGGCAAGGGTGAGGCGGGAAGCGTCAGCTTCGTTACCCGTAAGGAACAGCTTCTTGGCTATTTGTGCTTTGGCGACACGCCGCGCGAGAATGCGGCAAAGAGTATTGCGGAGCTTAAGGGGCTCGGCGTTGAGCGCACCGTTATGCTCACGGGCGACCGTGAGGAGGCGGCAAGGAGCGTTTGCGACAGCGTGGGCATCGACGAGCTTCACGCAAAGCTTCTGCCTCAGGATAAGCTCACCCATATGCAAAAGCTCGGCGGCGAGGAGCATCGCGTTCTTGCGGTTGGCGACGGCATCAACGATGCGCTTGCGCTCCGCGAGGCGAGCGTGGGTATCGCAATGGGCGCTATGGGCTCGGACCTTGCTATTCAGTCGGCGGATATCGCCCTTATGAATAACAATTTGATGAACGTTCCGTTTGCGATAAAGCTTGCAAAGCAGACGCGCAAGATAATATATCAGAACATCGCGCTTTCGATGAGCATCAGCCTTGTGATGATCGCGCTGTCCGCCTTTGGCGTGATAAGTGCGCTTGCAGGCTCGGTGCTTCACAACGCGGGCGCGTTTGCGGTGCTGATAAACAGCTCGCGCATACTCAAATCGCAGGAGCTTAATTCTTGATTTTTATAAAATAACGATCCCCCGACGGAGTGTTTTACGTCGGGGGATTGCTTTAATTTCGTTTTTTGAGATTTCTAAAGGCTTTGATAGATGTTAAAAAGGTTACTGCCGCCATGCAAGCGTACATCAGCGAAAAGAAGGGCTGAAATGATACTTGGACGGCGCGGTCAAGGCTGAATCGGGCCCCAATGTCGTTTTCGTCCAAAAAGCCCCCAATGAACGTAAAACAAAACAGTGAGAGTGGTAGGATAAGAGTCAACAGATAATCGGAAAAATGCTCCGAGGATGAGAAAAATCCGAAGACGGCGCAGGCAACCATCAGGAAAGCCGCCATTACGTAGGGGGACATCTCGATAATTCCCGAATTATCGAATAGCTCAAGCAGCAGTAGCAGTGCGGGAATGACTATAAATGGAATTGCATAGTATAATTTCTTTTTCATCTTTTCTTCTCCTTTAGAGTCTGCGGTGGGAAATGCGGTGATTTTCTTTTATTAAATTATAACATAGCTCGGCAGGGAAAACAACGTCCCTGCCGAGCTTTTTTGCGTATTCTTGTAGAGTATTTCTTGATTTTACTGCCTTGCCGCTTGGTTTATCTCGCTCATCGTAAAGCCGAGGCGCAAAAGCGCGGCTACGGCGCGGTCGCGCGCCGTGGGTGCGTCCTCCGTGTTTTTTGGCAGAGAACCCCACTTTTTTTCTATCGCCCTGCGGCAGACGACGGAAAAATCGGTATATTCAATGGAGAGGAGCGCGTGATCGACGGATTCGCGGCGGTAGCTCTTTGAGCGAAGATGCGCCGCGATTCGGTTTTTGCCCCATAGCTTTTTAAGGCATCGTTCCGCCTCACGCGCGGCGTCCTCATCCTCGGTCATAGCGTCCTCGCTAACGAGTATTTCTACTGCCCCTTCGGCGCTTCGCGCCGAAAAGCCCTTCATTCGCAGCTTTTGCTTTAGCGCCGCCTCCGAACTTGCGGAGTGCGCAAGGGAGGAGCGCCCACTGCGCAGTGCGCGGCACAGCTCGTCGGCATCCAGAATTTCGGCAAGGACGGCCTCGCTTATCTCACCCTTTTTTAGCCGAAGCTCCTTGTATTGCTCAGGTAAGAGGCGGCATATGAGCTTTTCGTTGCAGTCCTCGTCGCATATTTTTATCTCGCAAAGTATCAGAGAGCCGCCGTCGGCTGCCCTGAAGCTTTTTATTTCTATCATTTATTCACCGAGAAGGTCGATGTCAAGATCGTCGTCAAGGTCGAAATCGCCGTCGTCTACCTCGGCGTCGCCAATGCTGTCGCTCATAGCGCGGATCTTTTCATCTATCTCGGCAAAAAGTGCCTCGTCCTGCTCAAGTGCCTTGCGTGCGTTGTCGCGGCCCTGACCGATGCGCTCGCCGTTGTAGGAGAACCACGAGCCGCTCTTGTTGATAACGCCGAGTGCGGCACCCATATCGACAAGCTCGCCCGCGCGGGAGATTCCCTTGCCGTAAAGAATATCGAACTCCGCGGTGCGGAAGGGAGGCGCGACCTTGTTCTTGACGACCTTGCACTTTACGCGGTTTCCGTAGATGTCGTTTCCGTTTTTGAGCTGCTCGGACTTGCGCACGTCGATGCGCACCGAGGAATAGAATTTCAGCGCGCGACCGCCCGTCGTTACCTCGGGGTTGCCGTACATTACGCCGACCTTTTCACGAAGCTGATTTATAAAGATGACGATACAGTTGGATTTTGAAATGGCGGCGGAGAGCTTGCGCATTGCCTGCGACATAAGGCGTGCCTGAACGCCGACCTGCGACGCGCCCATATCGCCCTCGATCTCCTGACGGGGAACGAGCGCGGCAACGGAGTCTATTACGATGATGTCAACGGCGCCCGAGCGCACGAGGGATTCGGTTATGTCAAGCGCGTCCTCGCCGCAGTCGGGCTGGGAAACGAGAAGATCGTCAATATTAACACCGAGTGCCTTTGCGTAAACGGGGTCGAGCGCGTGCTCCGCGTCGATGAAGGCTGCCTCTCCGCCCGCCTTTTGCACCTCTGCCACAACGTGCAGTGCAACGGTGGTCTTACCCGAGGATTCAGGGCCAAATATCTCAACGATTCGTCCGCGGGGAAGTCCGCCGATACCGAGGGCAAGGTCAAGGGATATAGAGCCCGTGTGAACTGCCTGCACCTCCATCTGCGCGTTCTCACCGAGGCGCATTACCGCGCCCGTGCCGAAGTCGCGCTGTATCTGCGAGAGTGCGGTGGCAAGTGCTTTTTTCTTTTCGGAGGAATCAGCGGCGGGAGTTACAGCCGCGGTCTTTTTCGTAGCTTTCATTTGATATTTTCCTTTTTATATAATCGTTTTTAAGCTTTTAGTAGCGTGTTGAATACATTATACAACCGCGGCGGCGACTTGTCAATAGCTTTTTGAAATAAATTTTCCGAAAACGGAAAAATATTTTCATAAACCGCAAAAAGAAAAACACTAATACAAAGAAAATTCCGAAAAAGGAACAAAAACTTTCAAAAAAGGTGTTGACACGCCGCGCGTTTCGGGGTATAATATTCTTACATCACAAAAGGAGACGGCAAATGAATATTCAAGGCTTTAACAAAATGACTCTGCTTGACTTTCCCGGGAAGGTCGCTTGCACGATTTTTACGGGCGGCTGTGACCTGCGCTGTCCCTTTTGCCACAATTCCTCGCTCGTTCTTTCGCCAAACGCCACGCCCGTGGATATTGACGAAATTTTTTCCTTCCTTAATAAAAGAAAGGGAATTCTCGACGGAGTGGTGCTTACGGGCGGCGAGCCTCTGCTTTGGCAGGACGCCGAGGATTTTCTCGCCCGCGTGCGCGAGCTTGACGCTTACGCGATAAAGCTCGACACCAACGGCACACACCCCGACAGACTTCGCTCCATAATCGACAGGGGGCTTTGCGATTACGTTGCGATGGATATCAAAAATTCTCCCGCACGCTATCCCGAGACCGTGGGAATTTCGGGCTTTGACGTGTCGGGCGTGCGCGCCTCGGTCGCGCTCTTGCTTGAGGGGCGCGTGGATTACGAGTTCCGCACCACCGCCGTTGCTCCGCTTCACAACGAGGAGGCGTTCTCGGAAATTGCAGATTTTATCCGCGGAGCGAGGAGATATTTCATTCAGAATTTCGTCGATTCGGGCGCGCTTATAGGCGAGGGAATGAGCGGATTTGATGAGCATCAAATGCAGCGTTTTGCCGATATCGTAAGAGGAAGCGTCGGCTCGGTGGAGTTGCGCGGAATTTAATTTTATTCATAGGCAAAATACACAAAAATGAAAACCCAAAACTATATATTGTGCTATTTTTTCAAAAAAACCACAATATATAGTTTTTCATTCTTGACATTGACCACAATATATAGTATAATGGGCAAGCAAACAAAAATAGAAAAGGACGGATAAATACATGTATCAGGTAGTAAAAAGAAACGGAAAGGTCGTAGAGTTTGACATTTCCAAGATAACACGTGCAATCACTCAGGCATTCGAGGCTTGTGAGAAACAATACAACCCCAACGTTATCGACCTCATCGCTCTTCGCGTGACCTCGCATTTCGAGTCGAAGATAGTCGAGGGCAAGGTCGCCGTTGAGGACATTCAGGACAGCGTTGAGTCTGTTCTCGCTCAGGCGGGCTACGAGGACGTTGCTAAGGCGTACATCCTCTACCGCCGCCAGAGAGAGAAGCTCCGCAACATGAAGTCCACCATCCTTGACTACAAGGACACCGTTGACTCCTACGTTAAGAACATCGACTGGCGAGTTAAGGAAAACTCCACCGTTACCTATTCGGTCGGCGGACTCATCCTCTCGAACTCGGGCGCGATCACGGCGAACTACTGGCTCTCCGAGATCTACGACGACGAGATTGCCTCTGCTCACCGCAACGCGGACCTCCACCTGCACGACCTGTCCATGCTGACGGGTTATTGCGCAGGCTGGTCGCTCGGTCAGCTCATCAAGGAGGGCCTTGGCGGGATCCCCGGCAAGATCACCTCTGCCCCCGCAAAGCACCTTGCAACGCTCTGCAACCAGATGGTAAACTTCCTCGGAATCATGCAGAACGAGTGGGCGGGCGCGCAAGCGTTCTCCTCCTTCGACACATATCTTGCATCCTTTGCGAAGGCTGACAATCTTGATTACGATCAGGTAAAGAAGTGCATCGAGTCCTTCGTTTACGGCGTTAACACTCCCTCCCGTTGGGGAACTCAGGCGCCCTTCTCCAACATCACGCTGGACTGGGTATGCCCCCCTGACCTCGAGAACCGCCCTGCCATCATCGGCGGCAAGGAGGCTGACTTCACCTACGGTGAGTGTAAGAAGGAAATGGATATGGTCAACCGCGCGTTCATCGAGATAATGATCGAGGGCGACGCAAACGGCCGCGGCTTCCAGTACCCCATTCCAACCTACTCCATCACCCGCGATTTCGACTGGTCGGAAACCGAGAACAACCGACTGCTGTTCGAGATGACCTCGAAGTACGGAACTCCCTATTTCTCCAACTATATCAACAGCGATATGGAGCCGAGCGACGTTCGCTCCATGTGCTGCAGACTGCGTCTTGACCTCCGTGAGCTTCGCAAGAAGTCGGGCGGATACTTCGGCTCGGGCGAAAGCACGGGCTCGGTCGGCGTAGTTACCATCAATATGCCCCGTCTTGGCTACCTTGCCGAGAACGAGGAGGATTTCTACCGCCGCCTTGACCACATGATGGATATCGCCGCAAGATCGCTCAAGATCAAGCGCGACATCATCACAAAGCTGCTTGACGAGGGACTTTACCCCTACACCCGACGCTATCTCGGCACGTTCAACACCCACTTCTCCACCATCGGTCTTGTCGGTATGAACGAGGCTTGCCTCAACGCAAGCTGGATCCGCGAGGATATGACGGGCAAGAAGGCGCAGAAGTTCACGCAGGACGTCCTCAACCATATGAGAGAGCGCCTCTCCGACTATCAGGAGAAGTACGGCGACCTCTACAACCTTGAGGCAACTCCCGCAGAGTCCACCTCTTACCGCCTTGCAAAGCACGATAAGAAGCGTTATCCCAACATTATCGCGGCTTCCGACGCTGAAACTCCCTACTACACCAACAGCTCTCACCTGCCCGTTGGTTACACGGACGACGTATTTACCGCGCTTGACGTTCAGGACGAGCTTCAGACGCTTTACACATCGGGAACCGTTTTCCACACCTTCCTTGGTGAGAAGCTTCCCGACTGGAAGGCTGCTGCCGCGCTCGTTCGCAAGATAGCGGAGAACTACCGTCTGCCCTACTACACGCTCTCTCCCACCTACTCCGTATGTACCGACCACGGCTACATCGCAGGCGAGCATTTCACCTGCCCCACCTGTGGCAAGCGCGCCGAGGTATACAGCCGTATCACGGGCTACTACCGTCCCGTTCAGAACTGGAACGACGGCAAGTCGCAGGAGTACAAGGAAAGACTTGAATACGATATTCCCGCTTCGATGGAGAGCTTTGATTCCAAGGCTCACAACACCGTAAACGCTGCTCCCGCGGCAGAGGCTACGGTTTCCGACGGCGGCAGAGTAGTGCTTTTCGCAACCAAGACCTGCCCCAAGTGCAAGGTCGCGGCATCTCTGCTCGATCAGGCAGGAATAGCCTACGACAAGGTATATCACGAGGATGATCCCGGCTTTGCCGTAATGTACGGCACGAAGCAGGCTCCCACGCTGCTTTACATCGTGGGCGACGACGTGACCACCTTCCCCGATATCACGGGCGTTAAGGAATTTATAAAGGTAATGGCAACCGCCTAAATAAAAAAAGAAGCTGTCGCGCCAATAGGCGCGACAGCTTCGCATAGAGGGAAAATGAAAACTGATATTATAATCATAGGCGCAGGCCCTGCGGGACTTACGGCGGCGATATACGCGCGCCGCGCGGGAAAAAGCGTGAAGATAATTGAAAAGTCCACCTTCGGCGGACAGATGACGTATTCACCGAAGATCGAAAATTACCCCGCATTTGACGCCATTTCGGGCATCGAGCTTGCCGACAAGATGGTAACTCAGGCTCTCGCGCTCGGCGCGGAGATTGAGCTTGAGGAGGTAGTGGGCGTCGCAAAGAACGGCGAGGGAGATTTCACCGTTACCACCACCGACGGTGAGCACAGCGCCGCGTCGGTCATTATTGCCGCGGGTGCTGAGCACAGAAGGCTCGGACTTGAGGGCGAGGACGCTCTTATCGGAAACGGCGTTTCGTTTTGCGCCGTGTGCGACGGCGCGTTTTACGCAGGGCAAACGGTTGCTGTGATAGGCGGCGGAAATTCCGCAGTAGTTGAGGCGAGCCTGCTTGCCGAAACGTCGAAAAAGGTCGTGGTGGTGCAAAACCTTGCCACGCTCACAGCCGAGGCGGCGGCGGTCGACGCGCTCCTTGCGCACGATAACGTAGAGGTCATTTGCGACACCGTGGTCGAATCGTATGTCGTAAAGGACGGCGCGTTTTCGGGACTCGTGCTTAAAAATACGTCGGGGGAGAGAAGCGAGCTTACAGTCGACGGCGTGTTTATCGCAATAGGGCTTGCCCCTGCGAATGCGCCCTTTAGTAAGGTCGGCGCTATCGACGCTCGCGGATATATCGAGGCGGGCGAGAGCTGTGCGACGGGCACGGACGGTGTTTTCGCCGTCGGAGATTGCCGCACGAAAGCGGTGCGCCAGATATCCACAGCCACCGCCGACGGCGCAGTTGCCGCGGTATCGGCGTGCAGATATATTGATTCGCTTAAATAATATGAATAATAAAAAGCTCCTATGCACTTGTTTCAAGTCATAGGGGCTTTTTTACGTCGCTTCTTCCTAATAAATAATCAAGCGAGACGTCGAAATAGTCTGCAAATTTTATCAGTGTTTCGTAATCTGCCTCGCGCTCCATAGTTTCATATCTCGATATTGTATTTTGATTCATGTGCAGGTCAAGAGAGAGCTTTAATTGGGAAATATTGCGCTCTTTTCGTAAGTCCTTCAGCCTAAAATACATTTTTCTACCTTTTTTAAAAAATATCTTGACATTATTATACCATTTTGGTATAATAATTTTATCCCAAAACGGGATATTTAAAAACAATATCATTTAAGGAGGCAAAAAATGAAATTTTGCACACATTGCGGAAAAGAAATAATGGACGAGGCTGTTATTTGTCCAAACTGCGGATGTCCTACCGCCAGCGGAAAAAGTAATAACCTTATTAACAATCCCGACGATGAGGTCAATATAGGACTTTGCGTTTTGTCGGCGCTGATACCACTGTTTGGACTTATTTATTGGGGCGTTAAGCACAAAGAAACTCCCAAAAAGGCGAAGGCTTGCGGTATTACGGCGCTTGTCGCTTGGGGTGTAAGCTTTTTGTTTTCTTTTGTGCTTATGGGAGATATAATTAGATATATTTTTTGATTAAGCAGCTAACGGCGTTTTTACAAAATATTTAATAATTTAATGGAGAAAAGTATGAAAAAAATAATTAGTACATCACTTCTTGTATGCATGCTGATTCTTGCCCTTTCCTCGTGTGGCGGTGGAATAACTGTAAGCGAGTCGCAAATCAAATCTGCGCTTTACAATGAAACTCTGGAAGAAGATGAATGCGAGCTTACTTTTGAAGGCTCTTCGGACGATGTAAGCGCGTTCACCTTGGTTGTACATGATATTAATGCTTCTAAAATAAAAGACAGAGAGCGCTTGAAAAAAGTGATAGATACTCTGTATGAGGATTCTATGCAATTGAGTTGGAAGGATCTGCGCATGTGCAATGCATATTTGGCAGTAGTGGAGGTTTGCGGTCTTTTCATTGATAAGGAAACTTTTGATGCTAATGCATTTATTGAAACAGCCTTGGATATCATTTGCGAAGGGCAAAGCGAAATATATGAGAATTGGACGGTTAGCGCCTCGGTAAGCATCGAAGACGACAGCATCACAATAAGAGCTGTTTCGAAATGACGCTAAAGGTGGTCTGCTCTTTTTTATAAAACAAAATCGGTCAAAGCCTCGCTTTGACCGATTTTTTTCCTTAACGTTTGCCGCAAGGCAAATATTTCACATTTCGCGTAGCGAAATATTTCACACGGCGAAGCCGTATTTCACCCGACGGAGTCGGATTTCATTGAATTGAAAACACTGTCGTGTTTTCAATTCAACGCCTTTCCGTCCTTATCGAAAAGCGGGAGCTTTTCAAGATAGATAAGGTCGTCGCGGTCTGCCGCCTCGCCCTCGGCGAGAATTGCCATTCTGCCGCAGCAAATGCCGCCCGCCTGACGGACAAGCTCCTCAACGGCGCGAAGCGACTCTCCCGTGGAGATAACGTCGTCGACGATGAGGATACGCTTGCCGCGCATCAGCTCCGCGTCGGCGGTGTCAAGGTAAAGCGTCTGCTGTTTGTCGGTGGTGATGGAGCGAACCTTGACCTCGAAAACGCCCGTCATATAGAGCTTCGGCGCTTTGCGTGCGAGGAAGTATTTCTGATTTCCCGCAAGGCGTGCCATCTCGTGAACGAGCGGAATGCCCTTCGCCTCGGCGGAGATGAGGTAATCGTATTCGGGCGCTTTGTCAAGAAGCGCGCGTGAGCAGGCGGTGGTCAGCTCGGGGTCGCCAAAAATGACGAACGCGCCGATCTGCAGCTCGTCGTTGAGGGGACAAAGGGGGAGCGCGCGCTCACAGCCCGCGATATTCATTTTATAGCTTTTTCTTTCACTCATTTTGCAAAAACTCCCTTGGTATGCAGTTTTTTATCAAATCAATTATACAACCCGTGCCGAAAAAAGTCAAGGCGGCACGCAAAAATCACATAAGATTTATTCTCAAACGCCTCTTGTTCACAAATCGTTTACATATCTATGCTATAATGTACGATGTATAATTATGATGTGTACGGGAAAGGAACCGAAAATGATAAAAATATCACATCTGGTAAAGAATTACGGCTCATTTTGCGCCGTTGACGACATCAGCTTTGAGGTCGCAAAGGGCGAGATAGTCGGCTTCCTCGGCCCTAACGGCGCAGGAAAAAGCACGACTATGAATATGCTGACGGGATATCTGTCATCAACTGCGGGAAGCATCAAGGTCGGCGGCGTGGACGTGCTTGACGATCCGCTCAACGCCAAGCGCCTTATAGGATATCTGCCCGAGCAGCCCCCGCTTTATCCCGATATGACGGTCGAGGAATATCTTAATTTCGCATACGACCTCAAGGGCTGTAAGCTTGACCGCGCAAAGCATCTCGGCGAGATATGCGACGTGGTAAAGATAGGCGACGTGCAAAAAAGGCTTATAAAAAATCTCTCAAAGGGCTATAAGCAGCGCGTGGGCATTGCGCAGGCGCTTGTTGGAAACCCGCCCGTCATTATTTTTGACGAGCCGACCATAGGCCTTGACCCCAAGCAGATAATCGAGATAAGAAACCTTATCAGAACGCTCGGCAGGGAGCATACCGTTATCCTCTCGACGCACATTCTCGGCGAGGTTCAGGCGGTCTGCGACAGGATAGTTATCATCAACAAGGGTAAGATAGTTGCGGACGAGCTTACCGAAAACATTTCGCGCGCGGTGGAGAACACCCGCCGCTTCAATGTCAAGATTAGCGGTCCGCAACGCGAGGTGCTTGCAATGCTTCGCAATATGTCGGGCATCTGCTACGCCGAGGTGCTTGCCGCACGCGACGGCGACGCTTACACCTATATGATAGAGAGCGACGTCGGCGTTGATATCCGCAAAAAGCTATTCTTCACGCTTGCGGAAAAGAAGTGGCCCATGATAGGCATGGAGGCACTCGGAATGAGCATCGAGGACATCTTTATTGCGGTTGTGGATAAGAGCGGCGGAGAGCGTCAACCTGCCGAGCGCAAAAAGAGCCGTTCCATAGAGGCAGGCCGTGCCGCCGCCGAAAAGGAAATGGCTGACCAAATTATAGAAAAAACTGCCCGTGAGGCAGAGAACGCTCCCGCGGAGGAGGAGTCTGCTCCCGAGGGCAAGTATTACGAGGACTACACGCCCGCGTCCGATAGCTTTCGCGCGGACGGCGGCGACAAGGAATAAGGAAGGAGGATGACGCTGTGCTTGCAATATATAAAAAGGAGATGCGTTCCTATTTTATCAACCCCGTAGGATACGTTTTTCTCGGAGTTTTCCTGACCATCGCGGCGGGACTTTGCACCTACACCACGTTGCAAAGCCGCTCTTACGATACGGCATCGTTCTTCTATCTGATGATACTCGTTATGATAATCATCATTCCGCTTCTCACTATGCGCACGTTTGCCGAGGAGCGCAAAATGCGCACGGAGCAGATGCTCCTGACCGCCCCCGTTTCCATTACGGGTATGGTGCTTGGTAAGTTTTTTGCCGCGCTCTCTCTTTTCGGCGGTGCGCTTCTTGCCTCTTGCGTAAATCTCATTCCTCTTTATATTATGGGCGCGCGCGACAGAGCGCTTGAGGAGTCGTCCATTCCCGTAGGCCCGTCCACCCCCGAAATAATCGGTCAGTTTTTGGGCGTGCTTTTCATCGGTGCGGTGTTTATCGCTATCGGCGTTTTCGTTTCCGCGCTTACGGAAAATCAGCTTTCCGCCGCGGTTATCACCATCGGCGTGCTTGCGCTGATGCTCGTGCTTAACGTCCTCAACTCCATCGGTAGCGAGGAGGCAGGCACTCGCCTTATAAACAACTATGCCGTAAGATACGTTATAGATTGGATAAGCGTCGTTTCAAGGTACGATTATTTCCGCGCGGGATATCTTGATTGGTCTGCGATGCTTTACTACTGCTCGCTCGTTTTCGTATTCCTTTTCCTTACGGTACGCATTTACGAGCGTCGCCGTTGGGCGTGAAAGGGGGCGCGAAAAATGAATAGCGGACTTTCCTCTCGCCGTTTCAAGCACGGCGCGATATCGACCGTTCTTACCGTTTTCGTTATTGCGGCGGTGATACTGTTTAACTCCGTTTTCTCCGCACTCGCGGCGAAATTTATGTGGTATACCGACCTCACCCCCGAGGAGATATACACGCTCTCCGACAGCGCGATAGAGGCTGTAAAGGAGATAAAGAGTGACGTTACGGTGCTTTTCTGCGACGACCCCGACAATCTCGCGGAGAACGACTATCTTTTCTACGTTTACAATACCGCGCTAAATCTTGCCGAGCTTAACGAGTATATCCACGTTGAAACGGTAAATATATTGCGCAATCCCACCGCGGTCAACAGATTCAAGACCACGTCGAAATCAAATATATACACCACGAACATCATCGTTTACTCGGGCTCGGAGTATAGGATATACTCCTACGAGGCGATGTACGGCTACAACGATAACAGCACTACGCCCTGGACGTATAACGGCGAGAATAAGCTGATCACGGGTATGCTTGCCGTAACTATGGCAAAGGCACCCATCGCGTGCGTTACGAATAACCACGGCGAGCCCTTTACGACTAAGGAGGCGCTCCTTGCGACTCCGCTCGGTAATCTGCTTTACGATGCGGGCTACGAGGTACAGCTTCTCAACCTTGCGACCGAGGAGATCCCCGCCGATTGCCGAATGATAGTCGTTTACGACCCGCAAGAGGATCTTCTCGTGCGCGACAATATTTCGGAGATATCCGAGATAGAAAAGCTCGATAAATTCCTTGACGGCGCAAACGCGCTTATGCTCTTTGTCGACCCCACCACCCCCGTGCTTCCTCATTTTGAGGAATATCTTGTGGAGTGGGGAATAGAGTTTGACCGCTACAAAGCGCCCGACGGACTCGTCAGCGGCACTACGGTAAAGGAGCCGCTTGAAAACTCCCTGACGGGCGACGGCTTCTCCGTCGTTGCAAAATACGCCGAAATGGGCGTCGGCGCGTCGATGCACTCCGTTCTTCGCAAGAACGAGGTATATCCGCTTGCCGTTTTCCGCAACGCTATGCCGATAAACTTTACCTACGATCCCGTGCGCTTCGGCACCGTTGAGGACGATCCCTCTTACGATAAGTACAAGAACTACATCTACGGAAGCTACGAGGCTAACGGCATCAGCCGTTCCATTTACAACGTCTTTACCTCAAGCGAGAACGCAAGCGTCGTGGTCGGCGGCAACGAGGTAGGATACGCAAGCTCCAATTCGCTCTATAATCTTATGACGGTCACGCGTGAGAGCCACGGCGTGGGTGATAGCTTTGAGCATACGCACGTTATCGCGTGCGGCTCGACCGAGTTTTTGTCCCCCGAGGTCGTATACACCAACGCATACGCAAACTCGGACGTTATGCTCGGCGCATTCCGTTCCATGGGACACGAGCTTGTAGTGGTGGATATCGCCCACAAGCCGTTCGCAAGCCTTGAGATATCAAGCATTACTGCGGCTACCGCAAACAGATACACCGCCGTACTCGTTATTATTCCTGCGGTCGCTGCGCTGGGCTGTGGCATTTTCGTGCTTGTTAGGAGAAAGAACGCGTAATGGATAATAACAGTAAATATTCATACGATGCTTCGGTAGGTGCAAGCGTCAGCCGCAAACGCCGCCGCCGTTCCACGCTTCGCGCACAAAAGCGCGCGATAATAATTATCGGCGTGCTGACGGTGCTTCTCGCTATAGCGCTTGGACTTGTCAGCTATTTCGTCGGCAGGATAGTGTATACCGACGAGCTTGACGGAGCAAGGTACTACGTTAAGGAAAAGGAGGGCGAGTTCGTCCTCTGTGATGCGGACGGATATACTCTCCCCGTAACTCCCGACGGATATTTCAGCACCGCGGCGGGTACGCTCGTCGAGGTCGATGAAAAATCGGGCGCGTGCAAGACCGTGGCTATTGTGGATACCGAGGACGCACAGGAGATATATACGACCTCGATAGGACGCTTTCAGATGTTTGAGTATATCGAAAACGACGATATACAGGAGCTTACGATATGCAACGATAGCGGTCAGTTTGAGTTCTACCGCGATAAGGATAACAAAATACAGATAAGGGGATACGAGGATTTCCCCGTTTCAAACGCGCTTTTTGAGTGTGTTGCGGGTAACTGCGGCTATTCGCTTACGAGATACAAGGTCACCGACCCCATCAAGGACGAAAACGGCGATTACGCCGAGTACGGTCTTACCGAGCAGGTGCGCGTTGACGACGACGGCAACGAGTACGTGCACAAGCCGATGTGGTACCGAATTACCGACTCAAGGGGCAATATGTATACCGTTTACGTTGGCGACGCCGCCCCCGACGGCTCGGGCTACTACGCAAAATACGCCGAGCGCGATTGCGTTTACATTATGAACTACGCGCTTGACGAGAACGATACCGCGCTTGTCGAATACTACGAGCCGACGTTTGAGAAGATAGAATCCGAGGACAATCTTATCGCTTGCCCCGTCGAGCGTTATATAAGTCCCTCGATAACGGTTCCACTCGATATGTATTCCTACGTCAAGGTCGATAAGTTTTCGATCTTTGAGGCTGAAGCTCTGAAGGACGGCACGGACTCGACCACCGAGGACGGAATGCCGCTTGTCAGCTTCTCGTATTGGGATATGGCGGACCGTCAGGGCACGCTTTACAGCAGCTACGCCTACAAGCTCCACTACCCGAAGGGGTATAACGTCAGCGACGCGGCGGTGAAAAACGCGCTTTCGTCCATCTACAATATGAAGTTCTTGCGCGTTGTGGACGTAAAATACACCGAGCAGGACGTGGACAAATACGGTCTTTCAAATCCCGAATACCTTATTTACTTCGAGTATAGCGACGTTGAGCATTACGTTTTCGTTTCCAAGCTGACCGAGGCGGGTACGTACTATATTATATCCTCGCTTTACGATATGGTGCTTGAGGTCAGCCGCGGCGAGCTTTTGTTCCTCGAATACAGCCTTGTGGATTGGATAACCGAGGAATATTTCGATTACAATATAGCGTGGATAAATAAAATAACGCTCGAAACGCCCGAGGACGTGTTTACCTTCGTGCTTGACAACTCCGAGTCCGATTCTATCACTAATCCGAATTGCTCGGAGAGCGCGAAGAAGGAAAACAGCATTTCCTCCGAAAAGCTCAAGGTCTATGCTTACGACAGCAAGGGCAATAAAATGTCGAGCATTACAAGCTACACCGTAACGGACAAGAGTGGCTACGTTTGGACCATTGACGAGGACACGATAACGGTAAAGGACGCAAACGGCAAATCCGTTGAGATAGTTAACGACGGATACCTTGACACGAACGCCATCGGTCAGACGGTGGTGGTGCTTCTCGGTCAGATAGAGGGCAAGGACGGCACGCTCGTTTCCGTCGGCGCGAACACGCTTACTATCGTTGAGCCGTCGGGCAAGTCGAACGTGTATCTGCGATACGGCACGGAGATATTCAGACGCTTTTACGTTTCGATACTTCACGCCACCATAGAGGGCTCGGTGCGAGAGGGCGATTTTGCACTCACCGAGGAGCAGATAGCGGATATCCTTGCAAAGCCCGACGAGGGCTACTCGGTAAAGCTCACGGTGGAAACGAGCTACAAGGGCGTTAGTATGGAATACAGGTTTTATCCGTACTCCGAGCGCCGCGCTATGATAACCATAAACGGCGCGGACGGCGAGTTTTACGTTCTTCGCAGCTTCACGGACAAGATAGCCGCCGATGCGCTCCGAGTCATCAAGGGAGAGGCTGTCAATTCCACCTCGAAATATTGATAAAACGGTACGGTTGCACTTGTGCAACCGTACCAAATTTTTTTTGCATAATGACTAATTTGAAAACTATATATTGACAAATTATCGCGCTTGTTGTACAATATATTGTGTTATACTGTATTATTGGGTGGATAATATGTCATACAACAGAAGAACTCTATCGCATGACTCGCCGTTTGCTTACACAGCCGCGCTTTTACTGTTTGCATCGGCGATAATTCGTGGAATATATTTTTTAATTTCGGGCGTTGCGCTTGACGTGCCGACCGTTTTGATCCATATTTTGCTTCCCGTCGGCTGTTGTGCGGTGATGGGAATTATGCTTATGTCAAGAAAAAACAGCCTTGTGCCGACGGTGTGGCCAATGCTTTTCGGCGTGCTGTTTTTTATGCTCAAATCGCTTGATTTTTCCCTGTGGCACTGCGTTTTCTGCATGGCGCTTTACGCCGCATTCGCGCTCGTGTATATTCTGACCGTTCACGGAGTGCTTGGCAGCCGCATACCGCTTATGCTGATGTGCGCACTGCCGTTTCTCTTTCACGTTTTCGTGCAGGATATCTTTCTCTCGCCTCCCGCAGACTTTATTGCTTTCCTGCCCGAGCTTTCCGTACTGCTCATAATGGTGGCAATTTTTATCGAGGCGTGGGCGATGCGACGTGGCAGGCTTTACTGATTTATATATTCATCGGCGGAGCTACAGCTTCGCCGAATTTCTACTACACTAAAAAGAGGTTATTATGAAAACAAGAAAAGAAATGGACCCGCAGTTTATGTGGGAGCTTGAGGCTATATACCCCGACGCCAACGCGTGGGAGGCGGATATGAGTGCCGCCGACGCTATGGTGGAGGGGCTTTCGGCGTTGCGCGGCAGTCTTGCCGCGTCCGCGAGCGCACTTGCCGACGGACTTGACGCGATATATGCCGCCGCCGAGAAGGTGAACCGCGTGTATATCTACGCAATGCTCCACAAGGAGAGCGACAATTCCTCCTCGGAATATCAGGTGATGCAGGGCAGGGCGATGTCGCTCTACGTTAAGTTCAGCACGGCGGTAGCGTTTGCCGACCCCGAAATGCTCGCGGCGGGTGCGGACACGCTCCGCGCGTATCTTGCTGACGAGGCTCGCCTTGCAACCTATAAATTCAAGATAGAGGACCTCATTCGCTCCTCGGAGCATATTCTCGACGAGGGCAGGGAGGCACTTCTCGCGTCGCTCGGCGAGGCGGCACAGACCCCCAACGATTGCTTTACGATGCTTTCGGGCGTTGACCTTGAGTTTCCCGCCGTTACGGGCGAGAATGGCGAGGAGCTTCCGCTGACAGCGGGGACGTTCGGCGTTTACCGTGAGAGCAAGTGCCGCGCCGTGCGCGAGGACGCGTTCAATAAATATTTTGGCGAGTATAAGAGATTTAAAAACACCTTTGCCGCGACCTACGCAGGCTCGGTGAAGCTTGATTGCTTCGAGGCAAAAACGAGGGGCTATGACTCCGCGTGCCACGCCGCGCTTTCGGGCGGCAACGTGCCGATATCCGTCTACGATTCGCTTATCGCCGCCGTGCGCGGCGCATTGCCCACGATGAGAAAATACCTCGACCTCAGGGCAAGGGTGATGGGCAAGGAGCAGATAGACCTTTTCGACCTTTACGTTCCTATGGTGGACGGCGTGGAGTATCCTATGCCCTACGAGAGCGCAAAGGCGCTTGTAAAGGAGGCGCTTGCGCCTCTTGGCGAGGACTATGCCGCGCTTCTTGACAGAGCCTATAACGAGGGCTGGATAGACGTTTACGAGAGCAAGGGCAAAAGCTCGGGCGCATTCTCCTGCGGAGTTTACGGCGTTCACCCCTACGTTCTTCTCAACTACACCGACACGCTCGACGATGCCTTTACGCTCGCACACGAGCTTGGACATTCGATGCATTCGTACTATTCCGATAACACGCAGGACTACCCCAACCACGATTATCGCATAATGGTAGCCGAGGTCGCGTCGACCGTCAACGAGGTGCTTCTTATCAAGCATCTTCTTAAAAAGGAGACGGACGAAAAGCGCCGCGCGTATATTCTCAACCGCTTCCTTGAGGGCTTCCGTACCACCGTGTTCCGTCAGACGCTCTTTGCGGAGTTCGAGCTTCGCGCGCACGAAATGTACGAAGCAGGTCAGCCGCTTACCGCGGACAGCCTCTCCGAGCTGTACCACAGCCTTGTTTCCGATTATTACGAGGGCGCAAGTATAAACGATATTATGCGCTACGAGTGGTCGTACGTTCCGCATTTCTACCGCGCGTTCTACGTTTATCAGTACGCCACGGGCTTTTGCAGTGCGGTCGCTATCGCGGGCAAGATAGCCGAGGGCGGCGATATTTCGGGCTACAAGAAATTCCTTACGCTCGGCGGCTCGGACTATCCGCTTGAGGAGCTTAAGGTCGCGGGCGTTGACCTGACGCGCCCCGATGCCGTCGCGGATGCTATGAAGCTTTTTGATGAAACAGTAAGAGAGCTTGACGCTCTTATGAAATAAAGGAGAATACCATGCTTTACGAAACCGTTCAAATTTGGGATAAGCATCCCGAGGCTACGCTTACCTCTTACGTGCTTACGAGCGACGACGAGCTTCGCTACCCGCCGCTTCCTACAGTTCTCGTCTGCCCGGGCGGAGGATATTCGTATCTTTCGAGCCGCGAGGCTGAGCCCATTGCCATTCAGTTTTTGAAGGAGGGCTACAACGTTTTCGTGCTTATGTACAGCGTAGGCGCGGGTGCGGTCGATTACACGCCCGCTATCGAGGTCGCGCTTGCTATCAAGTACATCCGCGACAACGCCGAAAAATATAACGTAGACCCCGACCGTCTTTTCACCTGCGGCTTTTCCGCGGGCGGACATCTTGCCGCAAGCTCGGGCGTTTTCTGGAAGCACCCCGCGGTAAGAGCCGAGCTTGGTGATTGTCCTGTCGACATCGCACGTCCCACGGCGACCATCCTTTCCTACCCCGTTATCACGGGCGGTGAGTTCGCGCACAAGAATTCCATCTGCCGCCTTGCGGGCAGAGCCGACAAGTCGGAGCTGACCGAGGAGGATATTTACAAATTCTCGCTTGAAAACCACGTTGACACCGACACGCCCCCCGCGTTCCTCTGGCATACCTTTGAGGATCAGGTAGTTCCCGTACAGAACTCGCTTATGTACGCGTCGGCTCTGCGCGAGAAGAACGTACCCTTTGAGCTTCACATCTTCCCGAAGGGCCCGCACGGACTTGCGCTGTCGAACGATTTGACGGGCGCAAACGTCAAGCCCGTGCCGCATTGCGCGTGCTGGGTGGAGCTGGCAGTAAAGTGGCTGCGCGACTTCTTTGGATAAAAACTAAAAAACAGAAGCCCTTACGGGTGATACTCTTAGCGGAGAATTTAAAAATGTCGCTAAGTGCGAGTATCGCGTTTGTCGGGTCAAACGCAAATGGGCTAAGCCCAAACCCTTATACAAGCAGAAAAGAGCAAGGATAAAAGGATATAAAACCTTCTATTCTTGCTCTGTTTTTTCTTTCTGTCGATATGTCAACTTCGTTGACTCGATATGCTTTCACTTCGTTCAAGCTCGATATATTGTCGCTTCGCGCCAATTCGATATGAGATAAATCCCTCGTTTGCGGAGCAAACATATCGAGCCGTAGGCATATCGAGTTGCGCTAGCAACATATCGAAAATCCCGTTAGGGATTATCTCGATGCGTGATTTGTCCGTTAAGGACATCACGCATACGGCTTCTGTTTTTTAGTTATATACCAAATCGTACCATTCGTTCATTGTCTTTTCGGGCTTGGTTATAAGGATATAATAGCTCCAATATTTCCAACAGCCGTCGGAAGGTATCCTGAAGGTCTGGAATTTGTACGAGGAGTAAGAGGACGCGTGGAGAATGTAGCCCACGAACTCCGAGTAGTGGATATCGGTGGTAACGAGGGGAAATACGCCGTCAAGGAAGGTCAAAAGCTGTGTGAAGCTCATGGTCTTTGCCTTTTCAAACGCGGCTGTAAGAATATCTCTTTGGCGGCGCGTGCGGTTGAAGTCTACTCCGCCGCCCGTGGAGCGATTCCGCGCGTGTGCGCGAAGCTCCGCACCGTTAAGATGCACGGTAAGGTAGCCCTCGCCATCTGCCTTTGATGAGTCGAACTCAAGCTTGCTTGAAGGCTCCCAACGTCTGATAAATTCCGCTTCTTCCTTGTTTATTCGTATCTCAAGTCCGCCAAGGCGGTCGAATACGTCAACGGCTTTTTCAAAATCGAGCTTCATATAGTTATCAAATTTTATGCCGAAATTAAGCTCGATCGTTTCTATAAGCAGCTTTATTCCGCCCTTTTGGTGCGCGGCGTTTAGCTTCGTTCTGATGCCGCCGTCTATGGGGATATAAACGTAGGTGTCGCGCATCAGCGAGGTGCAGGTTATCGTTTTTTCGGTATTGTTTATGGACGCTATTACCATAATGTCCGAAAGTCCGTTGTCGCTCACGTAGTCCGCACCGATAAGCAAAATATGCTTTACGTCGTCGCCGTCGGGGGTAAGCACGGGCGGCTGGGGCATATCGGGGGGGAGGACGTGCGGCACGTCGGTGTCGGGTGGTGTGGGTGCGGTGGTGGATTCCGTAGAATCGGGGGCTGTTGTGTCGGGGGTAGTGGTATCACTCGGAAGCGACGTTTCGGGGGCGCGAGTGGTTTCGCCCGCCGTGCTTGAGGGCGGAGCGTATGGGTCGTAGTCGATCGTGGTGATCGGCACGTAGCCGCCGTCAAGCGGGTCGAAATTCAGCAAGCCGTAGTAATATCGCGTTACGATGAAAAACGCCGTTGCGACGAGCGCCGCAAGCGAGGAGATGACGATTACGGATATCAGAATTATTTTTTTTGTTTTTCCGTTTACTTCTTTCTTCATATTTAAGATTTTTTAGGATCGAAGCGCTTGAATTCGGGAACTATACGCAGCAGCAGCTCCTCAATGCCGTCGTCCTGCTCCTCGTGCGTGAGCGTTTCGTCAAGAGCGACAGCGCGCAGCTCCGCAATAGTGGAGTAGAGCAGCGCCGTGTCGATATGGGTAGGTCTGCCGATGAATATCTTTTCATTTTCCGTGGCGGAAAGTCCCTCCTCGCGCGTAAGAAGCTCCTCGTAGAGCTTTTCACCCGGACGAAGTCCCGTGTATTCGATGTCGATGTCCTTATCGGGCTCGTAGCCTGAAAGGCGTATCATCTTCGCCGCGAGGTCGGCAATCCTTACGGGCTCGCCCATATTCAGCACGAATATCTCACCGCCCTTTGCCATAGAGCCTGCGGCAAGCACAAGCTGAACAGCCTCGGGAATAGTCATAAAGAAGCGCGTTATTTCGGGGTGGGTAACGGTAACGGGACCGCCCGCCTCGATCTGATTTTTGAACAGAGGAATTACGGAGCCGTTAGAGCCAAGCACGTTTCCGAAGCGCACGGCGCAGAAGTCCGTTCCGCAGCCGTTCATCGACTCAACTATAAGCTCGCAGACGCGCTTTGACGCGCCCATTACGTTCGTGGGGTTTACCGCCTTGTCGGTGGATATCATAATGAAGCGATCGACGTCCGCGGCGATAGCCGCCTCGGCGGCGTTAAGCGTGCCGATTATATTGTTCTTCACAGCCTCGGTGGGCGAGTCCTCCATAAGGGGAACGTGCTTATGCGCGGCGGCGTGAATGACGAGCTGTGGGCGCAGGCGGCGCATAAGAGCCGCAAGATGCTCCTTGTCGCGCACGGACGCTATGTGTACCTCAAGGTCAAGCTCGTGACCGTAGGTGCGAATCAGCTCCTGCTGAATTTCATATGCGTTATTTTCGTAAATATCAACTATTATCAGCTTTTTGGGGTTGAAGCGCGCAACCTGACGGCAAAGCTCCGAGCCTATCGAGCCGCCGCCGCCCGTAACCATTACGGTCTTTCCTGCGATATAACCCGCAAGGCTCGTGTTATTGATGTTTATGGGCTCACGGCCGAGAAGCTCCTCAGGCGTGATATCGCGCAGCTTTTGGATACAGCCCGCATCATCGTCGTGGAAGTCGTGAAGGCGCGGGAGCATTTTTATCTCACAGCCCGAGCCCTGACAGAAATCGAGTATACGCGCACGGTGTGCGTTGTCTGCCGAGGGGATAGCCACGAGTATCAGGTCTATTTGGTGCTTTTTGGCAAGGCGAACGATGTCCTCGTTGCCGCCCTCTATGCGCATTCCGCAAATGGTACAGCCTATCTTGCTTTCGTCGTCGTCGATTCCCACGACGGGAAGGAGATTACAGTCCTTCGTAACGGCTATCTCATTAAGAAGAGTGGAGCAAGCCGCACCACAGCCGATGACCATAACTCTTTTGCAGTCGGGGTTGTGCTTTGCCTTGCGCGCGGACTTGAACGCGCGGTAGAAAAGGCGAACGCTGACCGTTCCCACGGAAACCGCAAACATATTGAATGCGAAAAACGCGAAAACGGGCGTGTTTCCTATGTCGGCAAGACGGACTATAATGTAAAACAGTATACCTGCCACGATAGAGGCGAGGTTGGAAAGGAGATATTCGCGCGGCTGTGCGTAGCTCCAAAGATTTTTGTAAAGTCCCATAGCGGTGAAAACGCCAAGATACGTGGGGATCGCTATCGCTACCAGCTTCCAGTACGTTATAGCGTCACCGATGTCGTACATATCAAGGCTGCAAATGAAATAGCAAGCAGACAAAAGCACGAATACAACGGCGCAGTCCAAAAGTATTGACAGAATTATTCGTATGTGATTGTGCCAAAATCTGGCTACTGATTTAAACATTTTAATGCTCCTTAGCGTTTCAATGATAAAGAACCTACGGTCATATACAAACCATATATAATTATTATATAACAAAAGACGTATTTTGTCAACATATATTATAAAAAGGAAGCAGCTGCGCTGATCGGGGCAACTGCTTCCATATATTAAAGTGTCATTCTGCTTCCTGTTTTTTGATCTGCTCGATGTTTTTGTTATGCTCCGCAAGCGTTTTTGCATAGTACAGCGTCATTTCCTTGTCGGAAACGAAGAAGTAGTACGGCGTGGTTTCGGGGTACAGCGCACAGGTTATGGCCGTAAAGCTGGGGTTGCAGATTGGGCTTGGCGGCAATCCCTCGTACTTGTAGGAGTTATAGGGATGGTCCATAGCCAGCTCCTCCTTGGTAAGGTCCGTCACGCGCTCGCCGCGCTGGTGCGTGAGAAGGTAAAGGAGAGTGGTGTCGCATTCGAGGTTCGGGTAGTTATTGCTTTCAAGTCTGTTCCAAAGCACAGATGAAACTATATCGTAGTCGTTCTTGAAATACGCTTCCTTTTCTATGATGGACGCGATGGCAAGTGCCTCGTCTATCGTAACGCCGCGCTCCTTTGCGTATGCGCGAAGCTCGTCGTTCATTATCTGGTCAAAGCGGTCAAGTAGCTTGTATATATAGTATGCCTCGCTTTTGCCCATATAAAACTCGTAGGTGTCGGGGTAAAGATATCCTTCAAGGCGGTAGATGCGATTCGTCATATCTATCTCGTCAAGGAAATCGTATCCCTCGAATTCATAGTTGTTTATAGTGTCAACGAAGCCTTCCTTCGTTCCGATGCCCTTTGATACGAACAGGGCAATTATCTCGTCCACGGTATAGCCCTCGGGAATGGTTATTCTTATAACCTCTGCGCTTGCCGTTTTCACGAAGGCGAGGAACATCTCGTCGTAGTTCATATTCGGCGTTATGGTGTAGTCGCCCGCGACGAAGGTGTATTTGGGGTTCGTGTCGATGCCCTTAAGGCTTGCGTAAAGGCGGAACAGCCACGGATGCTCGATAGCGCCCGCATCTCCGAGTATCTCGGAAAGCTCGCTTGACGTAGCGTTTTCGGGTATCGTTACCTCAATGACCTCGTCGTCCTTGACGAAGGCGAACACGTCGTTTGCACAGCTAAGACCGAAATAGGCTATCATAATAGCCATAGATACGATAAAGGCAACGTAAACCACAGCCTTTATTATCGCCATTACCGTGCTTTGCGACTCGGTCACGGTCCTGCCTATAAAGGGCTCGTCCGACGCGGGCTCGTCAAGCTCGGATATTGCGTCCTCGTATTGCTGTCTTGTATAGCCGCAAATTACCTCGTCGGACGGCTTGCGGCTTTCCTTGGGCGCGGTAGCGTCCTTGGCTTTAGGCGTGTCCGAGGGGGCGGTCGGAAAATCGTCGGAGGGGATATTTGCGTCCTTCGTGACGGGTGTTTCGTCACGGGGCGTTTTTTCCTTGAAATCCTTAGACATTTAAGTACCTCGTTGGGTTAGATTTTTATAAAAAGTGCGATAGCGTAGGTCACGTAGCAAAGCAGGGCGGTGGGGGAAAACAGCGCGCCGAGCGTTGCCGAAACGCGCGGAAACCGCTTTGCAAATTCGTCCCATTGCGTGGGGGTGTCGGGGGTCGGGACGCTGTCAAGCTCGCGGTAATCGGACGGCAGGTTTTGCCTTGAGTAGCTTCTGTAGAGCCTTGCTGCCTCGGAGCAGAAGATGAATGAAAACAGCAGGGCAAGTGCCGTCGCGATGAAGATAAACAGCTTCTCACCGCCAAGGTCGTAGACGGTCTGAATGACGGGTCTGCCGAACACGGACAAAAGGTTCTGGCAAAAATGCACTACGATGGGCGCAAGTAGCGAGCGCGTGGCGTAAAGCGTCAGGGCAAGCACCACTCCCGCAAAAAACAGGGAGAGGAAGTTTTCGGTATCAAAATGTATCATCGCAAAAAAGAGCGAGGACATAAAGATAGCTGAAAAGCTGCTCCTGTGCTGATATTCGGCGCAAAGCAAGCCCCGAAACACCGTTTCCTCGCAAACTGCGGGGAGCGCGGCGTATGCAAGTATGAGGTAGAGCGTGTCGCCCACGCCGCCGTCGTTTTTGGAGATAAAAACGCCGTACAGGTCGTAGTTTTCGGACAGGGCGCTGTAGCCCGCGGTATAGTAGCGTATCAGAAGCGAGCCCGTGCTTATCGCCACTATTGCCGAAATTATCAGCAATAGGTGACCAAGCCCGAAGGGGGCAAGGCGAAGCTCGCTTGTGTTCCCCGCCGTCAGCTTTATATATATCGTCGCGGGGAGCATAAATATCAGTAATTGAAGCACTATTATCGCAACGTATTCGTTCTCGCGTGTCAGTAGCTCCCCCTCAAGAAATCTTGTGAGGATAAGCAGTAAAAACACGGCAAGCACCGCAAGCGGCGCGGTTATGCTTCTTTTGTGGGTGAGCTTTTTCATTTTGAGATATCGGGCAGAAGTGCCGACGCCGCAAGTGCCGCGCCTGCCTCGTCGCCCTTGACGGTGGAAACGATGAGAATGCCGAATTCAAGCGCCGCGCCCATTCCGACGGCGGTGATGATGCTTCCGTCCCTTACCGCGCGCTCGTCCGAGAGAATTGCACCCTCAAGATAGCTCTCAAAGCCCGGGAAGCACACCGCACGCTTGCCGCGCAGCATTCCGCGCTTGCCAAGCACCGAGGGGGCGGCGCAGATGGCGCAGATAAGCGCACCGCGCTTTTCTGCGGCGTCAAGCGCCCTGTGAACGACGCTTGATGCGTCAAGGTTCAGCGTTCCCGGCATACCGCCGGGCAGGATAACGCCGTCGGGCGCGTCGTCGCAAAGCTCTGCGTCGGTTATGTCGGCGCAAACGGTTATGCCGTGCGCTCCCTCGATATATTTTCCGCCTATTCCGACGGTGGTCACTTCAATTTTCGCACGGCGCATAAGGTCAAGCGGGCAAAGAGCCTCGCATTCCTCAAAGCCGTTGGCAAGAAAAAGATATATCATTTTTCGTTTCCTTATTTTCGTTTATTATTATTTTACCGCAAAAAGCTCCGAAGCAACTTGCAAAATGAGAAAATTTACAATATCAGTAATAAAATTTCTTAATAACGTAAACGTAGGCGACAACTATCATCACTATCACCACGGCAATGGCGGCTACGAGTATGATAGCCGACGACGCGTTGGGGGACGGAGCGCTTGTTTTCACCTCGGTGGTTTCGGGGACGGTGGTTTCGGGTGCGGTAGAGGTGAAGATGAGGAACTGCCCCGTTTTCGAGTCGGTAAGGCTTATGGCGTCGCCGCGCTCAAGCTCGACGAGCCTTGCACCGACTATCGAATAAAGCTTCGAGTATTCTCCGCCGTCGGCGGCATAGGTCAGCCTTACGTCGCATTCGGGGGTGAATTTTTCACCGTTTTGCAGAATAACGCTTACGTTTATAACGTAAACGAGCTTTGCCTCGGGCACGAGTCCCGAAAGCTGTGCGTTAAGGTCGCTGACGTTCTTGGGGGTGAGCGTTTCTATTATTTCTTCAGCCTTAAGCGTTGCAAGGTAGGGGAAAACACAGCCCTCGCCAAGCAGCTCAAGGGTGAAATCGCCGTTTGTGAGAATGCCCGTCAGCTTCGCTATCGGAAGCTCCTCGACGTGTGAGCAAACGGTGCAGGCGTGCGATTGCTTTCCCTCGACGTCGGCGGTGGGGGGAGTGATAAGGGTAAGCTCGCCAAAGCTGTGTCCGAGCGGAGCTACGGAATGCTCGCTTATGACGGCAAGGCACACGGCACAGCTTATTCTGTCAAAGCCGCTTTCGGTGCAGGTGGGTAGCGTTATATGCTCCGCGGGCAGGGGCGTGTGCGTGTGGTACGGCGAAAGCGTGACGTTTACCTTAAAGGTCAGGGTAAGTCCGCCGTAGTGCAGGGTTATCTCCTGCTCACCAAGCAGGGCGGGGTTGAAGCCCGAAAACGTAAAGCCCTCGCTTATCTCCTCGCGCTCGCCGCTGTTGTAAACGGCAAGGACGGTACAGCCCTCGGGGGAGAACTCCTCGCCGTCAAAATATTCGGTCTTGGGCATCGTAACAAACGACAGCTCCGATATCGACGGCTCGATGATATTCAGCGTAAAGGTGTCGGTAAAATCTCCGTACGTTACGCTGACGGTCTTTTCTCCCGCAGTGGCGGAGTCAAGCCCCGTCAGGACTATCTCGGACGTAATGACCTTTTTGTCGCCGTTGTTGTAGTATGCGGTGACGGCAAGCCCCTCGGTATCTATCGGCTCACCGACGAAGTATTCTGTCTTTATCGGTTCTTGGGTTATTTTAATGGAAACGACCTCTATCGCCTTTACGGTGACGGTAAAGGTGGCGCTATGCTCCTGATACGTCACGGTCACGGTCTGCTCACCGACCTTGGAGAGGTCACAGCTTACCCAAGCGGAGCTTATGCTTACGGTCTCGATTTCACCATCGGAGTACGTTATCTTTATTTTCGCGCCGTCAAGGGATAGCGTTTCCCCCTCGAAATACTCGGTCTTTTTGGGGGCGGAGCTTATCTCAATGGAGCTTACCTCGGCGGGCGGAACGATAACGATGGGGGGCGTGGTGTCCTCGGCTGCGTTAGCAAAAACGGGAAGAATAAAAATGCACAGCGCGAAAAGCGTAAAGCCCACGATGCGCCAAAGCGCCGTGCGGTTCATATATCGTATGGGGCTTTTGTTTTTCATGCGTAAAGTCCTTTTTTGAAAAATGTATATCGGGCGGCGCGAAAGAGCCGCCGCCATTAGGGTATTATTAATCTATTATACTGTATAAAGTGGAGTCTTGTCAATCCTTGACGGAGTGTTTTATGTAAATTTATTTTTAAGTGCAAATTTCTTTATTATTGACTTATATAAAGAACTATGTTATTATACTATATATATACTTTTTTGGGAGGGCTGTGAAATGATATACGACGCCGAGAAAAACGCCGTTCTTATCACGGTGGACGAGCTTTGCGCCGCCGCCTACGGCTTTTCCGATTTTGGCACGGGCGGCGCTCACTCCGTCAGCGAGCGCGTGAGCGCGGGGGATATAGATTATCTCATCGGCGGAGGCGTCGAGCTTTTGCCGCCAAGCGGCACAGAGCCGTTCACTCTTCACGCCGATGGGAATAAGAGGGTGCAAAATATGCGCCTCGGGCTTTTCGGCGCGCTCGTGTGCCGCGAGCTTGGGCTTGACAAAATAAGGCTCTCCATCACGGACGGCGAAAAGCACAGCGAGAGCGTGGCGGAGCGCTCGGACCTTGAGGGAATGCTTAATATGACGCTCTCGCTCGTAAGGCGCAGAGCCGAAAACGAGCGCGAGAGGGTAACGCACGTTATGCCCGCGGCGAAAAAGCTACGCTTCCCTCACGGCTCTCTGCGTGCGGGTCAGCGCGAGCTGATATCGTCTGTTTACTCGGCTTGTAAAGGGGGAAAACGCCTATTTGCCGCCGCGCCCACGGGTATCGGAAAAACGGTTTCCGTGCTTTACGGAGCAGTCAGGGCGTGGAGTGAGGGCGGCTTTCGCAGGATATTTTATCTTACCGCCAAGGCAAGCACGCGGCGCGAGGCTTACGCCGCCGCAGGCAGGATATGCGCCGCGGGCGCACCGCTTCGCACGGTAGTCCTTACGGCGAAGGAGCAGATGTGTCCCATTCGCGCGTTGCGCGGCGGTGACGGCTTCGTTTGCAACGCCGAGAGCTGTCCGTATATGAGTGGATATATGCAAAAGCGCTCCGAGGCGATAGGCGAGCTTCTCGGTGCGTACCACGGCTATCCCGCACGCGAGATATTGCGCTGTGCCTCGGCACACGGGATATGCCCGTACGAGCTTTCGCTCGACCTTTCCGAATACTGCGACGTGATAATCTGCGATTACAATTACGCCTTTGACCCGCAGGTCAAGCTCCAAAGGTATTTTGCGGGGGGCGACGGAGATTGCGTTTTCCTTATCGACGAGGCGCACAATCTCCCCGAAAGGGCAAGGGATATATACTCGGCGTGCCTTACCGAGGACGATATAGCGACGCTTCGCGAATACACGGCGGCGTTTCCGAAGGCTGACGGTGCGCTTGAGGCGCTTCAGGGCGCACTTTGTGCAACGGCAAAGCTTTGCGCCGACAGCCGCTTTTGCGACGACGAGGGCAGGGAGTTCGGATATTATTTCAATCGCGAGCCGATAGAGGGGCTTGAGCGTGCGGTGGCGCACGCGGCGGACGCCGTTGAGAAATTTTACCACGCACACAAGGACGATATCCCCGTAGCCTCTGCCGCCGCCGCGTTCTTGCGGCTGTGCCGCAAGTGGCAGGACGCGTCGGACGCCTACGACGGCAGATATCGCACCTATATTGAAATGAACTGCGGAAAAATGTCCGCAAAGCTATATTGCCTTGACCCTGCAGGGCGGCTTGACGACGCGCTCGGCGCGGCGCGCGCCTCGGTGTTCTTTTCGGCAACTCTTTCACCGTCGGAATACTATTCCGACATTCTCGGCGGCGGCAAGGACCACAGGGTGCTCTCGCTCCCCTCGCCGTTTCCGCGCGAAAATCTCTTTCTTTGTGCCGTCACCGCCATAAGCACGCGGTACGAGGACAGGGAAAAGAGCTATAAGCGCATTTCTGCCGTAATTGCCGCCACCTGCTCCGCACGCGCGGGAAATTACATCGTTTATTTTCCTTCGTATAAATATATGGAAGGCGTGCTTGATATCTTCAAAAATAAGTATCCAAACGTGCCACTCGCGGTGCAAAAGCGCGGAATGACAAGGAACGAGCGAGATGAGTTCATCTCCTTCTTCCGCGAGGACGAGGGCAAGCTGCGCGTGGGCTTTTGCGTGCTTGGCGGCAGCTTTTCCGAGGGAATGGACCTACCCGGCAGCCGCCTTATCGGCACGGTGGTCGTGGGCGTTGGGCTCCCCGGTATATCCGCGGAGCGAAATATCATTCGCGACTATTACGAGGTAAAGAGTGAAAACGGCTACGATTACGCCTACACCTACCCCGGAATGAACGGGATATTGCAGGCGGCGGGCAGAGTTATCAGGCGGGATACCGACCGCGGCGTGGTGGTGCTTGTGGACGACAGATACGCCACGGAAAAATACCGCGCGCTTATGCCGCCGCATTGGGAGGGGATAAAATTTGTCCCCGAGCTTCGCGACTTACAGGCTCAGCTTATGGAATTTTGGAAAAAATGAATTTTTTTCAATAAAAAATTGCAAAAATTTTATTTTTTGCTTGCATATTCGGGCATTATGTGTTATAATGTGACCTATGGTTGAGGAAAATATTGCAACCTCGGCAAAAAAAGTTGCACTTTTTAATTGATGCCCATCAATAAAGAGAGGAAACTGAAAAATGGAACGAATCACAGTAAAACAGCTTTACAGCGACCCCGCCGCTTACGCGGGCAAGAGCATCACCGTTGCAGGTTGGGCAAGAACTATACGCTCCAGCAACGTGTTCGGATTTATCGAGCTTAACGACGGCTCGTATTTCAAAAATCTTCAGGTAGTGCTTGAAAGCGAAAAGCTTACCAATTATAAAGAAACGGTCAAGCAGAACGTAGGCGCGTCCTTCGTCTGCACGGGAACGATAGAGCTTACCCCCAACGCTCCCCAGCCCTTCGAGATGAAGGCGGAGAAGGTCGAGCTTGAGGGTGCGTCCACCCCCGACTTCCCGCTTCAGAAAAAGCGTCACAGCATGGAGTATCTGCGCACCATCGCACATCTGCGCCCCCGCGCAAACACCTTCAACGCCGTTTTCCGCGTGCGTTCGGTGGTGGCTTACGCGCTCCACAGCTTCTTCTTTGAGCGCGGCTTCGTATACGTTCACACCCCCCTTATCACAGGCTCCGACTGTGAGGGCGCGGGCGAGATGTTTCAGGTCACTACTCTTGACCTTAATAACCCCCCCAGAACCGAGGACGGCGAGATAGACTACTCGCAGGACTTCTTCGGCAAGAAGACGGGACTTACCGTTTCGGGACAGCTCAACGTTGAGACCTTTGCTATGGCGTTTGCCAACGTTTACACCTTCGGTCCTACCTTCCGCGCCGAGCGCTCCTACACTCAGCGCCACGCCGCAGAGTTCTGGATGGTAGAGCCCGAGATGGCGTTTGCAGACCTTAACGATTATATGGACACCGCCGAGGCTATGGTGAAGTACGTTATCAGGTTCGTTATGCGCGAATGCCCTGCCGAGCTTGAGTTCTTCAACAAGTTCTTCGACAACACCCTTATCGAAAGAATGACGGCGCTTTGCGACGCTGATTTCGGCAGAGTAAGCTACACCGAGGCAGTTGAGATGCTTAAGGCAAGCGGACAGAAGTTTGAATATCCTGTAGAATGGGGTATCGACCTTCAGACCGAGCACGAAAGATATCTCACCGAGCAGATATTCAAAAAGCCCGTATTCGTTACCGACTACCCCCGCGATATCAAGGCGTTCTATATGCGCCAGAACGACGACGGCAAGACCGTTGCCGCCGCAGATATGCTCGTTCCCGGAGTCGGTGAGCTGATAGGCGGCTCACAGCGCGAGGAAAGACTTGATAAGCTGGAGGAGGCTATCCTTCGCTTCGGTCTTGACCCTGCCGATTATTCCTGGTATTGCGACCTTCGCCGCTACGGCGGCACAAAGCACGCAGGCTTCGGTCTTGGCTTTGAAAGAATGATAATGTATATTACCGGCATCACTAACATCAGAGACGTGGAGGCGTTCCCCAGAACCACGGGCTGCGCTGATTTCTAATTTTTGTTGATGCGCGGATAAAGGAGAAATTATGCTTTATTCCCAGATGAGCGCAGAGGAGCTGCGCGCGCTTTATTCGAAATTAAGTGAAGAATACGCCGCCGTAAAGGCAAAAAATATAAGTCTTGACCTGTCGCGCGGTAAGCCCGCCAAGGAGCAGCTTGACAAGCTTACGGGTATGCTCACCGCAGTGACCGAGGCAGAGGATTGCTTCTCGGAAAGCGGCTTTGACTACCGTAACTACGGCGTGCTTGACGGTATTCCCGAGGCTAAAAAGCTCTTCTCGGAGCTTCTTGATATTCCCGAAAAGAACCTTATCGTAGCAGGAAACTCCTCGCTCAACCTTATGTACGACACCGTTGCGCGTTGTATGCTCTACGGTACGTCCGACGGCTGTGAGCCGTGGGTAAAGCAGGGTGAGGTCAAGTTCATTTGTCCCGTACCGGGCTACGACAGACATTTTGCTATCTGTCAGTCGCTCGGCATCAAGATGATAAACGTCCCGATGCTTGCGGACGGCCCCGATATGGATATGGTCGAGCGCCTCGTTGCGTCCGATGCCTCGATAAAGGGCATTTGGTGCTGTCCGAGATTTTCCAATCCCGACGGCATTACTTATTCCGATAGAGTAGTTCGCCGCCTTGCCTCACTCAAGTGCGCCGCAAAGGATTTCAGGATCTTCTGGGATAACGCTTACGCCGTTCACGACCTTTACGACGATGCACCAGAGCTTCTAAACGTATTCAAGGCTTGCGAGGACGCCGGCACGGAGGATCGCGTTTTCTATTTCGCATCCACCTCGAAGATATCCTTCCCGGGCGCGGGCGTGGCTGTTTTTGCCGCATCCGATTGCAATATGGCGCATATCAAGCCCATTATGAGCATTCAGACCATAGGACACGATAAGTTAAATCAGATACGCCACGTCAAGTATTTCGGAAATGCCGAGAATATTCGCGCGCATATGAAGATGCTTGCGGAGCTTATCCGCCCGAAGTTCGAGGCGGTCATAGGCATTCTTCACGAGGACCTTGACGGCACGGGTATAGCTCGTTGGACCGAGCCTCGCGGCGGTTATTTTATCAGCCTTTTCGTTGCAAAGGGATGTGCAAAGCGCACCTACAGGCTCTGTCTTGACGCGGGCGTTAAGCTGACGGGCGCGGGCGCAAGCTACCCCTACGGCGTAGACCCCGACGACTCGAACATCCGTATTGCCCCCACCTACCCCTCGTACTCCGAGCTTACCGAGGCTATGCGCGTGCTTACGCTCTGCGCAAGAATGGCGGCTATTGAAAAACTCATTGAGAAATGATTTAAAAATCGAGGCTGAAATCAGTCTCGATTTTTTCTAAAGAGAATATGAAAAAAACACAAGCACAAACCAATCCATATCCCAACAGCGACACGAACAAGCGGTATTATACCTATGAATACTACCTGCGCCGCCGCTTTGGTGCAAAATGCGCCAAGATACCGCTTGACGCGGGCTTTTCCTGTCCCAATATAGACGCGGGCGGCGGCTGTATATATTGCTCGGGGCGCGGAAGCGGCGACAGCATTCCGTGCGGACTTGCGCTACGCGAGCAATACGAGGCGGGGCGCACCTCGCTCAGCTCGAAATGGGATACCTCGCGCTGTATTGCGTATCTTCAGGCGCATACGAACACATACGCGCCCGTCGAGGTGCTTCGCCGCACCTATGAGGAGATACTTTCGTTCGAGGGCGTTTTGGGATTTAATATAGCCACCCGCGCCGATTGCCTTTCCGAGGAGGTCTGCCACCTGCTTGCCGAGGTGTCGGAGCGCACGGTGCTGACGGTGGAGCTGGGGCTTCAAAGTAGCTCTGACGCTACCGCCGCCGCAATCGGACGCGGACATAGCTTTTCGCAGTTTTGCGAGGGTTATCGCCGTCTGCGCTCGCTCGCGCCTCGTGCCGAGATATGCGTGCATATAATTTTCGGTCTGCCACGCGAGAGCCGCGATGATATGATGCGCACGGTGCGCGACGTTGCCGTGCTTGCGCCCGAGCAGGTCAAGATACACCTTTTGCACGTCCTTCGCGGCACGCCGATGTGCGATATATATAATGAAGGCGCGTACCGTCCGCTTGAAAGGGACGAATACGTAAGCCTCGTTGCCGAGGCGCTGACGTACCTTCCGCCCGACACCGTGATAGGTCGCCTGACGGGCGACGGACTTGCCGAGGACCTCGTCGCACCCCTTTGGAGCCGTCAAAAAACGGCTGTAATAAACGATATCGACAAAAAAATGTATGAAAATGATATTTGGCAGGGAAAATTTTTTAGATCCGTGCAATAAAAGTGCCATATGCTGTATTAACTTAATGAAAGGAGCAAGCCGACCATGAAGAACAAGACATCAGCTAAAAAGCCTGATGACGATAAGGTCCACGTGCTTGAGGACGCGCTTTTGCGGCTCGCAAGTGGGGAGAACGATGCACTTGCCGTGATATACGACACTTGCAGAGTTTCGGTCTACGGCTTCGCACTTTCCATACTTAAAAATTCTCACGATGCCGAGGACGTGATGCAGGACGCCTTCGTCAAGGTCTTTTCCGAAGCGGATAGGTACCAACCGCAGGGAAAGCCGATGGCGTGGATACTGACCATCACGCGCAACCTCTGCCTGCACCGCTTGCGTAAGACTGCAAGGCTTCTCGAAAACGAGGAGGATTGGGAGCGTCACGCCGACAGCGCGGCTGAGGGTGAGCGACTGCTTGACGGTATAGTGCTAAGGGAGGCTATGACGGCTCTTTCCGACGAGGAAAGACAGATAGTTACCCTTCACGCGCTTTCCGATATGAAGCACAGGCAGATAGCCGAGGTAATGGGAATGCCGCTGCCCACGGTACTTTCAAAATACAGCAGGGCGATGAAAAAACTCAGAAACAGATTACAGGGAGAAGACTGATGAGAAACAACGAAATTGAGAAAAAGCTGTCCGCCGATATAGAGGCTGTGACACCTAATAATTACGAAAAGGTGCTTTCCGCTTGTGGTTCTGTTGAGAGAAAGGGAAAGGTACTTACAATGAAAAAGAGATTTTCAAGCGCAAAATGGGCATCTGCAATAGCTGCGGCTCTGGTGCTCGTTATGGTTCTTACCGCCGTTATAGGTATGCAGACGGGTTCGGATACCATCACCTCGGTGGTTTCCATCGACGTAAACCCCGGCATCGAGCTTTCCATCGGTAAAAACGATACCGTTAAAAAGGCAGTTGCCACCAACGACGACGGCACCCGTATACTCGAGGGACTCGAGCTTAAGGACGTTGACGTTGACACCGCAGTTTCCGCCATCATCGGCGAGATGCTGAAGGCAGGATACATCAGCGCTGATGCGAACTCCGTTCTTATCACCGTTGACACCAAGGGCGACGGCGAGGCACTCCGTCAGCACCTCACCGACAGCGTTACCGAGCTTTTGAAGGCTGAAAGCATTGAAGCCGCCGTTATGACGCAGATAATCACCGACGAGGTCGACGACGCCGTAAAGGCTCTTGCAAAGGAAAATCAGATGTCGCAGGGCAAGGCAAGACTCATTTGCGAGCTTGTTACCCGCGGCGGCGCACACACCTTTGACGAGCTTAAGGCTCTTACCGTTAATGAGCTTGCACTCCTGCTTGACGCAACGGGAACGACTCCCGACGACGTAACGGGCAGCGGAAGCGCAAGCGATTCCGCTTATATCGGCAAGGACGCCGTTGTTGCCATCGCGCTCAGCGCGGCAGGTCTTACCGCCGAGCAGGCTACGGACGTTGAGGTCGAGCTTGATTATAAGAAGGGCGCAATGATATACGAGGTCGAGTTCAAGTCGGGCTCTAACGAGTACGAATATAAGATCGACGCATCAACGGGCGAGATCCTCAAGAGCAAGGTCGAGGCTGACGACGAGGACGATGACGATGATGACCATAAGGTCGAGCGCCCCGAGGGCGAGAAGCCCGCAAAGGTCGAGCGCCCCGAAAACCTTATCGGTAAGGAAGCAGCAGTTAACGCCGCGCTTGCCGCCGCCGGATTCTCCTCCAGTCAGGCAGGCGAGATCGAATGCGACCTTGAGTGCAAGGGCGGCGTTTGGTTCTACGAGATCGAGTTCGAGGTAGAGGCAAACGAGTACGAATACCGCATCGACGCTACGAGTGCGGCAGTTATCGACAGCAGAGTTGAGGCTGACGACGACAAGGATGATGATCGCGACGATCACGACGACAAGGATTTCGACGACGATGACGACGATCGCGATGATGATCGCGACGATCACGATGATGACAAGGACGAGGACGAAAAGCACCCCGCTCCCGCGCTTCCCGAAAACCTTATAGGCGAGGAGGCAGCTATAAACGCCGCCATCACCGCCGCAGGTCTTAGTGCCGAGCAGGTTATCGAAAAGGATTGCGAGCTTGAGCATAAGGGCGAGACTTGGGTATACGAGGTCGAGCTTGAAACCGCTGATACGGAGTATAAGTACGTAGTTGACGCCGTAAGCGCGGCTATCCTTGCCGAGAGAACCGAGGCTGAGGACAACAAGCCCGATGCTGATAAAGCTCCCGAGGCTGACCGCGACGATCACGACGACGATGACGACGAGGATTTCGACGATGACGATGACGATCACGACGAGGATTTCGACGATGACGATCACGACGATGACCGCGATGATGACCGCGACGATCACGATGACGATCGCGACGATCACCGCAAGCCCGTAGCTCCCGTAGCTCCCGAAGCCCCCGTAGCTCCTGAAGCTCCCGTAGCTCCCGAAGCTCCCGTAGCTCCCGAGGCTCCCGAGGCTCCCGTAGCTCCCGAAACGACCGTTGCATAAGTTCAGTTATAGAAGAAAAGACTTCACAAGCGCTTGCGCTTGTGAAGTCTTTTCGTTAAAAATTAATTCGTTTCATAAAATCACTCTCAAAGCTCTCCGAGAGTGCGAGGGGAACGTTGACGGCACGGGTGGCGATGCTCTCCGCGCTCGGTAAAAGCTCGGGGGAGAGCAGTAGCCTTTTTGCGCCGTCGAGCGCGGAGCAGCCTACAGCCTCGGCTCTTGCGCCGTCGGGGAGTATACCGAGCGTTTTTAGCGCGTCGGGGTGCGCCGCACTTCCGAAGCCGCCCGCCACGAACACGGTAGCGGGCGCTTTGCCAAGCCTTGTGCACACCGCGTCAACGGCGCATTTTATTGCCGCGCGCGCAAGCTGAAACGCGCGGACGTCCTCTTGGGAGATATAAACGCTTCCCGTAAGGTAAAATCTACCGTCGCGCACCCTCGTCGCAAATGCGTCGGGCAGCTCGCCTCGCGGGGCAAGGCTGCCGTCGCGTCTTATAATGCCGCGGCGGAGCATAAAGGCAAGCGCGTCGCAAATGCCGCTTCCGCAAATGCCGACGGGCGTTTTTTTGCCGACTACCTCAAGCGTCAGGCTGTTGCCGCCGTCGCTGACGTGCGAAATTGCGCCATCGGCGTATTCCATTCCGCATTCTATGCCGCCACCCTCAAACGCAGGGCCTGCGGCGGCGCTTGAGCAGACGATTTCCTCGCCGTGTATCAGTGCCACCTCGCCGTTAGTGCCGAGGTCGCAAAGCAAGGCGGGCTCGGCGGGCGGTGCGGGGAAAAGGCTGAATATTCCCGCGGTGATATCTCCGCCGACGAAGGGGGAGATGTGCGGAAACAGCGTTACTTCGTCGGCAGAAATGCCCGTCATAGCCGCGCAATCCGCGCCGTATAGTCTTACCGCGCGGTGATGCGCAAGCGTCGCGTGTGCGTTACCGAGATATCGGGGATCGTTGCCGAGAAGTAGCTCGCTCATTACCGTGTTTGCCGCGATAACGGCGCGCTTTATGCTACCGCCGCAAAGGCTTGCCATCATATTTGCAAGCGCCGCGCGAACGCAGCGTGAAAGCTCAAAAAGATGCGTTTGTGATGCGGATATGCGCGAGATCACGTCCGCGCCGAAGGCGGCTTGCGGATTTTTCGCAGTCAGCGTGCCGACGTGCGCGTGCGTGGTAAGGTCGTATGCTGAAACGGCAACGGTGGTCGTACCGATATCAACGGCAACGCCAAGCTCGCCCGCGGCGGTACAAGCCTTTCCCTCACCTTGCGTGCGGCGAATGGGGCAGGACGCGACCTCGGCAATAACGAGGTCGGAGAGTATTTTTGCCTTGCACGAAAGCACACAGCCGTCGGCGTCGGGTGCTTCGCTCACCGCGCCCGAAAGGACGCGCACGCGGCATTTGCCGCACCTTCCGCCGCCGCAAACGCCGACAAAAAAGCCCGCAAGGGCAAGCGCGTGGCGTATGGTTTGGTCGCGCTCGGCGGGAAGCGTGAGCCGCTTGCCGCCCGAAATTATTTCAATTTTCAATTTTTGCGGCATCTCTCGCCCCCCTTTCCGTTATGATTACATTATACAACCAAAGGCGCGAATGTTCAAGTAAAACTTGACTTTTTTGTGCGTTGTGGTATAATAATAGCATAAAAATAGGGGGTAGTGGATATGAATAATGGCTCACCCAACGGCGGTGGCTGGAAGCATACGGTCTTTTGGCTTGCCGTTTTTGCAGCAGTAGTTGCTGCGTGGTATATTTTTATGAAAAATTTTGCAGGAATGATATAAAGGAATAGTCGTAAAATGACAGAAAAGAGCTTTAAACAACGCGTTACGCTTGTCATACCGTCATATCAGCCCGACGAAAAGCTGTGCCGAATAGTCGGCGAGCTGGAAGCGGAGGGCTTTGACGATATAATAGTGATAAACGACGGCTCATCGCCCGAAAAAAGGGCGTTTTTCCCCGATCCCAAGGAGCATCCTGCGGTAACTCTGCTGGAGCACGAGGTCAATCGCGGCAAGGGCGCGGCGCTGAAAACGGCGTTTGAATATTTCCGCGCCAACCGCCCCGACCGCGCGGGTGTCGTTACCGCCGACGGTGACGCACAGCATCGCGCGTCGGATATCGCGGCTTGCTCGCGCCTTATGGTCGAGAGGGACGCACCCGTGCTTGGCGTGCGCGATTTTGACCTTGAGCACGTCCCCGCGAAAAGCCGAATGGGCAATAAAATAACCTCTACGGTGTTTTTACTGCTTTGCGGACTCAAAATTTCCGACACGCAAACGGGGCTTCGCGCGATCCCCGAAAGATATCTCGGTGAGCTTTGCGAGGTCGACGGCGACAGGTACGAATACGAAACGAATATGCTCCTTGAAATGAAGCGCCTTGGCGTTTCGTGGCTTGAGCAAAAGATAGAAACGGTCTATATCGATGAGAATCAGACCTCGCATTTCCGCCCCGTGATAGATTCTATAAGAATTTATTCGCTTATACTGAAGTTTGTTTGCAGCTCGGGCATATCCACGGTGGTGGACCTGCTTTTGTTCTATCTTCTCAAAAGGTTTTTGTCCCCCGTGCTGCCCGTGCTACCCGTGCTTATCCCCACGGCTATCGCGCGCGCGGTGTCCTCGGTAACTAATTTTACGCTGAATCGCAAGGCGGTGTTCAAGTCGGGCGAGTCGGTGGCTCGCACCTGCCTTAAATACTACGCTCTGGCGATACCCGTGATGCTTATTTCGGCAGGCTCGGTAAGACTTCTTTCGGACACGTTTGGCGTGGAGGCTCCCGCGCTGGCAACTCTGCTTAAGATGGCAGTCGACACGGTGCTTTATTTTATCAACTTCCGCATACAAAGGGAGTGGGTGTTTGCACCGAGGAGGAAGAAATGAACGCAATTTATGAGTTTGACTATGCCATACTGAATGGCATTCAAAGCATACGATGTGGCTTTCTTGACGGATTTTTGACGTTTGTGACGCACCTGTGCGACGCGGGCTGGTTTTGGATAGTGCTTGCCGCCGTGTTCTTGTGCTTTAAGCGGACGCGCAAAATGGGCGCGGTCATAGGCGTTGCGCTCGTTATCGGGCTTCTCACCGTGAATCTCGGCTTAAAGCCACTCGTCGGGCGCGTAAGACCGTATGAAAACGAGCTTTACGCGGCGCTTATCGCCGTGCGCGAGCCGCTTGTGTCGACGCACGACGCGTCGTTCCCGTCGGGGCATTCGCTTGCCGCGTTTGAGGGGGCTATGGGCGTTTTCCTCTTTAACAAAAAATGGGGCGCGGCGGCGCTCGCGCTGGCGGCGCTGATAGCGTTTTCAAGGCTTTATCTCTACGTCCATTATTTTACGGACGTGCTCATAGGCTCGCTCCTCGGCGTTCTTTACGCCGTAGCCGCCTACTTTATCGTAAACGCAGTGGCGAGAAAATATCCAAGGCTGTTTTCGGGCAGCTCCGACCTCGTTGGGTGAAATATTTGCCTTACGGCAAATAAAGTGCAGAGTGCAAAGTGCAAAGTGAAAGTTAAG
>JAFXAC010000058.1 GCA_017522125.1 Clostridia bacterium | reverse complement strand
CTAATATTTCTTTTTCGTATTCTTGTATATGGCGATATTCTCTTGGCATAAAAAATCCCTCCTATGGTAGTTTTAGATCTATATCTATTCTACCATAGGAGGCTCTTTTTTTCAATTGTCCGTTATTAACGGACTTGTTCACGCATCAGGTCTTTTTGTTGTCGGTGGTGGATTCGGAGAAACTCGCCGGGGGCGAGTTTCGGACTTTATGTGTGTTCGCACTGTGGTAACGTGCGAGATGGGCATCACCGAATTTCTGCTAACCCACCGCGAAAAGCTACGCACTCGCGTGCAAAGCAGATGGTCTTTTTGTTGGTGGGGGAACGCGCTACGCGCGTGTGGATTCGGAAGCCCGTTAAGAAAACGCCACGGTGTGGCGTTTTTAGGGCGTGGACTTGATGTGTGTTCGCACTATGGTAACGTGCGAGAAGTGCATCACCGAATTTCTGCTAACCCACCGCGAAAACCCACGCACTCTCGTGCAAAGCAGATGGTCTTTTTGTTGTCGGCGGTGGATTCGGAGAAACTCGCCGGGGGCGAGTTTCGGACTTGTGCTGTGTTCGCACTGTAGCAACGTGCGAGAAGTGCATCACCGAATTTCTGCTTTCCACCAACAAAAAACGCACTTTTGTCTACCGACAAAGGTGCGTTTTTTGAATGATGTTTGCCTTCGGCAAATGATGTTGGCTCCGCCAATGATGACGGCTACGCCTAATGATGTGTGCCTTCGCCACATTTTATGGCAAACATCGCATCATTGCGGAACGCAGCGGAGCAACATCATATTTGCGAAGCAAATGCATCATATCGCCGCAGGCGATGCATCATTGAAGACATACAAGGCTTACGCCTTGATTTGTTTGCGATTGTGTGATATAATCTAACCGATAAATAAGAATTTGGCGGAGGTGTTGTTTCGTGAAAATACATATAATTGGGTGCAGTGGTTCTGGAAAAACTTATTTAGCAAATGCTCTTGCAAAAAAACACAACATTCCACATTTTGATTTAGATGATATTCAATGGGATAATAACGCCGAAGAATATGGAATAAAAAGACCACTTGAAGAAAGAAACGCATTGTTGCAGGAAATCTTAAACAATAATGAATGGGTAATTGAGGGTGTATATTACGCATGGGTGCAGCAAAGTTTTGACGAAGCAGATGTAATCTATGTTTTAGATATGCCAAGATATTTGTATAAGAGTAGAATTATTATACGATCTATAAAAAGAAAGTTTGGAATACAAAAAGGAAAAAGAGAAACGCTGAAATCAGTCTATAACTTGTTGAAATGGACAGAGACTTTTCAAAATAAAAACCTAAAAGAAATAAAGACCATTTTAGATAAATATGAGAACAAAGTTATTTGGTTATCAAGCAAAAAAGATGTGAGAGAAATAATAAAAGCTATTTGATAAATTGGAATTTGTCGAGCGGATGCACCGGTGAAAAGCGGACACCTTTTGTTCGTTTTTACCTATGGTCAGACACCTTTTCACTCGTTTAACGCAACAAAAAGACCTGATGCGAAGCATCAGGTCTTTTTGTTGTCGGTGGTGGATTCGGAGAAACTCGCCGCACGCAAGCTGTGGATGATATACAAGCCTTCACCTTGATTTGTTTACGAAAACGTGGTATAATGTGTTATAAAGGGGGTGTGAATCATTGTTTTTTAAGAAAAGAACAGAACGAAGAAAGAATGAGATGTTGGAGGCAGTAAAAGCTCTTCTCCCTGCCAACGCAACTATAGTTTCGTTTGATTATTACGAAAAAGCTTTTGGCAATATCGTTTTGAAATTAGAAACAGAAAAAGACATACATACCTTTATAACGGATCGTGGCGAAATCTATCACAACGGAAAAATGCTGTGCGATCATTCGTATCTTGAAAAAGAAGATACGTTTTCTAAATTGCTTCAACTGATAAAGCAAGAATTAAAACTGTAATTTTGGACACCTTTTGTTGCCGACGGTGCTTTCGGAGAAATGCACGTGCGATAAAATTCCCCAAGGCAGACCGTGGTCTGCCTTGGGGATTATTTTTTAACCCTTCAGTATCTTATTCATAACTGCGGATTTGTTGTTTTTGATAGCGTACGGCATTTTCAGCGTCGTTACGCCCGTATTTGCAACGTACAGGTCGCGCGTGTAGTTAAGCGCCGCGACGTTATAGGAATCCTTATAGAACTTCTTGACCGCAGAATCCGTCGCAGGCCAGAGCAGAACGGGCGCTTTTATGTAGTTATACACGTCCGCTATTATTCCGATAACGCCGTGGTGGGAGAGCTGTACCATATCCGACTTCAGATAATTGCCGTACATATCGACGAGAATGTGTCCCGTCGCGTGCGTTGCGTCACCGAGCACCGTGCAGGTCTTGCCCTCAAGCTTTACTCTGAAAACGAGCGAGGACGTATTGTTCCAGTCAAGCATCTTGGGCATATAATCGTCGTAGGTGTAGAGCATCTCCACCGTCGCGCCACAGCCGAAATCATACATCTGACCCGTGTGCGCCTTGATTATCTGCGCGTTCGGGAAGGCTCTGGGCAGGAGCGCGCGAAGGTCGTCAGCAAGTGCCTCGTCGTCTATATGCTCGTAATGCTCCTTGGTCGGGAAATTCACTACGAAGCGCTCCACGGTGAGAGATTTCTTAAGGCTTGACGACTCGGCAAAGCGCTGAACGGCGGCAAGGTGGTCGATGTGCGAGTGAGTAAGGAACCACGCGGCAACGGTTATGTTATTGGGGTCGGGCGCAAGCTTCTTCATCGCATCGAGCAGGGGGTTGTCGGCGTTGTTGTACGAGCGGAATCCGCCGTCAACGATGAGAAGTCTGCCGTCGGGAAGGACAAATATCATACAAAGTCCTATCTCGTTAAGACCGCCGCTCTGATTATATCCGAGTCCTACGAGGTTTACGGACGGAGTAGTGGTCTTTTTAACGTTTGCGCTGTCCTCTGCGCGAGGGGGAAGTCCCGTGGAGCTTTCAGGCTCGACGAGAATGCGCACTTCCTTGGAATAGTTGGTATAGCATACGTTTACGACGCCGCCGTGACCCGTGTAGGTCGCAAAACGGTTAGCATTGGCAGTTCTCTTGGCGTAAAGCGTGTATCCCGCCTTCTCAAGCGCGGCAAGATAATCGTCGTACTCGGCGGTATTCGTGCGCTTGACGTGTATCATCGTGCAATTATCACCCGTGTCGTAGGTAGAGCCGGGCTTGCTGATGCTGTATTGCGGAAGAGCCGACATATATTCGTTCTTTGAACCCTGCACAGCAAAATCAGTGCTTATGACAAGACTTCCGTCGTCCTTTTTAACGATAGCGCGCTTAAGCTCGTTTATCGCGCTCAAAAGCGAAGCCTTGTCGTGACCTGCCAAAAGAATGCGGCTTCCAACTATCTTGATGGCGTACGAGCCCATAGCAAGACCGCTTGAAAGAGCGATCATATCGGGATGCTCGGTAATGCCAAGCACTATCTCGCAAGCGTCGGCGGACACATCCTCGCCCTTTTTCACCCAATCCTCGGTGACCTTCAGTCCCTTGGCGGTGGTCATAGCGGTCAAGGAATCGCGAAGCGACATAGCGAGATTTACTACGTCGGCGGTAGCGTTTTTACTTCTTACGATGGTGTAATTAAACATATCGGGCGTGCTTATCACAAGCTCCGTGGGAGTCGGCGGAGTGGTCTCGGCAGGCAGCGTAGTATCCTGCGTCTCGCCGTCTCCGTTGCAGGCAACGAGTGCGCCCGCAAGCATGATCAAAGCCAAAAATGCACAAATTATTCTTTTCATAACTGTTCTCCTTATCAGCTTTATAATAAGATTATATCATCCACACCCAAAAAAGTCAAGTTTTGGCGATAAAAGGTTGAAAAAATATTATTCGTATGGTAAAATAATTTCATACCCTAAATCTTACGATGGGAGAAATAAAAATGAAAAAAATTATAACTTGCAAGCTCATCTCCTTGCTTTTAGCAATATCCGCGCTTGCGGCGCTTATTGTGGGCTGTGCCCCCGCCCAAACGACGGACGCGGACGGCACGACGGCACCCGCGCCCGCCGAGCGCGACGACGTCATCGTGCTTTTCACGAACGACGTGCATTGCGCGGTCGACGATAACATCGGATATTCGGGGCTTGCCGCGTACAAAAAATACTGCGAGAGCCTGACGCCCCACGTCACGCTCGTCGACTGCGGCGATGCCGTTCAGGGCGGTCTTGTGGGCGCGGTTTCGGCGGGTGAATACGTCGTTGACATTATGAATCAGGTCGGATACGACCTTGCCGTCCTCGGAAATCACGAATTCGACTACGGTATGACACAACTACAAAATCTGATAAAGAAATCCGACGCGACCTACCTTTGCGCCAACGTGAACTACACGGGCAAGGGCGAAAACAAGCTGTCCGACGTAAAGCCGTACGAAATTATGACCTACGGCGACGTTGACGTTGCCTTTATCGGCGTTTCCACGCCGTACACGCTCACCGCGGCGGCACCTGTGTATTTCCAAGAGGACGGCGAGTTCGTCTACGATTTCGGAAAGAGCGAGGCGGAATTCTACGCCTGCGTGCAGAAATACGTTGACGAGTGCGAGGAAAAGGGCGCGGAATACGTAATTCTTATGACGCACCTCGGCAACACGGACGCATATTCGCCCTACTCCTCCGACGGACTTATCGCGCACACGGACGGCGTGGACGCGGTGCTTGACGCGCACGCGCACAACGCCCTGCCCTGCGAGGTCAAAAAGAACAAAAACGGCGAAAACGTGCTTCTCTCCTCCACGGGAACACAGCTTTCAAGCATAGGTCAGCTTACCATCTCGGCGGCGGGCAACGTAAGCGTTGGGCTTATTACGGATTACGCCGAAGCCGACACCGCGACGACTGCCTTTATCAACAGCGTAAAGGCAAGCTACGAGGAGCGCCTTAGCACCGTCATCGCAACGAGCAAGGTGAACCTTACGGGATACGATGAAAACGGCATAAGACTTGTGAGAAACCGTGAAACCAACGTAGGAAACTTCTGCGCCGACGCTTACCGCGCGGTAGCGGGGGCAGATATTGCCTTCGTCAACGGCGGCGGAGTCCGCGCCGATATCAAGGCGGGCAACGTGACCTACGCCGACACGATAGCGGTGCATCCCTTCGGCAACACGCTGTGTATGGTCGAGGCTACGGGACAGGAAATACTTGACGCGCTTGAAATATCAATGTACGCCGTGCAAAAGGAATACCAAAAGGACGGCGAGGCATACGGCGAGAACGGTAGCTTCCAGCATTGCTCGGGCATAAGATTTACCGTTGACACGTCCATTCCCTCAACCGTCACCTTTGACGAAAGCTTTATGGTTTCCTCGCTCGGTGAAAACAGACGCGTGTGCAACGTTGAGGTGCAAAAGCCCGACGGAAGCTACGCGCCGATAGACCCCGCCGCGACCTACAAGGTAGCGTCGCACAGCTATATGCTTGCCGACAGCGGCTGCTCGCACAATATTTTCGGTGACAACGTATTTCTCATCGACCGTTCCATGGCGGACTACGAAATACTCCTCAATTACGTCAAGGACTTCCTCGGCGGCGTTATCGACGAGCGCTACGCGACCACGGAAGGAAGAATAACAATAAAATAACAGACGACCATCGAAGGGGCTGTCTCAGTTAGATGCAGAAGTCGCGATTTTGTCGTCGTCGGCGTACGAGGGTACGCCAGAGGGCAAAATCGCGGCTAAAAAATACGTATAAAAATCGAAATCCGTGAGGATTTCTACCTTAAAAAAACCGCTTTCTTCATCCTTTTGGACGAAAAAAACGGTCTTTTTTCTTCACTTATTTTTGTATTTTTGTTCTGCGCTAACTGAGACAGCCCCTACCCCTTTCCATTAATTGTGCGTTGCACGCGCCGCCCATTCGGATTATAATGTAATGTACCACGAAAGGAGATACGAATGGAAGTAATTCTTATAGACGACGGCAAGCTGAAAATAATGCTCACCGAGGAGGACCTGCGTGAGTTTGCCATAGATTGCGACGACGCCGAGTCGGACGCTGACCTGCGCCGACGCTTCAAGGACGTACTGCGCCGCGCCGACGATATATGCGGCACGAGCATCGGCACCTCGCGCGTGATGGTACAGCTTTTTCAGTCGCGCGACGGCGGCTGTGAGCTTTTCGTAACTCGGCTCTCCGAAGCTCTGCCGAGCGAAAAGCGCTCGGCAGAGTGCGGCAGTGCGTACGTTTTCGAAAGCCTTGGCGCTCTCGTCGCCGTTTGCCGCCTGCTTTGCGCACGCGGCTACGGAAAACACAGCTCCGCCTTTTCCACCGACGGCGGAGAGTACGTGCTTATGCTGCCCGAGCTTTCAAGCGGCTCTCCACTGCCGCTTGCCGCCGCCTGCCTTGACGAGTACGGCACGCGATGCAACGACGAAAAAACGCGGACGTACATAAGCGAGCACGCGCACACCATTTGTGCCGACGGCGCGGCTGAAATACTGTCGAAATTTTAATTCTTAATTTTGTGCTTGCGGACAAAATCCCCTTGCAATACGCTAAAATCCGTGCTATAATTATTATATCTTTAGCAAAGGAAACAGACCTATGAGCAAGCTCGCAAGTATAAGAAAGGAATACGCCATCATCGACGCTGTGGCAAAATGGCAGGAATCGCTGTGGTATCCTGCGCTTTTTGCCGTGCTTTGCGCCATTGCGGGAAGCGGCAACTGCTACGTTTACGCCCCCGTATTCTGGATATATTGCGCCCTCGTCGTCTTTTCCGCGCTTTTTGCGGACGACCTAAAGGTGTTCATTCCGCCCGTATTCTTCTTTTACTGCTCGCTCGGCTCGGACCTTTCGCCCGAGCAGCTTCTTGACCGCGAGGCATCGTTTGACTCGTTTTCCACCGCAGGACTCGTAAACTTTATCGCCGCGGGCGTGATAATGGTTATAGCCTTCGTCGCAAGGCTTGCCGCAAGCGGCGCGTTCAAGCGGTTTTTCAAGGTACGCGGCGGAATATTTTATTCTATGATCGCAATGAGCGCGGCTCTTATACTCAACGGCATATTCAGCGGTGGCGCGTCGCTTAAAAACCTCGTGTACGGCGCCGCCATCGGCTTGGGGCTTTTGCTTTTATATATGCTCTTTTCCGCTATATTTGCGGACTCGCGCGACTGTGCGCCCTACGTTTGCGCCTCGGCGCTCGGCGTATCTCTTGCCGCCACCGCGCAGGTGTTCTTCCGCGCAATGACGGTATATAAGGCAGACCTGCTTTTCATCTACGACGAGCTTGGCGGCGTGATCGGAATAAACCGCGACATTCTCCAGCTCTCATGGGGAGTGGCAACGATAGTCGGCGCGGTCATCGTGCTTGGCGTTCCCGCCGCGTTTTACCTTGCGCGCAAGGCGCGTTACAGCCTTATTTACTACGCCGCCGCCATCGTTTTGCTTATCGGCTCTGCCGTTATCGACACTCGCTCGGCAATAATCACAGGCGCCGTGTTCTTCATCTTCTGCGCGATATTCTGTTGCTTCAGCGGTGAAAATAAAAGGAAAAACCGCATATACACGCTCGTTATCATTCTCGCATCTGTAGGCGCGCTGAGTGCTTGGCACGTATACAAGGGCGACGTGATGGAGCTGTGGCTTGGGCTTTCAAAGTTTTTGCGCTTTGACATTATGTCCGAAAATCTGCGCTTCCGCTATTGGCAGGACGGCATGGCGGACTTTTTGCGCGCGCCCGTCTTTGGCGTCGGCTTTGACGACGGAGTGGTTATCGAGGGCGTGAGCTACACGTTCAGCAACCCCTTTTCGGGAATGTACCACTCGATAATATTCCAATTCCTCGCCGCCGCGGGCATCGTCGGCTTCATTGCATTCCTCTATCATTGCGTGGAGTACGCACGCCTGCTCTTTACGCGCAGGAGCGCGGATAAGCTCCTCATTCTCCTTTTGCCCGCAATGATAATCGTTATGTCGCTCGTCGACAATTTCTTCTTCTATTTTAATTTTCAGATATTCTACGCCGCGTTCTTCGCCCTTGCGGAGAGGGAAAGCCGAGAAAAGTAAAAAATACTTGCAAGTTTGCTCTTGCAAGTATTTTTTTGCCAAAACAACTAAAACTATACCGTTTTCAACCAACGGTATATAGACAAACGGAAAATTTTGTTATATAATATCCACGTAATAACGAAAGCCGCCAACGCGGTTACTTAAAAAGAGGTTTACAATGGCAAAAAACAACGAAAGCACGAGCATCCCCGAAAATTATTTCAACAAGCAACGCCACCCAAAGCTCGAGCTGCTCTTTATGATACTTATCGGCGTCGGCGCAGGCGGATTTGCGATATTCTACATAACGTTCTTTTGGCTTTTCGCCTATATCTGCGTAGGAATTGCCGCCGTCGGCATTACGGGGTATTTTATCCTGAACGCCCACTCCTGCAAGGACGCGGATTACGACGATTATCTGCAAAGACTGCTTGACATCAAGAATATCCGCAAGGACGGCGAGGTGATAGAAAATTATGACCTCTCTGCGGCGCACGTAAAGGTCGGACGCGACAAGAAAGCGCGCAGCAGCGTTTACAGCATCGCGGTGTTTAACTTCAAAAAGGACACCTTTACACTTGACTTGACGCTCGTCGATATCATGGCGTCAAGCGTATACGAGGTCGCCGCGACCGAAAAGCACCTTACGTTGCCGCGCGGCACGAAATGCGAGGTTGTGGAGTTTGAGATCGACGCCAAGCCCCGTGCGCTGAAGGGCGCGTATATCGCCCTTACGGACGAAAACGGCGAGGAGCTGCGCATCCCCGCAACCGCCTTCTCCTGCGATACCGACGAAATAGCAAAAAGGATATCGGAAAAGAGATAAAAACAAACGCAGGCGCTTCTCTCTGCATTTTTAGCGGAAATTAGCATCACAAAACTTCGGCAGAGAACTTGTTTTTTCTGCCGATTTGTATTATAATGCGGTTATACCGCAGGGCAAGGGGGCATAATATGACTTTATTTCAAGCAAAAGAATTATTAAAATCCCATTCCATAGCATTTTCAGAAACGGAGCTTGCAAGCGAAGCGGATTTTCTCAATCATTTCTCGCAAAGTACTCACACCAAAAAAACAAAAGAACACAAATTTTGTGCTTTGACAGTTCAAAGCAATAATGAAAAAAAGCATATAGAGCTGCTATTTAAAGAAAAAAACGGTGAATATGTGTTTTGGGATCTATTCTTTGGAGAGTTTTCTTTTGAATATTTTTCCGACGATGCGGATGATGACTGTTCATATTTGGTAGAGGAAATTCAAGAAATAATGAAGGGCTACCGTGTTTTCATAATCGTTACTAACCACATAACGAAGCGTTGGATCTCCGATGCACAATTTGACCGCAGTGATAGCATTGATGAAATAAACTTTCAAAAAGCGATGAAGCGAATTCGAAAAAAACGAACGCTTCGGGAAATCTTGTTAGGATCAATATTCAAATTTTGTTATGAAATATATGATTGGAACACTTATGAGCGTATAATCAAATAGTTAATAAAGCGCAACATTCACACCCTGCAAAAAGGACGGAGAACATAAAATCCTCCGTCCTTTTACTATAAGTCGATATGCGTCGCTTCAGCTCGATATATTTGCCTTATGGCAAACGCGAAGGAAAAAAGCGGAAGAAACGCAGTTTCTTCCGCTTTTGCTTTTATGAATTGCTTTTTGCACCGCAAAAAGCTACCTTAATTTTTTATATCAAACCGTATTTTTTTGCTATGCTCTGCGCGTAACTGCCCGAATCGGCTTTGCCGCTTTGGACGGCGTACGTTCTTCGATCGCCCTGCGCCTCGGTGTGAAGATATCCAACCTTATCACCGCATTCCCTGATCCTTGCTTGCTCCTCGCAAAGCTCGTGGTAGTGCGTGATAAATACGCATTTTCCGCCTATTTTGCACATCTCGCTTATGAAATTTGCAGCTATCGGAACTGCCTCTGCCGCCGAGGTCGATGTGAATGCCTCATCTATCAGCGCCAAGCTGTTTTTCGTAAATTTGCCAAGCGTGTCCGAAAGCAAAATGCACTCACGCTCAAAGCGTCCGACAAGCTCCGCGCCCACCTGCTCCTCTACCGATATCTTGAAGATATAATCGCAAATAGGCAAGGACGCCTCCCTTGCGGGTATGGGCATACCAAGCTGAAAATAGTACTGCGCGGCGGCAAGAGAATTGGCAAAAACGCTCTTTCCCCCGCTGTTAGGACCTGTCAAAATGTAACAACAAACGCCGCCTTCAAGCTTTACCGTATTAGCAACGATCTCACTCTTCTCTTTTTTCACGCAGAGCGAATTATCGTACAGCGAAACTACGTTAAATTCACCATCGTGATTTATTTTCGGGAAACACAGCGGTATCTTTTTCTCCTTAAACACCTTGATGCGCTTGATAGCCTCTACCAAAAAATCCATAGAATCAAGCATATCAAAATACTGCGCGAGCTTGCCCCTCGCGTATTTCAAAAGGCGGCTGCTGCAATGGTAAAGTCCGCTGTCAAGAACGTCTCCCATCGCTTTTAAAAAGGCAAAATTGACCTGCTGGCTATCCGAAAAGCCGAGCTTTTTATCAATAACTGTGATGGGGGCGATGCAATGGAAATCATCCCTCTTGAAGTCCGCGCGCATTATGCGGTCAAGCAGATCGCCCGAACGGTATTCCTCCTCGTTCAGCGCAACTATCCCCGCCTCCTTGGGCTGATACATCGCATTGAGATTTACACCTATCGTTACGCTTTTTACCAAGCGCAGCTTGCGCGAATTCTTGTCGTAGTACTCCTTGATCCGCCTATACTCATCGGAATTTATGTCCGTCCGCGCAAGCTCGTAAAGATTCTTCACGGCTACCGAGGTCACGGAAGCCATAATCGGCGAGAGCGAATCGTATATAAACCTTACAAGCTCTATGTAAACGGTGGGATAAAGGATATTGTATATCTTTACCTCGTTGTTTTCATCCTTGCCGTTTGGTCTTGCAAGCGCGGAGTATTCATTCATCTTTTCGGCAAGAGAAAACAAAAAGCTCTCAAGCTCCGCATTCTTTAGTACGTCCGAAAACAACGCCTGCCTGTGCAAGACCGTTTTCTCGTCCACGCTTATATATTTTTTTGCCGACTCGAAGAACTTATCCTTTGAAACTATCTCTGCCTTTACGTCAAAATCGACGGCTCTTTCCTCGGATTTATCAAGAAACATAATAGACATAAAAAAACAACCTCTCTAACAAAAATGAAGTGGGTATCGAGATAAGCTTCAAGGCGACGAGCACCGCGATATGAAAAAAGATATACGCGCCCCGCGATATCGAGCAGGCGTGCCAAATGGGGTAAAGCATCGTAAGAAAGAGCGAGAATAATATAAGCGATGGCAATATCGCAGCGCCGAACACCACAGCCCCGCCGCGTATCAAAAACGCCACGAAAAAGCACGCCCAAAAAATTTTCAGCGGCTTTATTAACAAGCGCTTGGATATCAGTATTCCGTACGTTTCGCCCGACAAAAGCATCTGCGCATACGGATAATAATCCTTGTCCAAGCTTGCAAGCGTTTTTCTCTGTCTATTCATCTGTCAGCCCGATACGTGATATTTTTCACCATACCGCCTCCGATTTTCCAAAATTATGCTATTCACCCATTATGACTACCAAATCAAGTATAACATAGGCAAAAATAAAAATCAATCAACCAAACGTTGAATTCGAGCAGTACACAAAAGCCGAGTGCCTGCCTAAAGCGCAAGTACCCGACCTTTGATATTTATTTCCCAAGCGCGTCAAGCGCGCTTGGCACGTCGCCGTACTTTTGGAGTGCGGCGGCGGCATCGGCGCGGCTTGCGCCCGAAAGCTCCATTATTATCCTCGTTGCGCGCTCCACGAGCTTTTCGTTCGTGGGGCGCACGTTTATCATAAGATTGCCCCTGACCTTGCCCGTTTTTATCATCGCGCCCGTCGAAAGCATATTAAGCACGAGCTTTTGTGCCGTGCCCGCCTTGAGCCTCGTCGAGCCCGAGATCACCTCAGGTCCTACGAAGGGCGCAATGGTAACGCGGCAAAGCGCCTCCATCGGTGAGCCCGGGTTGCAGGAAAGTCCGATCGGCACGGCGCCTATCTCGGCGGCGCGGCGAAGCGCGCCAAGCACGAAGGGCGCTCTGCCCGAGGCTGATATGCCAACCACCACGTCACCCGCGACGATGCCGTCGGCGTCTATCGCCTCGGCTCCCGCCTCGGCGCTGTCCTCCGCGCCCTCGACAGCCTTGAACATTGCGCCGTTGCCGCCCGCGATAATGCCGCGCACAAGCTCAAAATCAACTCCAAAGGTGGGCGGACACTCCGACGCGTCCACAACGCCGAGCCTGCCCGACGTTCCCGCGCCAACGTAAATAAGATGTCCTCCCCTCTCCATAGCGGCGGCGATAAGGTCCACCGCCTCGGCTATCTGGGGCAGTACCTCGTCTATAGCGTCCTCAACGCGGCGGTTTTCGCGGTTTATCAGCGCCACCATCTCAAGCGTGGGGAGCTTGTCTATGTTCGCTGTATTGGGGTTTCTGCCCTCTGTTTTTATAACGTCGTAATTATCTCTCATTTTTCTATCCTTGGCTCAAAATCCTGAAAAATTGCCGCGTGACCGCGCGCGCGCACGCGCTTGTAAAGCTCCCTATCCCTTATCGTCCACGCAAACATCGTCGCTCCGAAAAGCTTTTCGCAAAGCATGACCGAAAGCTGCTTAAACTGCGCGTTATATGAAATATAATCGGGACGGGAAAGCACGTTTGTCAGCATCGGCGTACAAAGCAGCTTTACAACAAGGCTCGTTCCGCCCTCGCGGAAGAAATTGCTGACGAGCTGTCCCCTTATTACGTCGGGGCGGTTCTTTTTGAACCACGCAAGCAAAAAGGGATTGAACGACTCAACGCTGTACGTTCCGTCGTAGCCGTCAAGCAGCTCTGCGACCTTGGGGCAGAGCGAGGTGTCGGAGCTCGTTCCCTTAAGCTCGACGCAAAGCGGCATCGTGCGGTCGACACCCGCAAGCACCTCGGCAAGCGTGGGAACGCCCTCCTCGCTTCCGTTAAGGCGCACGGCAGAAAGCTCCGCCGCCGTCATTTCCTTCATTTTGGCGTCTATTCCGCAAACTCTTTTAAGGGTATCGTCGTGGAATACCACCACTCTGCCGTCGGCGTCAAGGCGCACGTCAAGCTCGATGCCGTAGCCCGCCTTCGTCGCGCCGACAAGGGCGCTGAGGCTGTTTTCAACGTCGCCCTCGCGCAAAATTCCGCGGTGAGCGTAATCCCCGACGAGCGCGTTCGCCCTTTTGCGCCTACCCGTGCAGGGCGCGATAAGAAACAGGTACAGCCCGATAATAATTACTATCGGCAATAGCGTATAAAGAAGCCACATTTTATCAGTCCTCCCCTGCAAGCGCCTCAAGATTGCCCTTCGGGGCAGGCTTCGAGTCGCCGTGGCGCACGAAGGACATAGTGATAAGCGCACCCGCAACAAAGATGGTGGCGTAGGGGAAGAGCGCCTTCATTCCAAGCATGTCCATAAACCAGCCCGAAACAACGGGGGTCACGGTCTGCGCCGCCATGCTGGCGGTGTAGTAAAAGCCCGTATATCTGCCGACGTTACCGCCGCGTGCAAGCTCCACCACCATCGGGAAGGAGTTTACGTTTATCGTTGCCCAGCCGATGCCCGCAAGCGAGAAGAGCGCCATCATAATGGGAAGCGGCGTGCCGTTTCCGAGGAAGGACGCAACGAGGAACGACGTTCCAAGCATCAGAACGCCCGCGATAATGGTCTTTTTTCTGCCGACCTTCGACGCTATGATACCAACGGGGATATAAGCGGCGAGTGCGGCGACGTTCGCAATAAGCAGCGTGCTGTTGTAGTCAAGATTCAAAACGCTGCCCGCGTATACGGAATACTTGCTGACGACGGCGTTATAGCCCGCGTACCACAAGGCGACCGAGGCAAGCAGAAGTATCAGCGATACAAGCTCGCCGCGCGAGAGGGCGCGAGCGCCCTTATCCTCTCCCTCTGCCTGCTCGTCAATGCCGTACTCGCGGCTGACCTCTTCCATCTCGCGAACGAACCTGCGCTCGCGGACGGTGAGCATAAATACGCAAAGGCAGATTATCATAATGCCCGCAACGGCGCAGAAGAAGCCGATATAGCTCATAAAGGTGTTTTGGGTAGAGCCCGTGCCGAAAATTATTCCAAGCCCAAGCACAAGGCTTCCGCCAAGCGTGCCCATAAGGTTGATTATGGCGTTACCCTTGGAGCGCAAGGGCTTTGGCGTAACGTCGGGCATCAGCGCGACCGCAGGCGTGCGGAAGGTCGCCATCGACAAAAGCACCGCAAGAAGCACGAGAATAAAGATTATAAGCGTGGACGGGTCCTTGCCCGTTATCTCCTGCGAGATATACGCGCGCCGCGCCACTACTACGTAGTCGGTGTATTCGTCGGTTGCCTTGCCGTTCTCGTCGATTGCCTCGATGGCGGCAAATTCCTCGCGCGTGTAAAGCTCGGAGAGCTTCACGCTCTTTTCCTCGCCGTCGACGCTTACGTCAAACTCAAGCTCGCCCACGCCGTCGTACACGATGCATCGCGCCTCGGCGGAGTTGATGTCGGAAACGTCACCGAGCTTTGAAAGCTGGGCGGCATCGACCACGGAAAGCGAGATGAACGCGGTAACGGCAAGGAGCGTTCCCACAAGTATAAAGGGGGTACGCCTGCCGAGGCGCGAGCGACACTTATCCGAAATAATGCCGAAAAGCGGGAGCAGAACGAGCGCAAAAACGTTGTCCGCCGCCATTATCACACCCGAAAGCGTCTGCGACATACCGAAGCGGTCCGTAAGTATCTTCGGGATTATCGTGTCGTACGCCTGCCAAAAGGCGCATATCAGGAAAAATGCAAAGCCGACGCAGATAGTTCTTTTATAATTCAGCTTCATTTTTTCTCTCCTCTTTTGTTAAGAATATAAGCCGTTTTCAGGACGGCTGCTTGCGTTTTCGCGTCGGGGACCTCGCCGCGCACTATCATCTCGCAAAGCTCGTCAAGCGGAATTTTAACGACCTCCAAAAACTCGTCCTCGTCGGGAGAGGTCTCGCCGAAATGCAGCCCCTCGGCGATATACATAAAAATGGTCTCGTCAAAAACAGCGACCGACGGATACAGCGCACCCATATAGGTAAGGCGGTCGCAAGTCACGCCGACCTCCTCCTTAAGCTCGCGCAAAGTAGCCTCGGCAATAGTCGCCTCGCTTGCTCTCTCGCCCGCCTCGAGCTTGCCCGCGGGGACTTCAAGAAGCACCTCGCGGAACGGATATCTGAACTGACGCACGAGAATGACCTCGCCCTCGTCGGTAACGGGAACGACGCAAACGGCACCGGGGTGGCGCACGACCTCGCGGAATGCCTCCTTGCCGTTGGGGAGCGTTATCTCGTCCCTTTCAACGCGTATTATTCTGCCGTTGAAGATGACCTCACCACGCAACTTTTTTTCCTCGAAATCAGAATAATTCATAAAAATCACCGCCTTATCATATTATGGTAATTATCCAAGATTAGTATACCGCATTTGGTGCGATTTGTCAAACATAATATTGTGCCGAGGCGCAATAAAGTGCAAAGTGCTAAGTGCTAAGTGCAAAGTTTCGGTAGCTTTTTGCAAAGCAAAAAGCATTTATAAAACAAAATCGGTCAAAGCCACGGCTTTGACCGATTTTTACCTTAACATTTGCCCGAAGGGCAAATACTTCACTGCGGCGAAGCCGCAACTTCACTTGCGAAGCAAACTTCACTCGCCCGAAGGGCGAACTTCATTGAAAACACCGCAGGTGTTTTCAATACTCTCTTCTGCCCTCAAATGCGCGTGAAAGCGTGTATTCGTCGGCAAATTCAAGCTCGCCGCCGACGGGAATACCGTTGGCAATGCGCGTTACCTTGATACCGCAGGGCTTTAAGAGGCGCGCGATATACATAGCCGTCGCCTCACCCTCGGCGGTGGGGTTCGTTGCGATTATCACTTCCTCGACCTCGTCGGACTGCGCAATACGCTCGATAAGCTCGCGCAGGCGAATATTGTCGGGGGTTATGCCCTGCATCGGCGAGATAAGCCCGTGAAGCACGTGGTACACGCCCCTGTATTCCCTCACCTTTTCGATAGCAAGCAGGGATTTCGTGTCCTGAACCACGCAAATAACACTCCTATCGCGGCTCTCGTCAGCACAAACGGGGCATATTTCAAGGTCGGTAAGGTTTTGGCAAACGGGGCAGAAATGTATGCTCCGCTTCGCCTCAAGAATAGCGTCGGCAAAGCCCGCCGCCGCCTCGTCCGTCATATTCAGCACGGAAAATGCAAGGCGCATAGCCGTGCGCTTTCCAACGCCGTCAAGACGCCCAAACTGCTCGGCTAAAAGGTCAAGCGACTTGATACTTCCCGCCATTAAAGAGCGCCCTCGGGAATGCCGTATTTAGCGGCAAGCGCGCTCATCTCTGCGGCTGCCTCAGTTTCAACTCTGCCGATAGCCTCGTTTACTGCGGCAACGATGATGTCCTCCATCGTTTCGATATCGTCCTCGTCAACGATCTCGGGGGCTATCTTTATCTCGGTAACGCGGCGCTCGCCCGTAATTATTACCTTTACGGCTCCACCGCCTGCGGCTACCTCGTACTCTCTTGCCTCAAGCTCTGCCGCGAGTGCCTCGCGCTCCTCCTGAAACTTCTGTACCTGACGCATCATGGAATTCATATCCTGCGGGCCTCCGCCCACTCCCTTGGGAAGTCTGACTTTCATCGTTTATCTCCTTTTTTAACTTTATCTATTAAAGTCCTGCCAGCTCGTCAAGCTCGTCGGCAAGTATCTTTGCATCGTTGGGCGTGCCGCCCGCCTCGACCTTCTCAAAAACCACCTGTCGGGGCTCTACTGCCCTGTCAAGCGCAAGGGAGAGCGCACTGCAAAACGCCTCCAGCTTTTCGGGCGGTGTCATCATTATCTTCGTGATGTCCTTGGAATAGCTGACTATTATCCTGCCACTCTCGTCGGTGTACGCACGCTCGGTGGTGAGCAGTGCCGCAACGCCGGGGTTCGTGGCGCGGAAGCTCTCTATCACCTCAGCCCACACGCGCAGGGGGCGCAGGGTGCGCTCCGTAGGCTCTGCCGCCTTCGGTGTTACCGTGGGGGCGACTGCCGCGGGGGCTTCGACCTCTTGCGGCTTTTCCTCGGGTGCTTGTGTCTGTGCGCTCGGAGCGATGCTCACGCCCGAGGCAAGCTTTGCCTCAAGTGCGGCTATGCGCGCCACGAGTGCCTCGGGTGACGTACCAAGCCTTTCGTCACAAAGCTTTATAAGCGTAAGCTCCGCAACCGTGCGGCGCGACGCGCCGGGGCGTTGCATCGAGGCGTAAGCCTCGTCAAGCAGTCGGCTGTGATACGAAAGTGCCTCACGGGTAAAGGCGGCGGCATCTGCGTGGAGCATCTGCGCCTCGGCATCCGTCAGGTCAAGATATTTGAGCGCGACCGTCGATTTGACGGTGCGGATAACGAACATATCTCTGTAATACGCGATAAGCTCCTGCCAGAATACCGCAATATCCTTGGCAGATGCGTCTATCTCGGCAATTATCTCAAAAAGCTTTGCCGTATCCTTGGCGGAAACGGCGCGGACTACCCTTGACATAGCCTCACGTCCGCAAGAGCCTACGGTTTCGCTGACTATTTCGGGCGTAACGGCACGTCCGCCCGCCGCGCAAAGCTCAAAAAGGCTGATAGCGTCACGCATACCGCCCTGCGCAAGACGCGCAAGCATAAGCGCCGCCGCGTCGTCAAGAGCTATTCCCTCCTCACGCGCGATAAGGTGCAACCTTTCGGTCAGCACCGAGGTGGCGATCCTGCGAAAATCAAAGCGCTGACACCTTGAAATTATGGTAGCGGGGAGCTTTTGAAGCTCCGTGGTTGCAAGAATAAATATGACGTGCGCGGGCGGCTCCTCAAGCGTTTTGAGAAGCGCGTTGAACGCCGAGGACGAGAGCATATGCACCTCGTCGATGATGTAAACGCGATATTTCATCGAGGTCGGCGTGTACACGACCTCGTCAAGAATATTTCTAATGTCGTCGACCTTGTTGTTCGAGGCGGCGTCCATCTCCAGAATATCCGTCGTCGCGCCCGACGCGATGGTACGGCAAGCCTCGCATTCTCCGCACGGACTGCCGTTTACGGGATGCTCACAGTTGACGGCGCGCGCAAGTATCTTTGCGCAGGTGGTCTTGCCCGTTCCGCGCGAGCCGCAAAACAGGTATGCATGGCAAAAAAGACCGTTTTCGGTCTCGTACTTCAATATATCGGTAATATGCTCCTGCCCCGATACCTCGTCAAAGGTGGCAGGTCGCCATTTACGGTATAATGCCTGATGCATAAAAACCTCCGCTTTGAATATCCCAAAAAATTAAAATCATGGGCTGTGAAGTAAGACCATACACCCCAAACTTGAACTTTGTCGCCACGCGTTAGTTACGCATTCTGCTCCAAACAGGCTACCTCGCGGCACATCTTGCTAACTGCTTAATGCTGCTTGGTTCCCCACCTGACATGGTTCACAGCGCCCGATTGCGCAAGACCCATCCTTCAACACAGACTGCGTATCGCAGACCGTCACGACGCCGCCCTCATAAGGGGAATGAACCCCCGCTAAAGCGGATTTCGGGTACAGGGCACCGCTAACTCCCCGGCTGGTATGGCCTTATTTCACAGCCCAGACCGCAAAATAAGTTTGCTTTACTATTATATCAAATTTTTCTGCCGTTTGCAATAGCATATCGCAATTTTTTTCAAAAACGAAACGGCACGGCACGGACCGACGGAAATCTTCCGTCGGTCCGATGCTTTTTACCAATTATAGATCGGATACTTTGCGCAAAGCTCGGCTACGCCCTCGGCGATAGATGCCTTCTTTGCGTCGAAATCAAATACGGAATCGGCAATGAAGCTTGCGATCTTTTCCATATCCTCTTCCTTGAAGCCGCGAGTGGTAACTGCGGGAGTACCTACGCGAAGTCCCGAGGTAACTGCGGGCTTTCTGGGATCGTTGGGAACTGCGTTCTTGTTAGCGGTGATGTGTACGCTGTCAAGTCTGACCTCAAGGTCGCGTCCCGTGCAATCGGTATTTGCAAGATTAAGGAGCATAAGGTGGTTGTCGGTGCCGCCCGTAAGAAGCTCTACTCCGCGTGCGGTAAGACCTGCGGCAAGAGTCTTTGCGTTAGCAACGACCTGCTTCTGATACTCAACGAACTCGGGACGAAGTGCCTCACCGAAGGCAACAGCCTTTGCGGCGATGATGTGCATAAGAGGGCCGCCCTGCGTGCCGGGGAAGATAGCCTTGTCGATCTTCTTTGCGAACTCCTCACGGCACAGTATCATACCTCCGCGAGGACCGCGAAGAGTCTTATGCGTGGTGGTGGTTACGACGTGAGCGTGGGGAACGGGGCTCGGATGAAGTCCTGCGGCAACAAGACCTGCGATGTGCGCCATATCTACCATAAGGTATGCGCCTACCTCGTCAGCGATCTCACGGAACTTTGCAAAATCAATAATTCTGGAATATGCGCTTGCGCCTGCAACGATGAGCTTGGGCTTGCACTCAAGCGCGGTCGCACGGACCTTATCGTAGTCGATAAGTCCCGTATCAGCCTCTACGCCATAGGAAACGATGTTGAAATATTTACCCGAAATGTTTACGGGAAGACCATGGGAAATATGTCCGCCGTGGGCAAGGTTCATGGAAAGAACGGTGTCACCGGGGGAAACGAGAGCAAAGAATGCGGCAAGGTTTGCGTTAGCTCCGCAATGGGGCTGAACGTTAGCGTGCTCCGCGCCGAAAAGACGGCAAGCACGCTCACGGGCGATGTTCTCGACCTCGTCAACGAACTCACAGCCGCCGTAGTAGCGTGCTGCGGGATAACCCTCTGCATACTTGTTGGTAAGTACTCCGCCTGCGGCAAGAAGAACTGCCTCGGAAACGATATTCTCGGATGCGATAAGCTCGATGTTGCCCTGCTGACGCTTAAGCTCTCTGCCACAGGAGGCGGCTACGTCAGAGTCAAACTGGGATAATCTTTCAAAAAACATTTTCAACACTCCCTTGTTTTAATAAATTTATCCTTGTAATTATAACACAACGCTCGGCATTTGTCAACAAAAAAAACGTTCTGTGCTTCATTTCGTCCTTATAACCTAAATTATGGTAAAAAAACTTCTTTATTTTAGCGCGTTTAATCGTTTTTTCTCTTGACTTTAACTCTATATATAAGTATAATTATTATGGATTTTAATTTTTGTAAAGGAGGAGCAGATATGTTTGAACAAAACGATAATATCCGAATAGGCATCTTCGGTCTGTGGCGCGGCGGCGCGTACATAAAGTCCTTGCTCCTTCTCCCTAACGTTACCATCACCGCCGTGTGCGAGAGAATGACCGACAGAGTCGACAAGAATCTTGAAAAGCTTGCAGAGCAAAAAGAAAAGCCCACGGTCTTTACCGAGCCCGAAGCCTTCTTTTCATCGGGGCTTTTCGACGCGGTGATACTCGCAAACTACCTGCCCGAGCACGCGAAATACGCTATCAAGGCGCTTCGGCTCGGCATTCACGTGCTTTGCGAAACGACCGCCGCGGCGACTATGGCGGACGCAGTCGCCCTTTGCCGCGAGGCAGAGGCGGCGCGGGAGCGCGGCGTGCTTTATATGATGGCGGAAAATTATCCGTACTCGTGTAGCTGCACCGAGCTTCGCAAGCTCTACCGCACGGGGAAGTTCGGCAAGATGATGTTTGCCGAGGGTGAGTACGTTCACCCCATGGACCCCGAAAATTCCTCGTTCTACAACAGCCCCACGATACAGGGCAAATACCATTGGCGGCGTTATCTGCCCGTCACCTACTACTGCTCGCACTCGCTTGCGCCCATTATGTACGCAACGGGTGAGCGACCTGTGCGAGTTATGGCGATGACGGCAAAGGACACGACCGAGCATATTTCCGAATTCAAGCGGCTTCGCGCCGACCTTGTCGGAGTAATGCTGCTTTCCACCGACGGCGGCGCGGTGCTTCGCATAAACGGCTCGACCTACTGTCCGCCCGAGGATAATTGGTACAGGATAAGCTGTACGCGCGGCTCGGTTGAAACCGTGCGCGGCGAGCAGACCAAGGTGCGCGTCGCGTACAACAAATGGGACACGCCCGAGGGCGAGGAGCAGGAATACTTCTACACTCCCGAATGGACGGAGCATAAGGAAGCGGCTGACTCCACGCGCCACGGTGGCGGCGACTATTTCGTAGTCCGCGCCTTTATCGACGCGCTTCGCGGCAACGGCGAGCCCTTTCCTGACGTATACGACTCCTGCTGTATGGCGGCTGTCGGCATTCTCGGCTGGAAGAGCGCGCTTGAGGGCGTGCCGTACGACATTCCCGACTTCCGAAACGAAGAGGAGCGCAAAAAATGGGAAAACGACCGCGACAATCCCTTTCCCGATTTCGAAACGGGTGAGCATTCCCTGCCCTACTCCACCAGCCCCGTCGACGCGGGAGAGGATTGGTAAGACGATAATCTCCGCCATTGGCGGTGAATATAAAAAGTAAAAAATAAAAAACATTATAAAGAAAGGTGTTTTTCAAATGAGCAATGAGAAAAAGACCGTCCGCTTTGCCATTATAGGCTGCGGACTGATGGGCCGTGAGTTTGCTTGCGCGGCAGCACGCTGGTGTCAGCTTTCCGACCGTTCCATCCCCCGCCCCGAGATCGTCGGAGTTTGCGATCTCTCCGAGGACGCACGCGCTTACTTTACCGACAATTTTGATTCGATAAAGTACAGCACCGCCGACTATCACGAGCTTCTTGAGAAGGACGATATCGACGCCGTTTACTGCGCCGTTCCCCACAACCTGCACAAGAAGTTTTACGTTGACATCATCAACGCAGGTAAGCACCTGATGGCTGAAAAGCCCTTCGGCATCGACCGCGATGATAACGCCGCGATCCTTGAGGCTATCAAGGCACATCCCGAGGTCGTCGTTCGCTGCTCAGGCGAATTCCCCTACTTCCCCGGCGCACAGGAGATGATTCGTTGGATCAGAGAGGGCAACGCGGGCAAGATAATCGAGGTACGCTCGAACTTCCGTCACTCCAGCGATATGGACGTTACCAAGCCCATCAACTGGAAGCGTCGCATCGAGATAAACGGCGAGTACGGCTGTATGGGTGACCTTGGTCTGCACGCCGAGCATATTCCCTTCCGCCTTGGCTGGATACCCGAGGACGTTTACGCATACCTTTCCGACATCGTTAAGGAGCGTCCCGACGGCAAGGGCGGCGTAGCTCCCTGCCTTACTTGGGATAACGCACACCTCGTCTGCAACGTTTGCGACGGCGGCGACTGCTTCCCCCTTATTATAGAAACCAAGCGTATGTGCCCCGGTGCTACCAACTCCTGGAACATTGAGGTCGACGGACTCAACCAGTCCGCACGCTTCTCCACCGACGACCCCAACGCATTCTTCTACACCGAGCCTCGCGGACGCGAGCAGGCGTGGTGCCGCGTTGACGTCGGACACAAGCCCATGATCCCCACCGTTACGGGAAGCATTTTCGAGTTTGGCTTTACCGACTCCATGCTCCAGATGTGGGCGACCTTTATCTGCGAGGTCAGCGGAATCGAAGTTCCCTTCGGTTGCCTGCGCCCCGAGGAAACAGAGCTTTCCCACAGACTTCAGACCGCCGCGCTCATCTCTCACAAGGAGCGCCGCGCAGTTAAACTCGAGGAGGTAAAATAAATGTTTAAGGACGTAAAGTATTCCCTTTCCTCTCTTATAGGAAAGTCTTATTTCGAGGGTGTGGCTCGTGCCAACGCCTTCTTCGGCAAGATGACCTACGACGAGGCTATGGCTATCGCCAACGAGGAGGTCAGCTTCTTTGACGCCGCCGCGCAGGCAAAGAACGACTCCCTGCTTGAGCTTGTAGGCACTACCGTTATCGAGCCCATGGCTGACGATAACAACGACGGTGCGCCCACCGACTCCTTCCGCAAGGCAGAGGACAAGAACGCATCTCCCCTCGGCGGCTACGGCTGCTTCCGTCTTGGCGAGGACGGCAAGCTCTACCTCATTGGTAAGAGCGAGCATTACCACGCTTCCCTCGGCCACGCGTTTGCAGGCTACAAGCTCATTGACAACGCCCGCAAGCTCGGCGTTCTCAACGCTACCCACAACAACACCCGCGGTTACATAACCCGTCTGCACGAGCGCCGCATCGTTGCCGCCGCAAACGGCATCGCTGACAACGACGACAAGGCACTTGACGCCGTTATCGCGTCCAAGGAAAAGGGCGTTCTCAACCGCGTTATCAACCTTGAAACAGGCTCTCTCGCCTGCGAGGCAGGTATGAAGATGATGCTCGCACGCTTCTACCACCTCTCCCCCGAGCTTCCCGCGCCCAAGTACGCAGGAAAGACCCCCGTATTCTTCGTTATGGCTGACAAGGCAGGCGGACTTACGGGCAACTACCACGGCACTACCGTTATCGCACAGACCCTGCGCGGTCTGTGGGAGGACTTCCGCGAGAAGGCTGACGGTGCCGAGATGTGGAAGGTCGTTTCCGTTCGTCCCAACGACGTTGAGGACTTCCGCGCAAAGCTTGAAAAATACAATAGCGGCAACTACAAGACCGCAGGTTTTATGCACGAGATCATTATGATGAACTACGGCGGAACAAAGCTTGAGCCCGAGTATCTGCGCACGGTCTACGACCTCTGCCACGCCTGCGACACTCCCACCATGGTCGACGAGATCCAGACGGGTATGTGGTACGGAAGCGTATTCCTCTTCCGCCGCTACGGTCTTAACCCCGACTTTGCCGTTATCGGTAAGGGCTTCCCCGGTGGCGAATACCCCGCAAGCCGTATCGTGACCACCGCCGAGTACGATAACCTTAACCAGTTCGGCGCACTCGTTACCAACGGTCAGGAGGAGCTTGCCGCCCTCGCATACATCATCACCATCAAGTACGTTCAGGAAAACGCCGATGAGCTTGACCGCATCTCCGACCTCTTTGAGGACGGACTCAAGGCTCTTTGCGCAAAGTACCCCCAGAAGCTCGTTGCGGCAGACGGACTCGGACTTCTTGCGGCGCTCCACTTCCACACCGTGGAGGAGGCTGCGGTATTCACCAAGAAGATGCACACCTATTGCATCGACGCGTCCGCACAGCTCTACAAGCCCAACTGCGTGCCCGGCGTTCTCTTCAAGCCGCCGGTGATCACCACCGAGGCTACCGCAAACAAGATACTCTGTGTGCTTGATTCCATTCTCGCTGAATAATTTATAATAAGGAAAATAATATGTACTTTTTAGGTATAGATATCGGTTCTACCGCCGTAAAGGCTGCCGTTCTGCGCGTTGGCGTGGACGGCAAGCCCGATGGCGTGATCGGTCGCGGAAGTGCCGATTACCCCACCTACTACCCCGTCCCAAGCGGTGTGGAGCAAAGCCCCGCCGATTGGAACAGAGCAACTGTTTCCGCCATTCGCTCCGCCGTATCGTGCGTTGACGAGCACGAAAGACGCAGTATTTCGGGAATCTCCTTCTCCTCGCAGGCAGGAAGCATTTATCCCGCCGATGAGAATAACGTTCCCCTTTGCGATGCGCTAACGTGGATGGACCGCCGTGCGACCAAGGAGGCCGAGGACGTTGCCGCGGCTCTCGGCGCTGACAACATCCGCGACAAGTGCGGCTGGCCCGTTGCTCCCACCGACTGCATATCCAAGCTTTTGTGGCTCTCCCGCAACAAGAGCGAGATATTCAGCGCGGCAAAGCATTTTTATACCACTCAGGAGTCCGTTACGGGCTACCTTTGCGGTAACTTCGTTACCGACCCCACGGGAATGGTTCTTTCCCGTCTTTACGATTACAAAAAGGGTGAATACATCACCGAGGCGCTTGAGCTTCTCGGCATAAGCGCCGACAAGCTTCCCACGGTCGCGCCCTGCGGCTCGCTTGCGGGCACGCTTCTGCCCGAGGTCGCAGAGCTTTGCGAGCTTGAGGCAGGCATTCCCGTATACGTTGGCGCACACGACCAATACTGCGCATCTCTCGGAAGCGGCGTGACCGAAAACGGTCAGCTCCTTATAGCTACGGGTACTGCGTGGGTAATATTCGGCGTTTCGCCCTCTCCCATAAGCAATCCCCCCTATCCCGCACCCTGCACGCACCCCATAAACGGCAGATTCGGCGTTATGAAATCCCTTGCGGGCTGTGGCGGCGCACTCGGCGCATTTGCCGCGTCCTGCGGCACGACGCCCGCGGCGCTCGACCTTGAAATAGAGATGGAGGGCGCGGACAACAAGCGTGCAAAGCTGTCCGATTACTTCGTATGCCCCCTGCCCCCGAATCCCGCTATTCCCCACAAGGACGGCGTGTGCGTTCCCATGAGCGTAGCCGAGGGCAAGACTCCCGCCGACACCGCGCTTGCGGCTATGGAGGGCGCGGCGTTTGAGGCGCGCGCACTCGTTGAGGCGTTTGAGGCAGCAGGCTTCCCCGCAGGAAGCGAGATAGTTATTTCGGGCGGTGCGTCCAAGAGCCGCCTGTGGCTTGAAATAGTTGCGGCAGTGTTCGCTGACAGAAAGCTCTACCGTTTGGCAGAGCCCGATGCCCCCGCACTCGGCGCGGCTATGCTTGCCGCTACGGGAACGGGCGCGTTCGGTGACCTCACCGAGGCGGCTGCTATGCCCCGCCGCATCTTCGTCCCCGCAGACCCTGCCGTGACGGAGTATTACAGTAAAAAATATCAAGCCTACCGACGCTTCGCGCTGGCAGACTGAAAGGAGTTAAGCTATGTTCGGAATAGACGTAACAGAATATGACCGCAAGGTCTGGCAGGAAAAGCTGTGTGACTTTCTTCCTGACCATCTTATCGACACACATATGCATCTTTGGGAGCCCGGCACGCGCAAGGTCGGTCTTAAGGGCTGTGTAACCTGGACCTCCATCGTCGCCCCCTCCCTTACCTACGAGGATATGAAGGAGACCTACTCCAAGGTATTCCCGGGCAAGACCGTAACGCAGGTCCTCACGGGCTCGCCCAGCTGCAACCTCCCCGTAGTAAACAAGTACATCCGCGAGTGCGCCGACAAGTACGGACACCGTTCCCTGTACTGCACCAACTGGGATTCCGACGAGGAAGAGATACTCAAGGCTATGATAAACGGCTTTTCGGGAATCAAGCCCTACCAGAACAACTCCCCCTCGTACATTCCCGCAAGTGAAGTCCGCATTTTCGACTTCCTTACCCACCGTCAGCTCGAGCTTATGAACAAGATCGGCGGAATCGTGCTTCTCCACATTCCCCGCAACCTGCGTCTGCGCGACCCCATCAACCTCGCACAGATGATGGAGATCGACGAGCGTTACCCCAACGCAAAGGTCATCATTGCTCACGTCGGCAGAGCGTACATTCCCTCCGACGTAGGAGATGCCTTTGAGGTACTTAAGAACACCAAGAATCTCTACTTTGATTTCTCCGCAAACACCTCCGCCTATGCAATGGCAAAGATGTTTGAGGCAGTTGGCACGGACCGCGTAATGTTCGGTACGGATATGCCCTTCACCAAGATGCGTATGTTCCGTATCGAGAAGAACGGCACCTACGTAAACGTAGTTCCGCGCGGAATCTACGGTGACGTTTCGAACGACTCTCATATGGAGGAGTCGGACGACCCCAACATCACCACCTTCGTTTACGAGGAGCTTTTGGCTGTACGCGAGGCGGCAATACAGCTCGGACTTACCCGCGAGGATATCGAAAAGATATTCTGCAAGAACGCCGCCGCTTACTTCGACATCAAAATCTAACCCAAAGGAGAAATTAAAATGAATAAGGTTAAAATAGGATTCCTTCCTTTTTATATTAAGCTCTACGACGATATCGGAAGCGGCGCTAAGGCTCGCCCCCGTCTTGAGCCATTCGCAAAGAAGCTCGCTGACCTTATAGAAGAGCGCGGATTTGAGGTTTTCCTCTCCCCCTTCTGCCGTATCGAGTCCGAGTTTGACGCCGCTATCAAGTCCTTTGAAGAGGCAGGATGCTCCGCTATCGTAACCTGGCACGCCGCATACTCCCCCTCTCTTGAGAGCATTGGACCTCTGAGCGCAACCAAGCTCCCCATCGTTGTCCTTGACACCACCGAGACCTTTGACTTCGGCCCCTCCCAGGATCAGGGCGAGATAGCTTACTGTCAGGGTATCCACGGCGTTATGGATATGTGCAATATGCTCCACACCAAGGGCAAGACCTTTGCTATCGCCGCAGGTCATATTGACAATTCCGACGTTATCGACCGCGCCTCAGGCTATCTCCGCGCCGCAGTTGCCGCTACCTCTCTTGCGGGAAGCAAGACCGCAAGCATCGGCGGAAGCTTTGACGGTATGGGCGACTTCCTCGTTCCCGACGCCGATATGCTCTCCCGCCTCGGCGTTGAGGTGGTATACCCCAAGAAGAACGAGTTCGCCGCCCTTATCGAGAGCGTTGACGAGGCTGCAGTTGAGGCCGAAATGGCACTTGACCGCGAGACTTATTATGAAATCGAGCCCGTTGACGAGGAAACCCACCGCCGCACCGTAAAGAACTCTCTTGCGGTCCGCAAGTGGATAAACGATAACGGCATCGATGCCTTCACCGCAAACTTCCGCGAAATAGCAGTTGACACGGGACTTGAAATTATGCCCTTTATGGAAGCTTGCAAGTCCATGGCTCGCGGTATCGGCTATGCGGGCGAGGGCGACGTGCTCACCGCTTCCCTGGTCGGCGCGCTCCTTTCCGCATATGACGAAACCTCCTTTATTGAAATTTTCTGCCCCGACTGGAAGAACGACACTCTTCTTCTTTGCCATATGGGTGAGTACAACCCCAACCTTACCGCGTTCCGTCCCGGTATGAAGGGCATCAAGTTCATCTTTGGCGATACTAAGGATCCCGTCGTTTCCTACGGCTGCTACAAGGCGGGCGAGGCTACCTTTGTCAACCTTTACCGCACGAACGGCGACTTCAAGATGGTCATCTCCCCCGTTACCATGCAAGAAGTCAAAGAGGGCGAGGATCCCAGCTTTGCCGCTTGCCGCGTTCGCGGTTGGATGAAGCCCCGCAAGCCCATCGCGCAGTTCCTTGAGGAGCTTTCTCTGCTCGGCGCAACCCACCACAGTGCGCTCGTTTACGGCGCAACTCCCCGTGAGATGGCTTATTTTGCTCAGCTGCTCCGCATTGAATACGATATTATTTAATTTCAAGGAGATATAAAAAATGCTTGTAAATCTTAACGACGTACTTATTCCTGCCCAGAAGGGCGGTTACGCTGTCGGTCTTTTCAACACCACCGACTCCGATATGCTTGAGGCTGTTATCGCAGCCGCTGAGGAAACTCGCTCCCCCGTTATCATCGGTACTGCCGAGGTTCTTCTTCCCTACGGCGAGCTTAAGCTCATCGCTCCCTCCGTCCGCGCCGCCGCAGAGCGCGCAACCGTTCCCGTAGTTATGCACTACGACCACGGTCTTACCGTTGAGAGATGTATCGAGGCGCTTGACCTTGGCTTTACCTCCATTATGTTCGACGGTAGCGCAGGTGACGAGGCTGAGAATATTGCCCTCACCCGCAAGATGGTCGAAATGGCGCACGCAAAGGGCGCAACCGTTGAGGGCGAGATCGGTCACGTTGGAAACAACGAGGGCGCGGCAGAGTCCGACGGCGACGCAAAATCCGCATACACCACCCCCGAGCAGGCAAAGGCATTCGTTGAGGCTACGGGCGTTGACGCTCTCGCAGTTGCTATCGGAACTGCACACGGCGCATACATCAAAAAGCCCTGTCTTGACCTTGACAGACTTGCAGAGATCCGTGCCACCATCGACACTCCCCTCGTTCTTCACGGCGGAAGCGGACTTTCCGACGACGATTTCCGCAACACCATCAAGGGCGGTATCGCAAAGGTAAATATCTTCACCGACCTCTGCCTCGCAGGTGAGCGTGCAGTTCGCCGCGCGCTTGACGAGAAGATCGGCTACCTTGAAATGAGAAACATGAAGGTTGCCGAGATCAAGGCAGAAGCCATGAAGAAAATGGTTCTTTTCGGTTGCAACGGAAAGGCGTAAAAAAAGCAATAAAAAAGGGGCAAAAAGCCCCTTTTTTATTGCTTTTTTCTATGTTTTGTGATATAATATATTTTAACGCAAAATCCAAAAGAGGTGACGCTTCTCTATGACCCTTACAAAGCCCCGTTCACGCGCACAGGCGGCGCAAATCGATATGACCGAGGGCAGTATCGTAAAAAAACTTATAAAATTCACCCTACCCATTCTCGTAGGTAACCTCTTTCAACAGCTTTACAATATGGTGGACACCTTCGTTATCGGTCAGACGGGCATCGACGATGCCTACGCCGCCGTCGGAAGCGTTGCCCCCGTTATCAATATTCTGATCGGCTTTTTCCTCGGACTTTCAAGCGGCGCGGGAGTAGTTATCTCCCAATATTTCGGCGCAAAAAACGAGGAAGGCGTACGCCGCGCGGCGCACACCTCGATCGCAATAACTCTCGTTATGGGCGTTTTCATCACGATCGCGGGCGTGCTTTTCACGCCGCTGATGGTCGAGCTGATGCTCGGCAAGGACGGAAGCGTTTACCCTTACGCAAAAACCTACCTTATTATATATTTCGCGGGCGTTATAGGGCTTATGGTCTATAACATCGGCGCGGGCATACTTCGCGCCGTCGGTGACTCGCGCCATCCCTTCTATTTTCTTGTCGTTTCCGCCGTTACTAATATAGTGCTTGACGTGCTGTTCGTTTTCGGCTTCGGTATGGACGTTGACGGCGTAGCGCTTGCTACCGTCATCGCGCAATGCCTGTCCGCCGTGCTTACGGTGATCACGCTCCTTCGCAACGATACGTGGGTAAAGCTTATGCCCCGTCAGATACGGATAGACAAAAAAATACTCCGTCAGATAATCTCCATCGGCTTACCCGCCGCAATACAAATGGCGCTTACCGCCTTTTCCAACGTATTCGTACAGTCGTACATCGGCGGAGTCGACGGAATACCGCAGAAGGTCGCCCTCGGCGCGTGGACGTCTTACTCAAAGATAGACCAGCTTCTGTTTTTGCCCGCGCAGTCATTGGGACTTGCGATAACCACCTTCGTCGGACAAAACCTCGGCAACGGCGATATCAAAAGGGCAAAGCGCGGCACGAATATTGCCTATTTTATGGCGACCGCCGCATCCATCGTGGCGATAATCCCGATAATCTTTTTCGCGGACAGCATAGCGCCCGTGTTCAACTCGACACCTGAGATTGCGGAAAACGCCGCAATGCTTCTGCGCCGTATCACGCCGTTCTACCTTTTCTGTTGCGTAAATCAGGTATACGCCGCCGCCCTGCGCGGTGCGGGACACACGAAGATACCTATGGTGATAATGCTCTCCGCCTTCGTAGGCTTCAGGCAGATATACCTTTTCGTCGTTTCGAACTACGTTTCAAACACGCTGATGTGGCTCGGTATGGCGTACCCCGCAGGCTGGGCGCTCAACTCCACCATCGTTTACCTCTACTACCGCTTCTGTAACTTCGGAAAATTCAGAATTACTAAAAAAGAACAATGAAGAAAAAGAAAATAATAGCTTTTATAGTAGTCATCGCTTTGATCGTCGCCATCGCGGCTTTTGCGGTGGTGGAGATCGCAGTAAACCACAAGCCCCCCTCGTCGATAATCGTCAAGGCGGGACTTCCGATAGCATCTCTTGTGTTCTTCCTTGTCAAGCTCGCCACTATGGAGCTTCGCCGTCCGCTTTCCTTTTATGAGCAAAGCTACGCAGAGGAGCTTCGCGGCGCATTTTCCGCCTCTCCCGCAGACAGAAGGAAGCTGTTGCGCGCAGTAAGATATTACAACGAAAATCAATTCGCCTTTGCTATCAGCTTTCTTGAAGGGCTGAAAAAGAAATGCCGCACCCGCGCCGATTGGGAAGCCGTGCTTCTCTTTATCGGGCTTTGCCACACCGACGCAGGAGACCCCTCCTCCGCTATCGACGCTTACCGCGAGCTGATAGCTCAATCCCCGCGGTGCTCGAGAGCGTACGGAAACCTCAGCTTCGTTTACATAAGTCAGGGCAACTTCGGTGCCGCGCTGGATTGCTGCCGCGCCGCCATCGAGGCAGACCCCAAAAACGCACACGCATATCAGAACGCGGCGTCGACCTATTTCAAAAGCGGCGACTACGAAAACGCTATAACGAATGCCAAAAAGGCACTTGACTTAAAGGGCAATTTCTATCAGGCGGCGACCACTCTCGCGCTTTCCTATGCAATGCTCGGAGACAACGAAAACTGCCAAAAATACGCGACGATAGCAATTTCCAACGGTCAAAGCAAGGAAAAGCTGCAAGCCGCGATAAGCAGCCTTCGCTCGGGCGGCTCGGTGTTCGACGCGCTCCACCGCGCCACCGCCGCGCCCGCGCTCCATATTCTTTTGCGCGATTACAATTCAAGCTCCAAGAGCATCGTCGGCGGCAGGATAAACGAGGATGCGCCGACGGATGCATCGGGCAATAAAATGCGTTTGCTTGCGGCATTTTTTATGTCAGAGCTACCCGAAACTCCCCTGCTTCCGACACGCGGCGTGCTTCGCTTTTACGCCTCGGAGGATATTCTTGACGAATTTGATTTCGAGGAGCCTACGTCAAACTCCTGCTTCCGAGTATTGTTTGACGAAAACGAGGACGCATTCACCACCGCACCTATCGCGAGGGACGAGGACGACGATTTCCCGATACTTGGCAGCTTTACACCGTTCTTCACCAAGGTCAGCGAGGGAATATCTCCTATGGATTACCGCTTCCCCGAGGTATTTGCACAAATACTTGACGAAAACGGCATTCCCCAAAGTGAGCACGAGCATCTCTTTGAGGAAGCGTATGAGCGCGCCCACGCATCCCTGAACAAGCTCGGCGGCTATCCCGCCTTTGCGCAGGAAGACCCCCGCGACTACAACTTCAACGACGAGTATGACACGCTTCTCTTCCAGCTCGTTTCCGAGGACGATGAGGACAAAATTATGCTCGGAGATTGCGGAAGCTGCCAATTCTTTATTTCAAAAGAAAAGCTCGCTTTGCGAGATTTTTCAGATATATTATTCAATTTTGATTGCTATTAAGGAGTAAAAAATGAAAGCTGTAATGTACGGAGCCGGTAATATCGGCAGAGGCTTTATCGCAAAGCGCTTCTTCCTTTCGGGAGCGCATACCACCTTTATCGACGTTAACGCCGACCTCGTGGCAGGCATCGCCGCCGCAGGAAGATACCCCATCTACGTAACCAAAGGACGCGAGTACGTTCCCGAGTGGGTGGAAAACGTTACCGCCGTTAACGGCAGAGATTCCGACGCAGTCGTCGAGCAGATCGCAGATTGCGACATCCTCGCCACCGCCCTCGGAGTAAACATTCTTCCCTTCGTTGCCGAAAACCTCGCACGCGGAATCGCCGCACGCTATGCCAGAGGCGCACGCCCCCTCAACATCCTCATTTGCGAAAACCTCATCGGCTCGGGCGACTACCTGCGCGGTCTCGTTGCGCCCCACATCAGCGCCGACCTTGCCGATTATTTTGAAAACTCAATCGGATTTGTAAGCGTTTCGGTAGGAATCACCGTTCCCCCCACACCCCAGCGCTTCCTTGACGAAAATTCCCTCGCCGTTTGCACCGACCTTTACAATGAGCTTCCCGCAGACGCAACGGGCTTCCGCCCCGTCGGCGCTCCCTACCCCGTTATCGACAATCTGCGCCCCTTCTCACCCTTTGATTTCTACATTCAGCGCAAGCTCCTCATCCACAATATGGGCCACGCTACCATGGCATACCTCGGCTACCTCAAGGGCTACGGCTTCATTTACGAGGTTGCAGAGGACGAAAAGATAGACGCTATCCTGCGCCGCGCGCTTAACGAGTCCGCATCCGCACTCGCCGCACGCCACGGCGTTCCCGAGTCCGAGCTTGCAGATTTCGTAGAGCATCTCATTCCCCGCCTTTACAATCCTCTGCTTGAGGACTCCATCTTCCGCGTAGGCAGAGATACCCGCCGCAAGCTTTCCGCAGGCGACAGACTCGGCGGCGCGTACATCGCAGTAAGAGAGCAGGGCAAGACTCCCGCCGCTATCGGACTTAGCATTGCCGCCGCGCTCCGCTTCGATATGCCCGAGGACGAGATTGGTGTTGAGGTTGCCGCATTTGCAAAGGAAAACGGCGTTGCCGCCGCACTTGAAAAGTATTGCTCCATCACCGCCGACGAGGACGTTGCCCTCATCAAGGGCTACTACGATATGCTCGCAGACCCCGATTGGGACGCGCTTATCGCCAAGATCGACGAAAACAAGAAGGCATAAATAAAACAAGGCTGAAACCGAGTTTCAGCCTTGTTTTTTATTCCTCCCACTCGTAATATTCCTTTTTAGGAGCTTCTTCCTCCTCCGCCTCGGCAAGCGATTCCGCTTCGTCAAGGCTTTGCGGAGCTTGGGGGCGCAAGAGCTTTTTGCGCATCACGAGATACGCGATAGCGCCCACGGGAATGACGAGCGAGAGCGCGTATCCGCCCGTGGAATAGGTGACGAGCGACGAGGGGAAAATGATAATTCCAAAGCCCGCGGTGGGCATAAAGCCCGTTTTGCCGACCGTAAAGCCGAGGCTTAAAACGCCGAGCAGGATAACGGCGCACCACACGCCCTTCGACTTGAATTTCCTGCGCACGCAGTCAACGAACACGAAGGCGGTAAAGCCCATCGTCGCAATTCCGAGTATCAGCACGAGCCATTGAAGCACATTCGCGCCGCCCATCGAGGTGATAGTTCCCGCCTGTGTCGGATTGACGGCAATACCGCATATTTTTTTTACATCGCCAACACGCGCAACACCTACGTAAAAATCTGCACCGTCCGTTTCAAAAAGAAACGTCGCGCTTTCGGTAGGCTTGCCGTTTTGCTCCGCGTTGGCGTAGTCGGTTATGCCTTTATTTTCATAGGAAGAAAACTCACCCACGTATTCCCTTGCGTTCTTGAAAAACGTTTCAAAATTCTCGCGCGAGAAATGCTCCTCGTCGATAAGCGGCGCTACAGCCTCGATATCGTTTTTCGAGAGGGCGTCAACGAATGCGCACGCAAGCGCCTCATGCTCGGGCGCGCTTATGGGCGTGCCGCCGCCGCAGGAATTTAAGCAAAACGCCGCCAAAATAAGCAATATCGCGGCAAAAACGTATATTTTTTTCATAAAATTGCCTTTCAAACGTCTTTTATGTCTTGATTATATCACATTTTCGAAAAAATATCAATATTTTTTCAAAAAACCTATTGACAAACTGATTTATCTATGATATCATTTTGATATCAAATAAACAACTTCAAAGGAGTTAGCTATGAAAGAAAAAATCTTGACCACAAAAAAGCGCGGTATGCTTGCTCTCATACTCACCGTACTTTTTGAGATCGGCTTTATCGTCGCGTTCATTTTCGGCGCAACACAGCTTGACACGGCAAACCACATTCTCGGTTCGACACTTCTGGTGGCAGGAATTTTCCTGTCATGCATCGGCTGGATCCCCCTTCTCGGACTCAGAATATTACAGCCCGAGGAGGCGCTCGTCCTCACCCTTTTCGGTAAGTACGTCGGCACGATAAAGGGTGACGGCTTTTTCTGGGTAAACCCCTTCTGTAGCGCTATTAACCCCGCGGCGCAGACCAAGCTCAATCAGAGCGGCGACGTAAGGACCATCGATGCTCCTATTATTACGGCTACGGGTACTGCCAAATCCGTAGAAATAGTTCCCAAAAAGCTCTCGCTCAAAATTATGACGCTCAACAACAGCCGTCAGAAGATAAACGACTGCCTTGGTAACCCCATCGAGATAGGAATCGCGGTAACGTGGCGCATTACCGACACCGCAAAGGCTGTATTTAACGTTGACAACTACAAGGAATTCCTTTCTCTGCAATGCGACAGCGCCCTGCGTAACATCGTCCGCCTCTACCCCTACGACGTAGCCCCCGGCGTTGACACCACGGGCGACGGCGTTGCCGACGACGGAAGTCTGCGCGGTTCGAGCGAGGTCGTGGCACAGAGAATACGCGACGAGATACAGTCCCGCGTCGACGAGGCGGGCATCGAGATCATCGAGGCGCGCATCACCTACCTTGCCTACGCTACCGAGATCGCCGCAGTTATGCTCCAGCGTCAGCAGGCATCCGCCATCATCGACGCACGCAAGATGATAGTCGAGGGCGCGGTAGGTATGGTCGAGATGGCGCTTGACAGACTCAGCGAGGGCGGTAAGGTCGAGCTTGACGAGGAAAGAAAAGCCGCTATGGTGTCAAATCTTCTCGTTGTGCTTTGCGGCAACCGCGACGCACAGCCTATCGTAAATTCGGGAAGTCTGTATTAATAAGCAAAGGAAAGGCGAAAAATGGGAGAAAACGAAAAAAAACAAGTGCCGTTGCGCCTTTCAGCCAAGCTCTACAATGCTATCGCCGCGTGGGCGGAGGACGATTTTCGCTCGGTGAACGGACAGATAGAATATCTCCTGACCGAGTGCGTGCGCCAGCGCAAGAAAAACGGCAAATACGTGTCGGACGAGATCGACAAGCCGCTTGATATAGACATTGAATAAATTAAGGTAAGCACCAAAGGCTTTTTGCCCTTGGTGCTATGCCCGTTTTTTGACAAGCGGCGGCTTGGCTGAATAATTTGTAAAAAGGAGAATGGTATGTCAATCGAAAGAGTAAGAGAATATTTCAGAGATCACGGCATGGAGGACAGGGTGCTGGAGTTTGACGTTTCAAGCGCGACGGTGGAGCTTGCCGCCGAGGCACTTCATTGCGAGCCGTGCAGGATCGCCAAAACGCTGTCGTTTACGGTGGGCGGCAGGGCGATACTCATCGTTATGGCGGGCGACGCCAAGATAAATAATGCAAAATACAAGGCGCGCTTTGCGGCGAAGGCGAAGATGCTGACCTTCGAGGAGGTCGAGCAGATGATAGGTCACGGCGTTGGCGGCGTATGTCCGTTTGCGGTAAACGAGGGCGTCAGCGTGTACCTTGACGAGTCGCTGAAGCGCTTTAGCACGGTATTCCCCGCTTGCGGAAGCGCAAACAGCGCAATAGAGCTGACTATCCCCGAGCTTGAAAAATATTCGGGCTTTGAGGAATGGGTAGACGTTTGCAAGCTACCCGAGGAATGCTAAGGCTTACGCAAGGCACGCGTGTGGCGGAATTTTTTTGCGCAAGACCTTGACAAAAGCTCACAGCGGTGGTATAATACACTGTGAGCAAATTCGAGGTGTAGCGAAGGTGGTATCGCGCGTCGTTCGGGACGACGAGATCGCAGGTTCGAGTCCTGTCACTTCGACCATCAAAGGGCTACAAAAAAGATGTAGCCCCCGAAACCCCCGATTTTATCGGGGGTTTCGCCGTTTCTACGGCAGAAAAAACAGCAAGCGATTTTGTAGATGTGAAAAAGATACTTTTCCCTTTCTGAAATGAGTTGAACTCTCACACAACCGAATATCCGCAGTCAAGCGCATGGATCAATCAAGTCCATGCGCTTTTTTTATTTCCGCTGAAAGGAGGAAAACGATGCGAAAGCAAACCGACTTAGCCAAGGTCAAGCAAACAGCCCTTGCTCTGCTATCCACAGAGATCAACGAAACGCCGTACTCACCGATGATCGTCAAGCACCCCTTCACCGACACCGGAGTAAGTGCCATTCCCGATGGCAAAGGTGGCGTGGAGATGATCGATCTCACAGAAGATGATGCACAGCTCAAGTGGCGACAGTCTATGGCTCGGCAGATCGATAAGGCAGATAATGCCTACGCAATATATATGATGGTCACCAAGCCCTACGCGCTGACCTTTCTGAAATTCGCAATGCCCCATCTCTCAAGAGAAGATATGTCTCAAATCCTCGCCAGCGCATGGACGAGGTCAGAAGCACCGCACCAGGACGTAAACGTTACCGTCAACCAGCTCCTACGGATG
>JAFXAC010000057.1 GCA_017522125.1 Clostridia bacterium | reverse complement strand
CTCGTGGCCAATTTTGCGCACAATCGCGGCAAAAGCAGGAAAGGTCAACGCCCGAAACGTTCGCACTGCTCCATACCGCTACCTCGCTGTCACCGTGCTCGCCTATTATAAAGGTATGCACGTTTCTGCTGTCAACGCCAAGCTTGTCACCGACAAGCTGCTTGAGCCTTGCCGTATCGAGCACGGTGCCCGAGCCTATGACGCGGTTCACCGGAAAGGCGGAGCGTGCAAGAGTAACGTAGGTCAGCACGTCCACGGGGTTGGTCACGACAAGCAATATTCCCTCAAATCCCGAACGGATTATATCGTCCACAATGGACGAAAACACCCTTACGTTGCGATGAACGAGGTCTATGCGAGTTTCCCCCTCGCGCTGATTTGCACCCGCCGTGATTATCGCAAGTGATGCGTCGGATATGTCGGAGTAATCTCCCGCGTATATATCCATCGGCGCGTTAAACGGAACGCCGTGCATAAGGTCTGCCGCCTCGCCGTGTGCCTTTTCCTTGTTTACGTCAATAAGCACTATCTCCGAAAAAAGACGGCTGTGCATCAGCGCGTAAGCGGAAGTAGCGCCTACGTTTCCGCAGCCTATAATTGCGCATTTTCTTATATTTATCATTTTTATCTCCCGAAAAAATATTTTCGCAATTATTATTTGTTAAAACGTCGGATTTTATAAAGCGCACGAAATTTTCATTCAGGTAATTTTAACTATAAAAAGCACCGATCGAATGCGTAATTCAATCGGTGCTTTTTTTGAATGCTTCTACTTTTATCAAAAAATCGTTAAGTATTTTTGCGGCTCTTTGCGGCGAGCCTTCTCCGCCGTCGATTCCAAGCGCATCTACCGTATCGGCGATGACCGCCATAGCAAGTGATGAGAGGCTTGCGCAAGAAACGTAAAGACGGTCGGGGGAATACGGCTCGTTTTCCTCAAGCGCGGCGGCTTCGGCGGCATATCTTCCGAAAACGTCGGCGTAAGCGGAAAGCGTATTTGCGGCTTCGGCGAAGGAAGTCCTCGCCACGCTGATGCTTTCTTCGCTCGTCCTAAAGGAAAACGCCTCAAGCAAGCCGCACTCCTTCCACGAATCCGTGAGCGCTCTTAAAGCTGCCGCAAGCTCCGTGGCGCTTTTGTTGGCGGAGCTTTTGATAAGAAGCAGGGAAGTAGCGTTTGCGTTCATTTTTTGTACCTTTCAATGAAAAAAGGGCGGAGGCATAAATGCTTCGGCCCTTTTTACCGCTATTATTGAATATCCACGGTAACCTTTTTGCCTGTACCTGCGGATGCGGCCTTGATGACCGTGCGTATCGCCTTGGCTATCTTGCCGTGACGACCGATGACCATACCCATTTCTTCCTCAGCTACCTTCAAAACAAGCTCGATGCTGTTGGCATCCTCGTTGCGGGTAATGCTGATCTCGTCGGGAGTGTCAACAATAGCAGACACGATATCAAGCAAAAGCTTTTCGAGATTCATATCGCTTCCTCGAATTACTCGGTGATGCCGGCCTTCTTAAGAAGAGCCTTAACGGTCTCAGTGGGCTGAACACCGTTTGCAAGCCAGGTTTTAGCCTTGTCAGCGTCGATCTTAAGCTCGCCTGCGCCGAGGGGATTGTAGTAACCGATCTCGTCAATGAATCTGCCGTTTCTGGGGGAACGCTCGTCTGCAACGATTACGCGATAGAAGGGGCTCTTTTTTGCGCCGTCTCTTCTGAGTCTCATTTTAACCATTTTCTTTATTCTCCTTTGTGTTTGGTTATTAAATTTATTGAAAGCCCTTTAGAAAGGGAATTTCATACGTTTTTTTCCGCGGCCCGCACCTGCGAACTGCTTCATCATCTTTTTTGTCTGCTCAAACTGCTTGAGCAAACGGTTGACTTCCTCGATGGAAGTACCGCTACCCGCGGCGATTCGCTTCTTGCGCGAATGGTTGATTATATCGGGCTTGGCTCGCTCCTTCGGAGTCATTGATTTTATGACCGCCTCGACCTTGCCGATAGCCTTTTCGTCGATCTGTGCGTTTTTTAAAGCCGAGGAGTTCATACCCGGCATCATACCAAGTATCTGATCAAGGCTTCCCATCTTCTTTATCTGCGAAAATTGCTCAAGATAATCGTCAAGCGTGAAGGACTGATCCCTCATCTTCTTTTCAAGCTCTGCGGCTTTCTTGTCGTCATAAGCCTGCTCGGCTTTTTCGATAAGAGAAAGCACGTCGCCCATTCCGAGAATGCGGCTTGCCATACGGTCGGGGTGGAAGGGCTCGATAGCATCTATCTTTTCGCCCGTACCGATGAACTTTATGGGCTTGCCTGTAACGTATCTTACGGAAAGCGCCGCGCCACCGCGCGTGTCACCGTCAAGCTTTGTAAGGATAACGCCCGTTATGTCAAGAAGCTCGTTGAACTTCTCGGCAACGTTTACGGCGTCCTGACCGATCATTGCGTCGACGGTAAGCAATATCTCCGTAGGATTCGTTTTTTCCTTGATGGAACGAAGTTCATCCATGAGGACCTCGTCGATGTGCAAGCGTCCTGCGGTATCGATAAATACCATATCGCAGAAATTATCCTTGGCGTACTTCATTGCCTCTGTGGCGATAAGCACGGGGGATTTGTCGTTGCCGAGGGTGAAAACGGGGATACCCGTGGCCTCGCCGAGTATCTGCAGCTGCTTGATCGCGGCAGGACGGTAGATATCGCACGCTACGAGCAGAGGACGCTTGCCCTGCTTTTTGTACATGGAAGCGAGCTTTGCGGCGTGCGTGGTCTTACCCGCACCCTGAAGACCTACCATCATAACTACCGTGGGCGGCTGAGATGATATCTGAAGCTTGGATTGACTTCCGCCCATTATGGCGGTAAGCTCCTCGTTAACTATTTTTACTATCTGCTGAGCGGGGAGCAGCGACTCAAGAACGTCAGAGCCAACTGCACGCTCGGTTACTGTTTTGACAAATTCACGAACTACCTTAAAATTTACATCAGCCTCAAGGAGCGCAAGCTTTATTTCGCGCATTCCCGCGCGAACGTCAGCCTCGGTAAGCTTACCCTTGCTCTTGAAGCGTTTGAAGGCGGCGGACAATTTATCACTAAGACTTTGGAACATGACCGTTTACCTCCTTATCAAAAACTTGTTATCAGCTTTTTATTTCTTGCCGTATCTTGCGTATAAGCTCTTTGACCTCACCGTCGGAAAGCAAGTCTTCCGCCTTTTCGGCGCAGGACTCGATAACGCGAAATTTTCTTGCCGCGCCAAGCTTTTCTTCATACTGCAAAAGCTCGTCACCCGCCTTTTTTATAAGCTCCCTTGCGCCTTGGCGCGTGATGGAGAGTGCGGCGGATATCTCGGACAGCGACATATCCTCGTTATAATACATATCAAGCAGAGCGCGGCGGCGCTCGGTTAAAAGCTCGCCGTAAAAATCAAGGAGATATCCTATCTCAACCTGCTTTTCAAACATTTTCGCGCCTCCGAGTGGGTGTAAAGCAAAACACTTTACAGATTATAACACGCTTTCGTCCGCTTGTCAATACCTTTTATTAAAAAATCCCCACAAAAGTGGGGATAAATAATTATTTTTCAAGCTCCTTCTTGATAGCGTCGGCAAGGTTTTTACCGTAGTGCAAAAATCCGAGGTCGTTGGGGTGAAGGAATTTGTCCGAGAAGCATTCGGGGTCAAAGGGAACGAAGTCAAAGCAGTCGATAACGGTGATATGTCCAAGCTCTGCGGCAAGAGCTTCAAACTGTCTGCCGACGTTCTTAAACGAGCCAACGTCGCGGGATTCCTTGTGGTCGCCGCGCCAGATGGGAGCGAGCGCGAAGATACGCGCATTGGGGTAGAGAGCTATGAGATTTTCGTAAAATCTGCGCGACGTGTCAAGGAACTTGTCCTTTCCGCGTGCGTTCCAGTCGTTAGTTCCGTATGCAACGGTAATAACGTCAGGCTCAAAATCGTCGCGCATAGCGGCAAGCTCGGGGTGGAAGAACTCGCCACCGATACCCTTGTTAACGGCGTCGGCGTTGAGAGCCGCGGCAAGCTGCGTTGCGTATGAGTTTTCGGGCTTTACCGCGTTGTAGCCCTGCGTGATGGAGTCGCCGAATATGAGCATTTTCAAAGATTTAGTGTAGGGAACGATGGTTGCGCCGTCGTCAAGAGAAAGCTCCGTAATACAGCTCTTTGCAGACCAAGGGAATATTATCTTTATATGCTTTTTGCCCTCGCCGAGCGAGAAATATTTCTTGACGGCTATCTTTTTGCAGCTGTGGCAGAAGTTTTCGGTAAGCTCGCCTATGCGCTCGTTGTTTGAAAAAATACTGAAAGTGAAGTAATTTCTCGACGAGCCGGGGGCTTCGCAAGCCCCAAGCGTGAGATTTTCGCTGTCTGTATCAAATTCAAAGGAGATTCCTGCGCTGGAGAGGCATTTTTTGTAAAAATCAGCTCTCGTGCCGCTTCGGTACATTTCCTCCTGCTCGGTTGTAAATCTGAAAAAATTAACACCCTCGTCGCATTCCTCAATACGAGCCGCGCCAAAGGTTATGCTTTTTAATTGGTCAAATGAAAGCTTCATTTTACCCCTCCCGTGTGTTTTTCCTAATTTTAGCATAT
>JAFXAC010000005.1 GCA_017522125.1 Clostridia bacterium | reverse complement strand
GCAGCACCTGCCGTAACGCCAACGGAAAGCCCAAGCATAACGGTTACTGCGTTCATAAGTCCGTTCTTGACCGTTCCCGCAAGTCTGTCGGTAACGCCGCTTACGTTGAGTATATTACCGAACATAAGGCAACCGACAAGGGGCGCTGCGTCGGGCACGATAAGGCAGACGACAAACATAACGATTATGGGGAACAGCACCTTTTCAAGCTTTGAAACACTACGGGGTGCTTTCATTTTGATCTGACGCTCCTTCTTGGTGGTCAAAAGTCGCATAACGGGCGGCTGTATCATAGGAATGAGAGCCATATATATGTATGCGGCAATAGCGATAGCACTAAGAAGCTGGGGAGCAAGAGTTTTTGCAGTAAGTATTGCGGTAGGGCCGTCAGCGCCGCCGATGATACCTATAGCCGCCGCCTCAAGCAGCGTAAAGAAGCCCGAAGCATACGCTCCGTAGAAGGCGGCAAATACGCCAAGCTGTGCGGCACCGCCAATGAGAAGCGTTTTGGGATTGGAGATAAGCGGGCCGAAGTCCGTCATCGCACCAATTCCGATGAATATAAGCGAGGGATAGATGCCAAGCTTTACTCCGAGATACAAGTAGTCAAGGAGTCCGCCGTTTACGATGATGTTTTGTATATCCATCACGAAATTCGGATCGTCGCTGATGAAGAACTCCATGTGGTAAAGATTTGCCCCGGGGAGATTCGCCAAAAGGACGCCGACCGCTATCGGCAAAAGGAGAAGCGGCTCGTATTTTTTTGCAACGGCAAGATAGACAAGAATGCCTGCGATGACGTACATTATCAGCGTTTTAAGCGGCAACCACGGGTCAGCCGAATTAAAGAGCCGATATATGCCCGTAGTTTCAAGAATCGAATAGATAAGATCCAACATTTCAGCTATCTTTTAATTCATAGTAAAGAGGACGCTTCCCTCTTCAACAGCCGCACCTTGAGATGCTTCTACGGTTGCGATAACGCCGTCAATGGGGGCGACTATCTCGTTTTCCATCTTCATAGCCTCAAGAATGCACACGCACTCTCCCTTGGCGACCTTCGTGCCTGCCTTTGCGAGTATCTTAACAAGAGTTCCCTGAATGGGAGCCTTTACTATCTCGGCACCTCTGTTACCCGTTACGGCGGGAGCTGCGGGAGCTGCGGCGGGGGCTACGGGTGCGGAAGTAACTGCGGGGGCGGAGCTAACGGTTGCGTCAAGCTCCTCTATTTCAACGTCGTAAGCGACGCCGTTTACCTTAACACTGAATTTTCTCATAACGTTTACCTCTTGATTTGATTATTTTCGATTTTTGCCCGCGCGCTTGAAGGAAACCACGCGGAAGCCGTTAGGCTCTCTGTTTTCGTTAGCCGCCTCTTGTGCAAGAATAGCGGAGATCGCGGCGGTAATTGCGGCAACTATCGCGCCGTCGTCTGCGACTTCCACCTTTTCGGCGGGTGCTTCGGGAACTGCCGTAGCAACGGGCTTCGTTTCCTTTTTCTTGCCGAAAACGAGTCCGAATATACTAAGGATTCCACATATTACCGCAAGCACGGTGATAACCGTTGCAAAGCCGAGAATGGCGTATTTGCCGCCCTCGATTATTCGGTCAACAAAGTCCGCTTGTAGAAAAACGCTCATCGCACACCTCACTTTTTGCCCTTGGGCAAGAGGGTAGATTTTCCGAGGAGCATCTGCAAAGCAGAAACTATCCTTGCGCGTATCTCGGTCGTGGGAACTATATCGTCTATCTCACCGCAAAGTGCCGCTTCGTTGGGAGAAGCATACTGCTCGCGCCACTCGCGCTCAAGCACCTCGCGGCTTGCGCTGAGGTCTGCCGCACGGATGCGGTCGTTCCAAAGCAGAGCAACGGATGCCTCGGGGGAAAGTGCGCTTATGCAGGAATCGGGCGTAGCAAAGGCGATGTCGCCGCCGCAAGACTTGGACGCCATATAAACGAATCCGGGGCCGTACGCCTTGCCTACAACGGCAGAAATCTTTGCATTGGTGGAATTTTGCATTGCGTCAATAAGCTCTGCCGCCGCATAAATGTACTCGGCATCATTGACCTCCTCGGTGTCAAAGCCGGGGCAGTCGACAAGAGATATCAGCGGAATACCAAAGCGGTCAGCGAACTTCTCGATCCTCGCTACAACACGGCACGCCTCGCGGGTGAGAGCGCCGTTCTTGTGCGTTCTGTCGTTGGCGATGAACGCGCAAGAAACTCCGCCAACCACGGCAAAGCCCGCGGCAAGCCCCGGAGCGTATCTGCTCCAAAGCCTTATGTAATTTTTATTATCCGCAAGTGCCGCAACGAGCGCCTCGCCCGTAAGACCTGAGATATCGGGGCTTGCGGCAAGGTCGCCGTCAGAAACGAGCGTTCCCTCGGAATTGTTGGCGGGCAAAAACTCAAGCAGCTTTCTTGCAACTGCGTAAAGCTCCGCCTCGTCCTTGGCTTCATAAGACGTAACGCCCGTTTCGGCAGTTACGGTAACGCCGTTAATAAAGGGGGAAATTGCATATATCTCGCTTCCCGTCTTTTCGCCGGGAGCAGTACTGATGACAAAATCAAATCCCGATGCAAGTACTGCCATATTTCCGCCGCAAACGCCAGGAACAAGCGCGATGCGCGGCACGGAGCCTGCGGCTCTTGAGGACGCGCCAAGCGTGTTTCCGAGTCCCGCAAGTGCGCGAACACCCTCGTAGACCGATACGCCGTCGGAATCGAAAATACCGATAATGGGTGCGCCGTTTTTCTGCGCCATCTCATAAAGAGAGATGATCTTTTTAGCGGAGTATCTTCCGAATGCTCCGCCCATACGCGCTCTGTCCTGAACGAACGCGAAGGCGAGCCTTCCACCGATCGCACCGTATCCGCAGATAACGCCCGAAAACTCGTCGGGGTTAGATGAGCGCGAGCGGTTTATGTAAGCACCGACCACGGAGAAGGTACCTCTGTCAAAAAGCGCGGTAATACGCGCACGCGCCGAATACGCACCGTCCTTTACCTTGCCTGCGGATACGTCGATATCCTTGAGCATTTCGGTAAGTCTTTCGGCTGTGACGGCACGCAGAGTACTCTTCTTCTTATCTGCACCGTTGTTAGTCATTTGAACCACCTCATAAACAATTTTTACTGAAAAATATGGGAATTACGCCTAAAAAAATAAACTTTCAACATATTCCCCTATTATAATATTTATATTAATTATAACACTATTATAATTAAAAAGCAAGGCAAAAAAGTAAAAAAAGATTTTTATTTTAAGGTTTTTTGATGTTTTATGCGCCTTGAAAAACAAAAGAAATTTTATTTTTCAAGATTGGCAAAAATTCTTCAAAAAAGGCTTGACAAAGTCACTCTTATAGAGTATAATGTTAAGGTCAACTGAGGGCCATTAGCTCAGTTGGTTAGAGCTACCGGCTCATAACCGGTCGGTCCGGGGTTCGAGTCCCTGATGGCCCACCAACAAAAACGCACTTTTGTCTACCGACAAAGGTGCGTTTTTTGAATGATGTTTGCCTACGGCAAATGATGTTGGCGTTGCCAATGATACGGCTACGCCTAATGATGCGTGCCTGACGGCACATTGGGCAAACATCGCATCATTGCGGAACGCAGTGGAGCAACATCATTTTGAGCGAAGCGAAAAACATCATATCGCCGCAGGCGATGCATCATTTGACAAACAACCGATTTTATGGTATAATAGCGATGATGGGAGGTGTAGCTATGAAAGAAAACAAACTCGTCGAACTTTCAATGGATTTCTCCGTTGATATTATAAACCTCGTTAAATATCTGAAAGCAAATCACGAAACGATAATTTCCAATCAAATAGGCAGAAGCGGCACCTCAATCGGTGCAAATATTCACGAAGCACAATACGCACAAGGCACAAAGGATTTTATATCGAAATTTGAAATCGCGCTCAAGGAAGCAAGCGAAACGGGATATTGGCTTGAACTTTTGCATAGAACAAACTATATTGATGATCAGGCTTTCAAAACGCTTTCTTCCAAATGTACATCGCTTCGAGTGATGCTGATTTCATCCTGCAAAACCGCAAAGGAAAATGATAAATGAAAAAATGGGTAGTCGAAGATTGGGGATTTGAATTGACCGCGACCGAAGGCAAAGCCTCCCATTGCAGACTTGGTTTGGAAAAAGGCGATAAATTTACCTTTTCATATGAATGCCCAGAGGGAATGTGTCCGAGAGTAATGTCACAGGTATATACTTGGTGTGAGGTTGTTCGATGTGGTGGGAATTTCACTTATCGCGGTTCGAAGGAAAAATACGAAATAGATTTGGTTTGTCCTTGCGACTGTATTCATTTTCATCTAAAGGCTATACCAATAAATAGAGATGAAAACGGAAAGGCTTTGCCAAACAACCCCAAGCCAATAGATTGAAGCTGACATTTTGTTCGCTTTTACCTCGATTTTTGACCTTTTATCACGTTTAAGGCAAAAATAGCGGCTTCGCAAGAAGCCGCTATTTTTATCCAATCCGCAGGATTGGTATATCATCGACGCACGAAGTGCGGCGTATATCATCAAGGGCGGCGAGCCGCCCTTGCATATCATCACCGAAGGTGCATTTCTCCTGCGGGCTGATGATATACCGCAGAAGAAAGGAAAACTCAATGAAATCTATTATATATTGGATATTGCAATGCACTTGGGGCATTTTTCAATCCGTATTAGGCTTTTTTGTGTTTCTAATACACGCTCGGCGAAAGCATTACTTTTATCACGGAGCTATCATCACAGAGTGGGATAATAATTCCAGCGTGTCACTTGGTATGTTTGTTTTCGTCACCAAAGAGCCATACTTCTATGAAAAATTAAAAGACAAATACACTATGGAAGAATTATCGCGTAGACTTCTCGTGCATGAATGCGGTCACACTATCCAATCGCTGATTTTAGGTCCGCTTTATTTGATTTTTATGGGAATACCGTCTACTTTGTGGGGATTTTTGCCAAGCCTTAACCGAAAAAGAAGAGCCGAAGGCATATCATACTTCTCTTTCTTTACGGAAAAATGGGCAAATCACTTGGGCGAGCGCGTAACGGGTGAAAAATCCATGGAAAACTTGATTATAGATTGAGGTAAAGCATGTTTGAAAAAAATAAAGCTAATATAATGTTTAACAAATTCCTCGGCAGGTCGAGCATCGAGGGAGCTTACGCAAGAGTTGACGAGAGTGATTCTTGGTATGACACCATAAATACCGTACATAGCTCTCTTGAGCAGATCAAGAAGCTACCAAGTGAGCTTTTTGAAATAAGCTCTGCAGACGGATATAAATTGAAGGCGATATATTACCCTTGCGATAGCAGCAATAAAACAATTATCTTTATCCACGGGTACAAGAGCCACGCGGAAAGAGAAAGCGCCTTTCCCGCCCTTTTCTACCGTTCGCTCGGGTATAACGTTCTAATTCCCTACCAGCGCGCGCACGGCATAAGCGAGGGAAAGTATATTTCCTTTGGCGCGCTTGAGCGCTCCGATCTTCGCCTTTGGGTTGACAAGGTCAATTCCCTCTACTCCGACGGCAGTATCGTCATTCACGGGTTCAGTATGGGGGCAGGTATCGCTCTTTTCTCATGCAACATGGAAATGAAGAACGTAAATCATATTATTGCCGACGCTCCGTGCGTGTCTATTGCTGACGTTTTGAAAAGCGTTTGCAAAAACACATTCAAAAAAGGCTATGAAAAGGTCGAGAAGCACGCTACCGAAAGGTTTATTAGAGAATTTGGCATCTCACCGAGCGAGCTTGATGCCACCAAAACGGTAAGAGAGAGCAAATACCCCATTCTTTTTACTGCGGGAAGCACCGAAAATATGGAATCTGCTCTTGCTGAACTGTCAAATATTTGCCCTACGCCGTCGCGCGTTGTCATTTTGGACGGTTGCGAGCATGGCAACGGTATGTATAAGCAGACCGAGGCTTACCAAAGCGCAATCGTTGAAATATTGAAGCAATAAAAAATTCCCGATGCATTACTGCGTCGGGAATTTTTTATTCAGCGGTAGGAATTATTTCCAAAGGCCGCGCTTTACGTAATGGGTGTGAAGAACCTCGTGTGCCTTGTGGCTGTTGGGCTTTCCGAAGTATTCATCGTAAAGCTTCATAACAGCGGCATTCTTCTGGGACTCACGGATATCGCACTCGGCATCGTCGCGGTAAAGAACGGATGCGCGGAGAGCACGAAGATCAACGGTGTTGCGAACGGATGCGGGCTGATAAGGCTGACCGCCGCCGTTTACGCAACCGCCGGGACAACCCATGATCTCGATGAACTGTACGTCCACCTTGCCTGCCTCAACGTCCTTAAGGAGAGCCTTAGCTGCCTTAGTACCCGAAGCAACAGCAACGTTAACGGTAACGTCGCCGATCTTGTAGGATGCGGTGCGGTACTCGTTATCGTTACCCTGACGGCGGATCTCGGGAGTCTCAAGAGGCTTCTCAAGGGGCTTGCCCATAAGAACCTCTGCGGTGTAACGGAGAGCTGCCTCCATAACGCCGCCCGTTGCGCCGAAGATAGCACCTGCGCTGGAGCCAACGTCGAAGGGCTTGTCGAAAGCTTCATCATCAAGCTCGCGGAACTTGATGCCCGCCTTCTCGATCATTCTGCCAACCTCACGGGTGGTGATAGCTACGTCTACGTCAGCATAACCCGAAGCAGACTGACCGTCGCGTCCTACCTCGAACTTCTTAGCGGTACAAGGAATAGCGGATACGAAGAAGATGTCCTTAGGATCAATGCCTTCCTTCTCTGCAAAGTAGGTCTTCATAAGAGCACCGAACATCTGCTGAGGAGACTTGCAGGTAGAAAGATTCTCAGTGAAATCAGGGAAATAATGCTCGCAGTACTTGATCCATCCGGGAGAGCAAGAGGTGATCATAGGCAGCTTGCCGCCGTTCTGAAGTCTTCCGAGAAGCTCGTTAGCCTCCTCAATGATGGTAAGGTCTGCGGTAAGGTTCATATCGAACACGCCGTCAAAGCCGAGAGCCTTGAGTGCGGCAACCATCTTGCCCTCTACGTCAGTACCGGGCTCGTAGCCGAAGCACTCGCCGATCTGTGCGCGTACAGAGGGAGCGGTACAGATATATACCTTCTTTGCGGGATCAGCGATAGCCGCCTTTACCTTATCGGTATCGTCGCGCTCGTAGATAGCGCCAACGGGACAAGCTACGATACACTGACCGCAGTTTACGCAGGATACTTCACCAAGGTTTGCGTCAAAAGCGCAACCGATGTTGGTGTCAAATCCGCGCTCGTTTGCACCGATAACGCCGATGCCCTGCATTACCTTACAAGCGGCAACGCAACGACGGCAAAGGATGCACTTGTTGTTATCGCGGATGATGGGGGACGAGGTGTCGACCTCGTAATGATTCTTTGCGCCCTTGAATGCGTCCTCGTCTACACCATACTCGTTGCAGAGCTTCTGAAGCTCGCAGGTGGTGGAGCGAACGCAGGACAGACATCTCTTGTCGTGGTTGGAAAGAACGAGCTCAAGATTGGTCTTTCTTGCAGCGTGGATCTTGGGAGTATCAGTGAGAATGGACATACCCTCGGTTACGGGATAAACGCAAGCGGTTACCATACGGTAGGGTCTGCCGCCCTCGGATACTTCAACAAGGCACAGACGGCAAGCGCCGATCTCGTTGATATCCTTAAGATAGCAAAGAGTGGGGATATCGATTTTTGCGATGCGGGCAGCCTCAAGGACGGTCATACCCTTATCTACGGCGTAATCTCTGCCATTGATCTTGACATTAACTTTTTCCATTGTGGCTTCCTCCTTATTCTTTAACGATTGCGTCGAATTTACACTTTTCCATACAAGCGCCGCACTTTATGCACTTAGAGGTGTCGATAACGTGAGGATTCTTGACGGTTCCGCTGATAGCACCAACGGGACATACTCTGGAGCATGCGGTACAGCCGCGGCACTTCTCTTCGATGATGCGGTAGCGAAGCAGCTTCTTGCATACGCCCGCGGGACATCTCTTGTCAACGATGTGAGCAACGTACTCGTCTCTGAAGTACTTGAGAGTGGAAAGAACGGGGTTGGGAGCAGTCTGGCCAAGTCCGCACAGGGAGTTTGCCTTGATGTAGTTGGAAAGCTCCTCAAGTCTGTCGAGGTCTTCCAGCTCGCCGTTACCCGAAATGATCTTATCAAGGATCTCAAGAAGGCGCTTGGTACCGATACGGCAAGCAGTACACTTACCGCAGGACTCGTCAACGGTGAACTCGAGGAAGAACTTCGCGATATCGACCATACAGTTATCCTCATCCATAACGATAAGTCCGCCCGAGCCCATCATAGAGCCGATAGCGATGAGGTTATCGTAATCGATGGGAGTATCGATAAGGTGCGCGGGAATGCATCCGCCGGAAGGTCCGCCCGTCTGAGCAGCCTTGAACTTCTTACCGCCGGGGATACCGCCGCCGATCTCCTCAACGACCTCGCGAAGAGTAGTTCCCATGGGAACCTCAACGAGACCGGTGTGGGTGATCTTGCCGCCGAGAGCGAATACCTTGGTTCCCTTGGACTTCTCGGTTCCCATAGACTGGAACCAAGCAGCACCCTTAAGAACGATCTGAGGAATATTAGCGTAAGTCTCAACGTTGTTGAGAACGGTGGGCTGTCCAAAGAGTCCCTTTACTGCAGGGAACGGAGGACGGGGACGAGGCTCGCCGCGCTGACCCTCGATAGAGGTCATAAGAGCAGTTTCCTCGCCGCAAACGAATGCACCTGCACCAAAGCGGATGTGCATATCGAAATTGAAGCCCGTGCCAAAGATATTGTTACCGAGAATGCCTGCCTCGCGAGCCTGATCGATAGCCTTCTGAAGTCTCTGAATAGCTATGGGGTACTCTGCACGAACGTATACGTAACCCTCGTCAGCACCGATGGAATAGCCCGCAAGAGCCATAGCCTCAATGATAGCGTGGGGGTCGCCCTCAAGAATAGAACGGTCCATGAACGCACCGGGGTCGCCCTCGTCAGCGTTACATGCAACGAACTTCTTTACGTTGCCGCGATTTGCGCAAGCAAACTTCCACTTAAGACCCGTGGGGAATCCGCCGCCGCCGCGTCCGCGAAGACCTGAATCAAGAACGGTCTGGATAACGTCGTCGGGAGTCATCTCGGTAAGAGCCTTTGCAAGTGCCTGATAACCGTCGCGCGCTATGTAGTCCTCGATCTTCTCGGGGTTTACAAGTCCGCAGTTACGGAGTGCAACGCGGTGCTGCTTCTCGTAGAAGCGAGTGTCCATGAGCTTATGAACGATAGCGTTGCCGTCAGCCTCCTCACGATAGAGGTACTTTTCAACGGGAGTGCCGCCGATAATGTGAGAATCAATGATCTCGTCAAGGGTGTCAGCCTCTACTCTGCTGTAGAAGGTTCCCTCGGGGTAAACGATCATAATGGGGCCGAGTGCGCAAAGACCGAAGCAGCCCGTCATAGTTACCTCAACCTCGTCAGCAACGCCCTTTTCTGCAAGGCGCTCCTTGAGGATGTTTATAAGCTTAGGGCTTCCGGAGGAGGTACAGCCCGTACCGCCGCAGACAAGCACCTGTCTTTTGTATTTGCAGCCTGTAAAATCAGCGCCCGTGAGCATATTGATCTTAGAGGTGTACTCGTTTTTGATCTCGTTAAGAGCCTGTATAGTTTTAATTTCCATCTTCACAATTCCTTTCGGCTCAGTCCTTGTATTTTGCCAGAATGGTTGCAACGTCAGCCTTGGTCAGACGTCCGTAAACCTCACCGTTAACGGTAAGAACGGGAGCAAGTCCGCAAGCGCCGATGCAACGGGTTGCCTCAAGAGAGTACTTACCGTCAGCGCTGGTTTCCCCCTCTTTGATACCGAGCTGCTTTGTGAACTCGTCGAGCAGATCGCCCGAGCCCTTAACGTAGCAAGCGGTACCGAGGCAGATAGCGATAGCTACCTCGCCGTTGGGGTTGAGCTTGAACTGAGAGTAAAACGTTACGATACCGTAGATCTCTTCGAGAGAGGTATCGGTCTTCTCAGCGATGATGCGCTGCACCTCGATGGGAAGATAGCCGTAGATCTCCTGCGCCTCCTGCAGGATGGGCATCGTCTTGCCGGGTACGCCGTCGTACTTTGCGATAACCTCAAGAAGCTTTGCTTCCTGCTCGGGAGTACCACGGAATTCGACAGTAGTCAATTTTTTCTTCATGACTTGGAAGTTCCTCCTGATTTTTATAATATACTGTTAAAAATAACCAAAAATCATCATAGCTTTGAAGTAACATTCAAAACCACTCTATTATACTATATTTTTTTTGAAAAATCTATAGTTTTTTGATATTTTTTTGACAAAATCACGTTTTTTTCAAAAATTTTTTTGCTAGCCTATAAAAATTCAACAATTTTCACAATATTTTTAAGAAAATTCCAAAAAAGTGAGGCGCAAATCCGATGCGCCCCACTTCCCTATCAATCATTTTCATCTTTGCCGCACCCAAATATTTTCCCGCCAAAGTTGAATGTCAACACGCCAACGAGGATAATACCGCCGCCGACGATAGTTGCGTCGTCGGGAATCTCCCCCGCAAGTAAAAAGCCGAAAAGACTTGCCAAAAACGGCGTTACGAACATATAATTGCTGACCTGCGAGGTCTTTTGGGCTTTGGAGAAGGCTTTAGCCCACGCGACGTAGGCTACGGCGCTCGTGAACACGCCCAAAACGGCAAGATAAAGGTATTGCACGGCGGGCGCGTGCGGCATCTCCCGTACCGCCGTGGGCGCGAAGATCGCAAGCATACACGTTCCAAAAAGAATGCTGTATGCAGAGGCTTGGAGAGCCGTGTATTTTTGAGTAAGCTTGCGCTGTAAAAGATTATAAACGCTGAGCGCAAGCGCGGCAAGCAAGAGCCAGAAAAGCCCCGAATTGAGCGAAAACGCGCCGTTCATCAGCGTCAAAACTGCGACACCGACGAATTCAATAAAAACCGCGAACCATTGAAACACCTTTAGTCTTTCGCGGTAAACCACTCGTGCAAGCAGCGCGGTGATCAGCGGAACCGTGGCTATCACGACGCTCGCGGTAGCCGACGTAACGTGTGCCTGCCCCTGATTGAACGCGATCATATAGAGGAAAAAGCCCGCGCATCCCGCCGCGAGAAACCACGGAATGTCCTTCGCCTGCGGCAGCTTTAATTTAACGAAAAGCGCAATAATTATCCACGTCACAGAGGCGATGAAATAGCGAATAAAGCCCAAAGAGAATGCAGAAAAATACTGCAACGTCAGGCGCGTCAGCACGTAAGCCAGCGACCAAAAAATGATGGTCACGATGGCGTATGGGTGAAAGCTGTTTTTGAAATTCATATTTAAAGCCTCATTTATCAAAATGATGATTGACTATTAAAAAATCCCACCGTTGTATTTTTTCATCGCGTAGAAGCTAACGAGCGTACCAACGATGAGGCTAACCACCAATTGAGCCGCGGCGATGACAGCCAAAGCCTCGATATTCGTTTGCTCAAAGATAAAAAACAGAATACCGAACACTATCATAGAAAGACCGATAATGAGCGTTCCCAAGCCGACAAGCTTTCCGAATGGCTTTACATTCTCCTGCGTCACGCGATGCCTGTGGTACGAATGTATAGAGGAAATATTGCCCGTCATATTGATCACACCAAGTACGGATATCAATATTCCCAAGCCCGAAACAGTTATAAATGCTATCATTTTACGTACTCCGACGAAATCAAATTTATATACCCGCTTTCGTAAATTTTATTACACTCTCGCCTTTCAACTAATATCCGCGGGGTTGTAGCGCGTGTAGACCTTGACGTTGGGATTGCAGTGATTTTTTATTTCCTCCGCGTCCCTATCCAAAAAATAAAATTCTTCAAGGCTTGAAAGTTCTCTCAGGTCGGGGATCGTTTCTACCTTCTTCTGATTTGAGATAATGATCCTTTTCAAGCTTGGAAATTGAAGCAAGAAGCTCAGATCCGTTAAATTTTTATTCATCCACAGGCTTACTTCCTCGATGGTTTCGTTTCTTCCGAAGGTGTTAAAATACGCAACGTCCTGAAAGCTGAGATAGAGCTTTTTCACGTTCATTTCCCTTAAAAAGCCGTAATCCTTTATGCCTATAGACCTTAAATACAGCTCTTTAAGATTTTTAAGCTCGCTTAATTTATCAAGCCCCGTCTTTACGTTTCTAATAGACAACGACTCAAGCTCCGACATATGAAGAACGTCGTTGATATCCATTTTATACGTTTTGTCCTCCAGCACAACGGTCAAGCCCTTAACGGACGGGCTGACGTTTCTTAAAAAGCTATAATCCTTTTGATGAAAGCAGTTGAGCGATAAGTAATGCAAACCCAATTTTTCTACGACGTCTATATTTTCTATTTCGCCCCATATATCCAAGCAAAGCGATTTCAAATTAGTCAATTGGGATAAGTACGAAACGTCAACGCTTTCGGAAGATAAGCTATAATCTCTGAATGCAATATCGGGATTTATTTTAAATATCTCGTTCAAAATTTTCAGCTCATTGCGCGTGGGCGTTTTAGTAGTTTGAATATGGCTCAAGTCGGCGTTTGCCAAGGCTTTGATTATCGTTTCGTCCTTAGCAGTCGGCGCAAACGCACCTTTACTCAAAATGCTTCTAAATGGTAGCTGAAAAAACTTGGCTGTGCCTATGTACGTCCCCATAACGCTCCCTCCTTGCCATCAATTACAATCTCTTGCTTTTTAATTATATCACGAATCTATAAAAAAGTAAATGAAAGAGTCGGATTGTTTACAAAACATTCCATTTTATGCAAAACGACGTTCAACGCCTGGCTCTGCAAACAATATAGCGTGTTATACATAGATAAGTGCGAGTTATTCAAAAAGTGTTTACTTGCAATTGCATTTTTGCTATAATTGTTTTGTTCAAAAATAATAACTTTTGTAGAAGGAAAAGTGAGTATATGAAAGTCAAAGTGCATTGTCAAGCCGACAAGAAAGATAAAATCACAACCATGCTTCAAAATGGCGGATTTGAAATATCGGAGCAGGGCGAGTACGAATTTATTGAAGCTAATTTTCATTTCACAACGCTCGTCGGTATTGACAACGAAAAAAACCAATGCTTTATAGAATTATCAGATATACTTTATATCGACAGTTCGGGGCGAGATATTGTTATACACACACAAGAAGGTGCATTCCGAACAAACGCGACATTAGAAAATCTTGAACGAAAACTGCCGCCAAACGAATTTGCGCGGATAAGCAAATCAACGATAGTTCGTAAAGATGCCATTAAAAAGATAAGTCCTTCTTTTCAAATGAGATTCAAGCTGACGCTCAAAAACAAGGACAGCGTATACGTAACTCGTTCGTACTATTACAACTTTATAAACTTTATAAATCTGTAACAAGGAGATCTTAAAATGTCAAGCATTTCTGTCATACCTGTTTTGATAGCAACATTGATAATATTATGTGTTGCTTATTATTTTTTGTATTATAATTATATTAATAAAAGGTTAGCCGACAAGTGTAAAAAAAGGCGATTGCCACACCCAACCATAACCGCTTTGTGTTTTGTGCTATTGTTTAGTATTATTTTTAACGCAATATTTTACGCTGAATTAAACAAAACAAACGAAAAATGCTCCTCGTTACAAGTTGAGAATAATAATTACAGTAAGGCTTTACACATTGCAAAAATAGATACTAATTCTCCATATTGGTGTTATAAGGATATAATAACGTCTGGAGATTCGCACGGGTATAAAGTAACACAGAGCGAGTCAAATGATTTTCGCTTTTATTTCGGACATAGCGAGTGCAAGGATGATGCGGTATATTATCCACAATATATTTGTTATATCGAATATGACGGCATACTGACAGCGGATTCGGATGTTACAATAGAATATGTTTATGATAAGAACAACAGTTACTCAACAAGCGGGGAGTTTGAAAGAGAAATTCTGCTATTGAGCAGATATTTGGAACGACTTCCCAAAGAAATAAATATTACAATCAGAGAAAGAGGCTCTAAATTAGAAGAAGGCGATATAATAGCAAACGTATCTTTTACCATTTATTCAATATAATAACCAAAAGCAAAACATTTGCCCATAAAACGCAAAAAGCCCTGCACGGCAGGGCTTTTTGTTATATCGGCATTCAGCGGTCATTTTGGGAAAATAGGAATTATCCCCCCGGACGATAGCCTTCCCGGCAGCCGGTGGCTACACCGTTTTCATCGAAGTCAATGAAAATCAGGATTTCGGGATCGGTCCCCAAAAAACCTACCTGTGCTTCCTTTACGGTATATCCGCAGGCGGTGTTTTTATATAAGCCGTCTTGAAAAGACTTTTCCCCCTCCAAGTCAAACTCGCCAAACTCCGCTTGAATTTCAAGAGAAGTTTTCCCTATAAAATCTTCCTCTCCGTACTTACTGCCGCAGCCCGAAAGGGCGAGCAAGCATACAATACAAACAAGCAAAGCAGCAACTATCTTTTTCATATACAACCTCCTAAATAAAGCTTATATAACAGTTGAATTATACCATGTGATTAGCCAAAAGTCAACAGACGCGGGTGATTGTTTACAAAATATCCCATATTGTGAAACAAAAAGCTCTGTCGAAGCAGGTTGAGTAAACTTGAAATTTCAAGTAATTTATGGTATAATTTATTTGAAAAACGCTCTTGCGCGCGAGGTGCATAATGGATAACAAGTTTTACGATATTGCCTTTTGTGATTCGCTGACCTTTTATACTTACAAGCTGTATTGCTCTCCCGAAAACAGAGAAGCCGTTAATTGCACGGAAGAATTTTTTAACCAAGGCTTTTTGAAGGGGTGCGTGTGGGACAAATACGCGGAGTACTCCCATAAATGTAAGGATTGCCCCCATTTTAAACACGACGTTGGCTTTTATTTTGGGGACAGCCATTACACTAATGATTTTTCAAGCAAAGAAACGTTCGTTATTACGGTCAAGAGCACGGAAGAATTAAATGCCGTCGTTGACAAAATGCCCGCTAACGCTAAAACGATTTGGATACGCGGTAATAGGCCTATAAATTATTCCTCGCTCGAAAAGCTGTCTCGGCTACAGACCGTATGCATTGAACTCGGAGCGAAAGCCGTTCTTTGGGACGTGGAAAAAACGCCCGAGCTTGACGTTTTGGAAATTCAACTTGGTGCTACTCCTCCCGAAATAGCAGAAATCAAAAAGGCGGATAAATTAAGGCATTTATGCTTACTCATCCACACCTCCCAAATCTGCAATACCATTGTTCCTACTTTTTCATTCTTAAAAGAAATGCCCAATCTCGACAGCTTGGTCATATCGGGAGTTGCTCCGCGGGACGAAAATATTGACGATTTAATCAACGTACCAAAGCTAAAGCGTTTATGGATCTCGCCCGATATATATTCGACCGAGGATTATGCAAAATTTGAATCCTTAAGGTTTAAAATATTTGACGAATACGGGATCTACGAATATGACAAGGAAGGCACAACGATAGAAGATATCAGACCTCTCGGAAAGGGCAAGCGATACTTTAAAACCGAAAGATCAAAAGAAAAATTCGCCCTGCAGTACATAAAATTTATGCAAAAGCATCTATAAGAAAAGGACTATGGCGCTTCAGGTGTCATAGTCCTTTAAAATTATTTACGTTAAAGCGAAGCTAAAGGCAAAAAGAAAACCCCGAACACCGTGATGGCTTCGGGGGTTTTGAATGCTCCGTAAGATAAGAAATTATCTCTTCGAGTTTTAGCAATACCGTTTGATATCGTGAATATCGTGAATATCGTGAATATCGTTAAATATCGTGTGATATCGTGCATTTATCGTGTGTTTTCGTGCGATATCGTGAATATCGTGAGTATCGTGAGTATCGTCGCATAAAGTGTTGCACCAAATTTGCACCAAGATCACACCAACATTCAACGCTGTTCTGCTCGACAAATTGGAATTTGTTTAATTGGCTAACTTTTTCTATACAATCATTCAGTATTTGAGCAAAAGCAGTATAGAGTAGTTAGAAACCACCATAGATG
>JAFXAC010000004.1 GCA_017522125.1 Clostridia bacterium | reverse complement strand
TGATGTAGGACTTGTATGCCATCTTCTTCATGTACTCGATAGCGTCTTCCTTGGGAAGAATGCCTGCGAGGGAGAAGAATGCGGACTGAAGAACGGTGTTCTTAACCTTACCGTTACCGATGCGGTTGAGGGCGATACCCGTACCGTCGATTATGTAGAAGTTAATGTTGTTCTTTGCGATGTACTGCTTAACAGCGGAGGGAAGGTGAGCGTCAAGCTCGTCTACCGACCAGTTGCAGTCAAGCAGGAACGTGCCGCCGGGCTTAACGTCCTGAACCATATCGTACTTGTTGAGGTAGGACTTGTTGTGGCAAGCAACGAAGTCAGCCTTGTTGATGTAGTAGGGGCTCTTGATGGGAGCATCACCGAAGCGCAGGTGCGAGATGGTGATACCAAGAGTCTTCTTGGAGTCATACTGGAAGTATGCCTGAATGTTCTTGTCGGTGTGGTCACCGATGATCTTGATGGAGTTCTTGTTTGCACCAACGGTTCCGTCGCCGCCAAGACCCCAGAACTTGCAGGAAACGGTACCTGCGGCAGCGGTGTCGGGGCAGGGCTTCTCCTCAAGGGAAAGACCGGTTACGTCGTCAACGATGCCGATGGTGAAGCTGTTCTTGGGAGCAGCTGCATTAAGGTTCTCGTAAACTGCGAAGATGGAAGCGGGAGTGGTGTCCTTAGAGCCGAGACCGTAACGTCCGCCAACGACCTTGATGCCCGTCTTGCCGCTCTGTGCAAGGGAGGTAACAACGTCAAGGTAGAGGGGCTCGCCGAGAGAGCCGGGCTCTTTGGTTCTGTCAAGAACTGCGATGGACTTAACGGTTGCGGGGATAGCCTCGATGAGCTTGTCAGCGCGGAAGGGACGGTAAAGTCTTACCTTTACAAGACCAACCTTTTCGCCGTGAGCGTTCATGTAGTCGATAACTTCCTCTGCAACGTCGCAAACGGAGCCCATAGCGTTGATAACGCGGTCAGCGTCGGGAGCGCCGTAGTAGTTGAAGAGCTTGTAGTTGGTGCCGAGCTTTGCATTTACCTTGTCCATATACTCCTCGACGATAGCGGGGAAGTTGTTGTAGTAGGTATTGCAAGCCTCGCGGTGCTGGAAGAAGATGTCACCGTTCTCAGCGGAGCCGCGGAGCACGGGATGCTCGGGGTTGATGGAGCGAGCGCGGAAAGCGTTGATGGAATCCCAATCAACCATTTCCTTGAGGTCCTCGATATCCCAAGCCTCGATCTTCTGGATCTCGTGAGAGGTACGGAAGCCGTCGAAGAAGTTGAGAACGGGAACTCTGCCCTTGATGGAAGCAAGGTGAGCAACTGCGCCGAGGTCCATGATCTCCTGCTGGTTGGTCTCAGCCATCATAGCGTAACCGGTCTGGCGGCAGGCGTAAACGTCGGAGTGGTCACCGAAGATGTTCAGCGCGTGGGAAGCTACGCAACGCGCGGAAACGTGGATAACACCGGGAAGAAGCTCGCCGGCGATCTTGTACATGTTGGGGATCATAAGGAGAAGTCCCTGAGAAGCGGTGTAGGTGGTGGTAAGCGCACCTGCTGCGAGAGAGCCGTGGACTGCACCTGCGGCACCTGCCTCGGACTGCATCTCCATAACCTGAACGCGCTCGCCGAAAATGTTGCGTGCGGGCTTGCCAAGAAGGTTCTTGTCAACTGCGGACCAGGTGTCGGTGATCTCAGCCATGGGGCTGGAAGGGGTAATGGGGTAGATTGCGGCAACCTCGGTAAACGCGTACGAAACGTGCGCGGCGGCGGTGTTACCGTCCATGGAAATCTTTTGACGCTTGATAGCCATGTTTTTTTGTTCCTCCGTTTTATATTTTGTTTTTTAAAAACCTATTTTAATTAGATATGAAGACTTTCTTCACACCCACCCTATATAATATCACTTTTTATTGCAAAAGTAAAGAGATTTTGATGAAAAATGTCCGCCTTTTTGGCGGACATTCAAAAAAGTTTCAGGTTATTTCGGAAAAATACGGAATTTGTTAAAAATAAAACGCTCAGTTATAGAATATCTCGTCCCCGTCGGGCTCGGCGGCGGGCGAGTCTTTCTCTTCCTCGGCGATGAAAGCCTCGTATTCCTCGCGCTCAAGCTCGGACACGGGCGGCTCGCCCTCGGCTTCACGGTACGCGCCGACGGCTATTGCCATAACGAGCGTAAGCAACACGATGGGGAGCGTGAGGGTGGATATCTTGCCAAGCAGAAGGAGCATAAACGCGTATACCGCAGGGACTGCGGCAACTATGGCGGCAAGGGTGCGCTTGCGCAAAATTACGAATGCAAGCGACAGCACCGCGGCGGCAAACAGCACGAGCACAAGACGCTTGTAATCGGTGGTTTCAAGCGTGTTTACCGTGCCGTAGACAAGGCGCGCGCCCATATTGTCAACGAGGTCGTCGCGGAAATTGGATATCATATTATTCGCCGCCTCGACGTCGCCGCGCGTAACGCGGAAATAAAGCGACTCAACGACGTTTTTAATAGGGAGCATATCGCGCGGAACGGTAACGCCCGCCTCGTCAAGAAAATGCACGTATCCCGACGTTGCGCTGACGATGTTTTGCAGATAAAGGGAATATACACCGCCGACGGCGGCAAGGACTCCGCAGGCTATGCCGCCCACGGGACAGCCGAGCGTCGGACGGCGGCGGCACTCCGCCGCGGCAAAGACGATGGCTCCGACGCAGTGCGAGAGCGAAAATGTTATGACGGTAAGCGGATATTTTATCAGCTTTTCCGCGTCAAACAGCGTCAGGGCGTAGCAGATGGGGAGTGTTGAAAGCACAAGCGAGATGCCACTGAAGCGGCGCAACAGAAAGCCGAGTCCGCCCGAGATCAGAAGCAGGACGGCAAGCAGGAAATAATCCTTGCTTTCGGGCGATTGACGGAAGAAATACTCGATTTTTGAGAGTACCTCCTCGCGCTGCTCCTCGGGGAGCTTTGCGTCCTCCTCTTCCTTTTCGAGCAGGGCGTCCTCGCTGTATTTTTCATCGTATGCCTTAAAGTCAAAGCCGAGATAATTCGTCAGCACGAATATAAGGGCGAGGACGGCAAGGCAGATGGCAAGTCCGTCCGTGAATTTTTTAAGAGTTTTCATTTTTCGTTCCTTTATTTTTTGGCGATGCGTCGGCAAGCGCCGATGGGGGCGTTTTTCATGCGTGCGATTATCACGCGGTCGACCTCGCGCGGCGATTCGACGGTGAAGATATAATGCTCGCCCGCGATGCCCGCGGCGCGAAGCTCCGCGTTGCAGTCGCCCATATAGGTCGGCAGGCAGTTCACTATCATCGAACGGTGGCGGAAAACGCGCAAAACGGGGAATTTTTTGCCCATTCGGTCGGTAAGGCAAGCCTTGCCGAGCTCGCAATCGCGGCACGAGCCGCATTCCTTGCCCACGCATTTTTCGGTTATCATAAGCGGAAGTCTGCCGTAAACTATCACGCGGCTGTCACCGCCGATATCGCGTATGCGCGGAAGTGTAAGCTCGGGCGAGAGGATAAAATCGGCAAAGCCGAGCTTTTCTACAGCCGCGGCGGACTCCGCGTTGCACACGTTAAGGCGGAAGTCGCCGTGCGGGATAAGCCCGACCTCGGTGGCAAGGTCGAGGTGTCCGACGTTACCGACGAGCGCGTGCGTCGCGCCCGCGCGCTTGGCGGCGAGGAGAAGGCTCTTCACCTCGGCTCTTTCGCTGTCGGGGATAACGGGGGGCAGAGCCACGCCGTCAAAGCGCACGCCCCCACGCGCCGCCGCGCCGTGAAGCTCGACGGGGATAAAGGCAAGGTCGAAAAAGTCCCGTGCCGCCGACGTGTACTGTCGGGGCGAGGAAAAATACGCGGTCCTTATGAGCTTGCGCCTGCCCTCGGGCGCGTGCCTTTCGTACGCGGCGGCGCGTGAGCCGCCGTCGGCACGGGTGGGCAGGGGCGCGCGCGTTACAGCTTTCGTTTTTGCGTTGCCCGACGCGCCGCTTTTTGCCTTGTCCGAGTCCGTGCGCACGCCGAGCATCCTGCGCGAGATGGTATCGGTGTAGTAAGCGTCGGTAAAGCCCGAACGGGAGAAAACGTCCGCAAGGTAGCGAAGCTCGCGCTCGGTGGCGGCGCGGCGCTCGTCAAGCAGCGTGCGCCACACGCTCGTTACGGTCGCAACGTATTCGGGGGCTTTCATTCTGCCCTCTATTTTAAGCGACGCGACGCCCGCGTCGATAAGGCTTGGCAGGTGCGCGGCAAGGGAGAGGTCCTTAAGGCTCAAGGGATAGCCCTTGCCAAGCGGCGTAGAGTATGGCAGACGGCAGGGCTGTGCGCACTCGCCGCGGTTGCCCGAGCGACCGCCTACTATCGAGGAGAACAGGCATTGTCCCGAATGGCAAACGCACAGCGCGCCGTGGACGAATACCTCTGCCTCGATGGGCGAATTTTTGCAAAATTCGGCTATGTTTTTAGCCGACAGCTCGCGCGCAAGCACCATTCGCTCAAATCCGAGCGCGGCAAGTCGGTGCGCGGCGGCAAGATTGTGTCCCGACATTTGCGTGCTTGCGTGCAGGGGCAGGTCGGGGAAGGTGCGGCGAAGCGCCATAGCACCGCCGAGGTCAGCGACGATGAGCGCGTCCACGCCCGCAAGGTACGCCGCCTCTGCGGTGGCAAGCCAATCGCGCATCTCTCGGTCGTAAACGAGGGTGTTGAGGGTGAGGTATAGCTTCGCGCCCGCCTCGTGCGCCTCGGCTACCGCGTCGGGCAGAGCCTCAAGGGTGAAGTTCTTTGCATTGACGCGTGCGTTAAACGCGCCCGCGCCGAGATAAACTGCGTCCGCGCCTGCACGGAGTGCGGCGCGAAGCGCGGCGGGAGAGCCTGCGGGAGCTAATAGCTCGGGCAACCTTTTTTCGTTCATTTTATCTCTCTCCCTTCAAAAAAACTCTTGCCTTTCGGTGCTTTTGGTGTTATAATTACATATACGTAATCATTATACTACAAAACGCGAAAAACTTAAAGAGCTTTTTTGAAATTTCGGAGTAAAAATGGGACTTGACACAAAAAGATTTTCAAAAAACGATAGCGGCTTCATTTGCGCGCATTGCGGACGTGAGGTCGAGCCGCTTGGATATACTTCAAGAAATCATTGCCCGTTTTGCCTTTGGTCGGTGCATATTGATATAAATCCGGGTGACCGCCTGTGCGAATGCGGCGGCGCGCTTGAGCCGATACGCACCGAGCCCGATGCAAAAAAGGGCTACGTAATTATCCATAAATGCCAAAAATGCGGCGAGATACGCCGTTGCCGTGCCGCCCACGAGGCAAAGGTACAGCCCGACGATATCGACCTGATAATAAAACTCACCGCAGGGAAAGGGGAATAAAATGAACGTTTTCGAGCTTATAAAAAACGGCTATTCCATAGCGTACAGATACGGTCTTGACGACGTTGCCAAGGAAGTTGGCGGCGGCAAGGACAGGGTGGATTTTGAGGTGCTTTGCGCACAGAAGATAGTTGCCGCCATGGCAGAACGCGAGGTGGAAACGCCCATAACCGTTGATATCTGCGGCAAGGAGGAGCTCGTTCTCGTCGGCAAAACGAACGAAAAGGAAACTGCCGAGTTTCTTGGCAGCCTTGCCTACAACGAGTACGGATACGCCCTTATCGGCAAAAGGCTCGTCGTTACGGGCTGGAACGATACCACGACGGAGCTTGCGGTCGACGAGGTCATTCGCCATATCACCGAGGGTGCTGACGTGCCCGAAAGATGCGTTTGCGCGTTTGACGGCTGGTACGTCGATTTCCCCGAGCCCGCGCTCAAGGTAGGCTATATCAACGACCAGAATGCAGGACACCTGCTTGCGTACTACCCCGACGCGACGCTTGAGGATTTTTTAGCGTACAGAAAAAAGCTTGAGGGCGAGGGCTTCTCGCTTTACGATGAAAACGATATCGAGGGCAACGTTTCTGCCACCTACACCTCGAAAAAGGGCAAGATACATACCTATTTCGTTCCCTTTGAGTGCGCTATCCGCGTAGTTACTTGCCTTGACGGCGGATATAATCTCCCCTCGCTTGAGCCGATACCCACCGAAAAGAAGGGCGATTGCTATATGACACAGCTCGGTATGGCGTACAAGGAGGGCAATTTCGGAAGCGGATATTTCCTTACGCTTGAGGACGGCTCGTTCATCGTCGTTGACGGCGGCGGCGATAAGGCAGAGGACTATGAAAAGTTCTACCGCGCTATGAAGCGCCTTACGCGCGACGAGGGTGGAAAGATCCGCGTTGCCGCGTGGATACTTACGCATATGCACTGGGACCACACGGCAAATTTCGTGAGGTTCTGCCGCGAGCATAGGGACGAGGTCGAGCTTGAGGCAATATACTGCAACGTAGCCTCGCGCGCGTGTGTTTACAACGCCTACGACCCGCCGCTTCCCCACGTTCATTTCAACGAGATACCCGAGCTTTTCCCCGATATGAAGAAGTATATCATTCATACCGGAATGAAGTTTTATATAAGGAACGTCCGCGTTGACGTTTTCTACACGCAGGACGACCATTTCCCCGAAATAGTTCACTACTACAACGACACCTCCGCGGTCGTAAGACTTGCCATCGGCGGACAGACGGTCACCTTCCTCGGTGACGCGCGTTACGCCGCGTCAAGGGTGCTTTGCGAAAGATACACGAAGGCGCTGAAGAGCGATATCGTGCAGGTGTCGCACCACGGATTTGACGGCTGTACCACGGGCGTTTACGATAGGATAGACCCCACGGTATGCTTCTGGCCCACCTCAAAGAGCCATTATAAGGTAATGGCGTCGGGCAGTATGCACGAGCTTTATTTCGTCGACACGCGTCTGCATTACGAGATGAGAGTGCATACGCATATCCCCGCCGACCCGACACAGACTATAAAGCTCCCCTATGCAAAGGGCGACGAGATAGTGGAAGAGGAGTGAAAACGCACAGCGTTTTCACAATGATGTATTTGGCTTCGCCAAATATGATATACGCTTCGCGCATGATATACGCGCGCAGCGCGTATGATGTATTTGCCTTGCGGCAAATATTAAGGAAAAAAGCGGAAGAAACTCGCGTTTCTTCCGCTTTTAATTTTTTTCATTGGACAGTCCGATAAAATAGTCTGCGCTTACGCCGTAAAAGCGGCAAAGCGTTATAAGGTCGTCTATCCTCAGCTCGGCGCGTCCGTCCTCGATGTGACTGTAGCCCTGCTGGGATTTGTTCAGTATTGCGCCGACCTGCTTCTGTGTAAGGTCGTTATCCTCCCTTAACGCTCTCATTCTCGTGCGATAGTTCATATTGCCCTCCCTATACGCTGTACTGTAAAAATCTTATCACACTCATAAATTGAGTATTGACATTTACTCAATATTTGAGTATAATTGTTTTGTAGGGATTTTATTTTGGCGTTTTTTGGATTTTAAGGAAGGATTTTAATGGTCGATATAGGTAAAAATATAAAGCGATTTCGTCAGGAAAAGGGGCTTACGCAGGCTGACCTTGCAAGGGC
>JAFXAC010000056.1 GCA_017522125.1 Clostridia bacterium | reverse complement strand
TTGGTGATAGCAGCGGTAGTGGTGGTCTTACCATGGTCAACGTGACCGATGGTACCAATGTTAACGTGGGGTTTTGTTCTTTCAAATTTAGCCTTTGCCATTTGGAATTTCCTCCATATAAATTTTATTTTTTAATTTTTAATTAAACAAACGATCAGTTTGCTTTGGAACGGGAGGTAACGATGCCCTCCTGAATGCTCTTGGGAACCTGAGCAAAGTTGTGCGGCTCCATAGAATAGAGCGCACGTCCCTGAGACTTGGAGCGCAGGTCGGTCGCGTATCCGAACATCTCGGACAGCGGAACGTCTGCGATGATCTCGGTAGTACCCTTGCCGTCGTCGGTCATCGACTGAATTGCGCCGCGGCGAGAGTTAAAGTCACCAATAACGTCTCCGAGGTAATCGTTGGGCGTAATGGTAGTAACCTTCATAATAGGCTCGGTGAGAACGGGCTCTGCCTTTCTCATAGCCTCCTTGAACGCCATAGAGCCGGCGATCTTGAATGCCATTTCAGAGGAGTCAACCTCGTGATAAGAGCCATCGTAAAGGGTTGCCTTTACGTCAACTACGTTGTAGCCTGCGAGAACACCGCACTGCATTGCGCTCTGGATGCCCTGATTTACAGGCTCGATGAATTCCTTCGGAACTGCGCCACCGGTAACAGAGTTTACAAATTCGTAGCCTGCGCCGGGCTCGTTAGGCTCAAGTATAATCTTAACGTGAGCGTACTGACCGGAACCGCCGGACTGCTTTTTGTACTTGCACTCGTGGTCGACTCTCTGACGGATAGTCTCCTTGTAAGCGACCTGAGGTGCGCCTATATTAGCCTCGACCTTAAACTCGCGCAGAAGTCTGTCAACGATGATCTCAAGGTGAAGCTCGCCCATACCTGCGATGATGGTCTGACCCGTGTCATCGTCAGTGTAGGTGCGGAAGGTGGGATCCTCCTCAGCCAGCTTTGCAAGAGCTATGCCCATCTTCTCAAGTCCCGCACGGGTCTTGGGCTCGATAGCAACTCTGATAACAGGCTCGGGGAATTCCATAGATTCAAGAATAATGGGGTTCTTCTCGTCGCAGAGAGAATCACCTGTACCGGTGTTCTTTACGGAAACGACCGCTGCGATATCGCCCGCGTAAACAACGTCGATATCCTTACGGGAGTTTGCGTGCATCTGAACGATTCTTCCCATTCTTTCCTTTTTACCCTTGCTGGCGTTCCAAACGGTATCGCCTGCATGGATAGATCCCGAATACACGCGGAAGAAGCAGAGCTTTCCAACGAAGGGGTCGGTTGCGATCTTGAATGCAAGAGCTGCAAACGGAGCTTCGTCGCTGGAAGGACGGCTGTCCTCGTCGCCTGTGTCGGGGTCAATACCCGTGATGTTAGGAACGTCAACGGGAGAAGGCAGATAATCAACGATAGCGTCAAGCAGCTTCTGTACGCCCTTGTTCTTGAAGGACGTTCCGCAAACTACGGGAACCATGTGGTTCTGGATAGTTGCCTTACGAATAGCTGCTCTCAATTCATCGTTAGTGATCTCCTCACCCTCGAGGTACTTGTCCATAAGGACGTCGTCTACCTCTGCGGCTGCCTCTATCATAGCTTCACGGTAAAGCTTAGCCTCATCGAGCATATCCTCGGGGATGGGCTCGATTCTCATGTCGGTACCGTTATCGTTGTAGTAAACGTCGGCCTCCATGTTCATAAGGTCAATGATACCGCGGAAACCGTCCTCTTTGCCTATAGGAAGCTGAATCGGAACTGCGTTGGCTCCCAAGCGTTCCTTCATCATATCTACAACACGATAGAAATCCGCACCGGTTATATCCATTTTATTGACATAGGCAAGACGGGGTACGCTGTACTTGGTAGCCTGTCTCCAAACGGTTTCAGACTGAGGCTCAACGCCTCCCTTTGCGCAAAATACTGCAACTGCACCGTCAAGAACTCTGAGCGAACGCTCTACCTCCACGGTAAAGTCAACGTGACCGGGGGTATCAATGATGTTTATGCGATTGCCCTTCCAATGACAGGTGGTAGCGGCAGAGGTAATGGTTATTCCCCTTTCCTTCTCCTGCTCCATCCAGTCCATCGTGGCATCGCCGTCGTGTGTCTCACCAAGCTTGTGGTTGACACCCGTATAGAACAAAATTCTTTCGCTCGTTGTGGTTTTTCCAGCATCTATGTGTGCCATGATACCGATATTTCGAGTACACTCAAGCGAATATTCTCTTGGCATAGATTTTAGGTCTCCTTATTTTTTTCTACTTAAAAAGATAAACTTGCTGTTAGCAAATTAATATCTGTAATGTGCAAACGCCTTGTTTGCCTCTGCCATACGGTGAGTCTCTTCCTTCTTCTTGAACGCTCCACCGGCATTGTTCGTTGCATCGATGATCTCGGCTGCAAGACGGTCTGCCATGGTACGCTCGCCGCGCTTTCTGGCAAAAGTTACCATCCAGCGAAGACCCAGAGTCTGACGTCTTTCTGCTCTTACCTCCAGCGGTACCTGATAGGTAGATCCACCTACACGGCGAGCCTTAACCTCAAGTACGGGCATTACGTTTTCAAGAGCTTCAACAAAAGCTTCGAGTCCATTCTTACCAGTCTTCGCCTCAACGCTTGCAAATGCGTCGTAAACGATCTTCTGGGCGACTCCCTTCTTGCCGTCGAGCATTACGTTGTTGATAAGCTTGGTAACAAGCTTAGACTTGTAAAGCGGATCCGGCAGAACATCTCTCTTGGATATACGACCTCTTCTCGGCACTGTACTTCCCTCCTTCATTAATTTTGAATGAAATCATAGGTACTCAAAAGCATATCTCCTGTTGGCGCGAGCCGCGTTTTCCCTGTATATAAACAAAACGGAAATCCGTGACAAGCTTAAAAGTATGCTGCATACCTTTTTCCGAAATTACTTCTTAGAAGCCTTCGGAACTTTTGTTCCATACTTGGAACGGGCTTGCTTGCGGGCTGCAACTCCCTGAGCGTCAAGCGTACCACGGATGATGTGGTAACGTACACCAGGCAGATCGCGCACTCTTCCGCCTCTGATGAGAACTACGGAGTGTTCCTGCAAATTGTGTCCCTCACCGGGAATGTAGGTCGTTGCCTCAAGACCATTGGTAAGACGAACTCTTGCGATCTTACGAAGTGCAGAGTTAGGCTTCTTAGGGCTGGTAGTGGTTACCTTGGTGCAAACGCCGCGCTTCTGGGGTGAAGGCAGATCGGTGGCTGCATTGTTGATGGTGTTAAAGCCCTTCTGAAGTACGGGAGACTTCGACTTATAAACCTTATCGGAGCGGCCCTGTCTGACAAGCTGGTTAAAGGTTGGCATTCCTCTTCTTTTCCTCCTTCTTTTCGTATTTGCTTATATACAGAACACAGCACTTGGCGCGCCGTGATGCTGTTTTTCTCTATTTGCCTCAAAAACGCACGTCGTTATCGCGGCAAATTTCATACTATTATATCATTTTCCCGTTAATTTGTCAATAATCACAAACTTCGAGATAAATTTTCTACCTTTTGCACAAAACTCGCCGTCATTTTTTGGCGTTTGTGTCGATTTTGTACATATATCTTACGCAATACGGGGGTGCGCCGCGCAAAAATGCGGCGCACCCCTATATTTTTTGCAGATTTAAGCCTCTACTTCGACCTTTTCGGTGTCTACGGTAGCATCTGCCTCTTCTGCTTCATCGCCCTCGGCGGAAGCGTCCGCCTCGGTAGCAGTTCCGATAACGTCAACGGTGTTGTAGCAAGCCATACCCGTACCTGCGGGGATCAGCTTACCGATGATAACGTTCTCCTTAAGACCGAGCAGGTTGTCGACCTTACCCTTGATAGCCGCCTCGGTAAGAACCTTGGTGGTTTCCTGGAAGGACGCGGCGGACAGGAAGGAATCGGTCTGAAGCGCTGCCTTGGATATACCGAGAAGCACGGGAATACCGACAGCCTCCTTAAGTCCCTCCTCGCCTGCGGCGATCCTTGCACGGATCTCTGCGTTCTCGTCCTCGTATTCGTTGATGGAAACGAGAGAGCCAAGGAGAAGGTTGGTGTCGCCGCTGTCCTCGATGCGACGCTTGCGCGTCATCTGACGAGCGATGACCTCGATATGCTTATCGTTGATGTTAACCGACTGTGCGCGGTAAGCCTTCTGTATTTCGCTGATGATATAGTCGTAAACAGCGTCAGCTCCCATATACGCCATAATGTCGGCGGGTGCCTTAGAGCCCTCGGTGATAGCATCACCGCGCTTAACGACAGAACCGTTCTCAACGATTATGCGGCGACCGTAGGGAATCTGATACTTGGAGCTTTCACCCGTTTCCTCGGACTTGATGATGACGTCCTGAATGTTGGGGTTAGCCTCGTCGGGCTGAACGTGAGCCACGCCGTCAACTGCGGAGAGTATAGCGGGCTTCTTGGGCGTTCTTGCCTCAAACAGCTCCTCAACGCGGGGAAGACCCTGCGTAATATCCGAGCCTGCAACACCACCCGTGTGGAAGGTTCTCATCGTAAGCTGAGTACCGGGCTCACCGATGGACTGAGCTGCAAGGATACCTACTGCCTCACCTACGTTTACCTTCTTGCCGCTGGCAAGGTCAGCACCGTAGCAATGAGCGCACACACCGTGTCTTGCGTGACACTGGATAACCGTTCTGATGCAGACCTCCTCGACACCTGCGGCAACGATCTTCTTTGCCATCTTCTCATCCATGAGGGTGTCGTCGGGAACGATTACCTCGCCCGTCTTGGGGTCTACTACGTCACCGAGAGTGTATCTGCCCACAAGTCTGTCTGCCAGAGGCTCGATAGGCTTGTCAGCACCGGGCTCGGTGATAGCGCGTACGTACGCGCCCGTCTGGGTATCGCACTTTTCCTCACGAACGATAACGTCCTGAGATACGTCAACGAGACGGCGGGTAAGGTAACCCGAGTCAGCGGTACGAAGTGCGGTATCGGAAAGGGACTTACGGGATGAACGGGCACCCATAAAGTACTCGAATATCTTCATTCCCTCGCGGAAGTTGGACTTGATCGGGATCTCCATCGTCTTACCGTTGGTAGCGAACATAGGTCCGCGCATACCTGCGAGCTGACGCATCTGGGTGATAGATCCACGCGCTCCCGAATCAGACATTATCTTGATCGGGTTATAGGTGGAGAAGCCCTTCTGGAGAGCCGCGGTAACGTCTGCGGTGGTCTTGTTCCACAGCGCGATGACCTTTTCGTATCTCTCCTCCTCGGAGAGCAGACCTCTTGCATAGTACTTGCCTATCTTGACGACCTCTGCCTCTGCCTCGCTTACGAGTCCCTTCTTTTCCTCGGGGATAGTCATATCGTAGACCGAGATGGAGAAGGAAGCGCGGGTGGAGTACTTGTAGCCCATCTCCTTGATAGCGTCAAGCATTTCTGCGGTAGTTGCGGAGGTGTGTCTTGCAATGCAGGCGTTGATGATCTGTCCAAGCTCCTTCTTGGTGATGATCGAAGTGATCTCAAGATCGAACTTGTTCTCGTCGCGGCTTCTGTCTACGAAGCCGAGGTCCTGCGGAATGTTGCTGTTAAAGATTATTCTTCCGAGCGTAACGGCATCCTTGCCCGTGTTTACTCTGCCGATCTGCTCCTTATCGTCGGTCATATCGGGACGGATAAGACCGATTATTCTCGTTTCGCCGTCCTTCTTCATACGCACGGCGATAGGAGCGTGCAGACCGATCTGACCGTTGGCGTAAGCCATAGTAGCCTCGTCAACGTCACGGAAGATCCTTCCGCAGCCGGGCTCGTCGGTCCTTACGATAGAAAGGTAGTAGGAGCCGAGGATCATATCCTGAGTAGGAACGGTAACGGCTCTACCGTCGGCAGGCTTCAGAAGGTTGTTGGCGGAAAGCATAAGGAAGCGTGCCTCAGCCTGCGCCTCTGCGGAAAGCGGAACGTGTACAGGCATCTGGTCGCCGTCGAAGTCGGCGTTGAATGCGGTACAAACCAGCGGGTGGAGCTTTATTGCTCTGCCCTCTACGAGCACGGGCTCAAACGCCTGAATGGACAGACGGTGGAGCGTAGGTGCGCGGTTAAGAAGCACGGGATGCTCCTTGATAACGTTTTCGAGTGCGTCCCAGACCTCGTCGTTGCTTACCTGAGCGCGATCGATCTTCTTCTGCGCGTCCTTGACGTTGATAGCCTTGCCCATTTCAACGAGGCGCTTAACAACGAAGGGCTTGAAGAGCTCAAGTGCCATCTCCTTAGGCAGACCGCACTGATAGATCTTGAGCGAAGGTCCTACGACGATAACGGAACGTCCGGAGTAGTCAACACGCTTACCGAGAAGGTTCTGACGGAAGCGTCCCTGCTTACCGCGGAGCATCTCGGAGAGAGATTTCAGTGCGCGGTTGGACGGGCCCGTAACGGGCTTGCCGCGGCGGCCGTTGTCGATGAGGGCGTCGACCGCCTCCTGAAGCATACGCTTCTCGTTGCGGATAACGATCTCGGGGGTGTGGATCTCTATGAGCTTTTTCAGACGGTTGTTACGGCTGATAACTCTGCGGTAAAGCTCGTTAAGGTCGGAGGATGCAAATCTTCCGCCGTCAAGCTGTACCATAGGTCTGATGTCGGGGGGAAGAACGGGTACTACGTCGAGCACCATCCACTCAAGCTTGTTGCCCGAGCGACGGAAGGACTCGACCACCTCAAGACGCTTGATTATACGAGCCTTCTTCTGACTCGTGGTGGTCTTAAGCTCCTCCTTGAGGGAAGCGGCAAGCTCGTCTACGTTGATGCTTGCAAGAAGCTCTCTGATAGCCTCTGCGCCCATACCTACGCGGAACTCGTTCTCGTACATTTCGCGGTACTCGGTGTACTGCTTTTCGTTAAGCACCATTCCCTTTTGGAGGGGTGTGCTACCGGGATCAAGAACGATGTTCTCGGCGAAGTAAAGCACCTGCTCAAGCTGCTTTGAGGAAATATCAAGCACGAGAGCCATACGGGACGGGGACGCCTTGAAATACCAGATGTGCGACACGGGAGTAGCAAGCTCGATGTGTCCCATTCTCTCACGGCGAACCTTCTTGGTGGTTACCTCAACGCCGCACTTATCGCAGATGATCTTTTCACGGATATTGTGCGAGTTCTTGTATTTACCGCACATACACGCGCCGTCCTTGGTCGGGCCAAAGATGCGCTCGCAGAAAAGTCCGCCGACCTCTGCCTTAAGAGTACGGTAGTTTATAGTCTCGGGCTTCGTTACCTCGCCGTAAGACCATTCTCTTATCTTATCCGGAGATGCCAGTCCAATCTTTATGGAAGCGAATTCATTATTTGCCATAGCTGTTCTCCTTATAATTAATTATAATCGTCCGAATCGAAGCTATCGTCGTAGCTGTCATCTTCGCTGTATTCGTATTCCTCACCCTCGTCGCCTTCGTCAGCCTCGTCTTCGTCCTCCATAAGGAACGCTCTGTGGATGTCGTCGGTGATCTCGGTGTTGCCAACGATAGCGTCAACAGCCTCCGCATCACTGCGGCTAAGATACTGAGGAGCGTCGTCGTTGCAAAGGCTGGAGAGCTGGATCTCCTCGCCGTCGTCGTTGAGCACCTTGATGTCAAGACAGAGCGACTGAAGCTCCTTAACGAGAACCTTGAAGGACTCGGGAACACCGGGAGTAGGAATATTCTGTCCCTGAATGATAGCCTCGTACGCCTTTCGACGTCCGTTGATATCGTCGGACTTAACGGTAAGGATCTCCTGAAGCGTGTAGGCTGCGCCGTATGCCTCAAGCGCCCAAACCTCCATCTCACCGAAACGCTGACCGCCGAACTGCGCCTTACCGCCGAGAGGCTGCTGCGTTACGAGAGAGTACGGACCGTTGGAACGCGCGTGGATCTTATCGTCAACGAGGTGGTGGAGCTTAAGGTAGTACATTATACCTACGGTTACGGGGTTATCGAAGGGCTCGCCCGTGCGTCCGTCGTAAAGAACGGTCTTACCGTCGATTACCTGACGCTTCGTTTCACCCGTTACGGGATCGGTGACCTCGCGGGTCTCCTTGCCGTCAACGTTCTCACCGGGGAATACCTCACGCCACATATTCGCCTGCTTCATGCACTCGATAATGTCGCGCTCGTTTGCACCGTCGAAAACGGGAGTCATAATCTTCCAGCCGAGCTTGCGGGCAGCGATACCGAGGTGGACCTCAAGAACCTGACCGATGTTCATACGGGAAGGAACGCCCAGAGGGTTAAGAACGATGTCAAGGGGAGTTCCGTCGGGCAGGAAGGGCATATCCTCGGGAGGAAGGATGCGGGAAACGACACCCTTGTTACCGTGACGTCCTGCCATCTTATCTCCGACGGATATCTTTCTCTTCTGCGCGATATAAACGTGAACTACCTTGTTTACGCCCGTGGGAAGCTCGTCGCCCTGCTCGTGCGAGAACACGCGAACGTCAACGACGATTCCCGACTCGCCGTGGGGCAGACGCAGAGAGGTATCTCTGGTCTCGCGAGTCTTTTCACCGAAGATAGCGCGGAGCAGTCTTTCCTCGGCGGTAAGGTCAGTCTCTCCCTTAGGAGTGATCTTACCTACAAGGATATCTCCTGCGTGTACCTCGGTACCCTTCTTTACGATACCGTTAGCATCGAGGTTGCGAAGCGCATCCTCGCCTACGTTCTGGATCTCGCGGGTGATCTCCTCAGAGCCGAGCTTGGTGTCGCGCGCCTCGTGAGAATATACTTCGATATGAAGTGAGGTGTAAACGTCATTTCTGACGAGGTTTTCATTAAGAAGAACTGCGTCCTCGTAGTTATAACCCTCCCAGGTCATAAATCCGATGAGAGCGTTCTTACCGAGAGCTATCTCGCCGTTGGAGGTTGCGGGACCGTCGGCAATAACCTGTCCCTTTTCTACCTTCTCGCCAACCTTTACGATGGGGCGCTGGTTGCAGCACGTGCCCTGGTTGGTACGCTTGAACTTGATAAGCTCGTAAACGTCGTGTCTGCCATCCTCGCAGCGAACGACTATCTTTGCGGTCTCTACGTGCTCAACGACGCCCGCATTCCTTGCAAGAACGACGACGCCCGAGTCCTTAGCTACCTTATATTCCATACCCGTACCGACGATGGGGGAATCCGTTACCATAAGCGGAACTGCCTGCTTCTGCATGTTCGAGCCCATGAGTGCACGGGAGTTATCGTCGTTCTCAAGGAAGGGGATCATTGCGGTGGCGGCGGAAACTACCATCTTGGGAGATACGTCCATATAATCGATAACGGAGGAGTCGACCTCGATAAACTCGTTCTTATCTCTTGCCGTTACCTTGGCGTTTACGAATCTTCCCTCTTCGTCAAGTGCCTCGTTAGCCTGAGCGATGATGTAGTTGTCCTCCTCGTCCGCGGTCATATAAACGACCTCGTCCGTTACCTTGCCCGTTGCGCGGTCGACCTTGCGGTAGGGAGCCTCGATGAAGCCGTAATCGCTGATACGCGCGTAGGTAGCGAGATAGGAGATAAGACCGATGTTAGGTCCTTCAGGAGTCTCGATGGGACACATTCTGCCGTAGTGGGTATAGTGTACGTCACGGACGTCGAAGGATGCACGGTCACGGGAAAGACCGCCGGGACCGAGAGCTGACAGACGGCGCTTGTGGGTAAGCTCCGCCAGAGGGTTGGACTGATCCATAAACTGAGAGAGCTGGGACGAGCCGAAGAACTCGCGGATAACGGTTGCTACGGGGCGAATGTTGATAAGCGCCTGAGGAGTGAGCTTTTCGCTATCCTGAGTGGTCATACGCTCGCGGATTATCTTATCCATACGGGAGAAGCCGATGCGCATCTGGTTCTGAAGCTGCTCGCCCACGGAACGGATGCGGCGGTTGCCGAGATGGTCGATATCGTCAACGCTTCCCACATCGTTAGTGAGAGTGAAGAGATAGTTAATGGTTGCAAATATATCGTCACGGGTGATGTGCTTGGGGCAAAGCTCTGCCATACGGCTCTTAACAGCCGCCTTGACGGCATCCATATCGCCGCCGCACTCCTCCATAATGGAAAGAAGAACGGAGGTGCGGACCTTCTCGCGCACACCGCAATCGGAAAGATCGTCGCCGATGATCTTTTCGGGCCAGCAGGTATTGTTGGAGAATACCTTGATGTTTTCGCCGTTGTCGAGAGTGATAACTACCTCGTTGACAGCGGCATACTCGACCTGCATAGCATCGTCGAAGCTGAGAACGTGACCTGCCTCAAAGAGGACCTCGCCCGTAATGGGGCTTACGATGTCGCTTGCTATGCGGTGGTTCTTGATCCTTGCGGCGATAGAGAGCTTCTTGTCGTACTTATAGCGTCCAACGGGAGCGATATCGTATCTCTTAGGGTCAAAGAAGAAGTTATTGAGCAGAGTAAGAGCCGCGTCGGTCTGCACGGGCTCGCTGGGGCGGAGCTTGCGGTAGATCTCGCGCAGGGACTCGATAGCCGCGCCCGAGCTCTTGCCAAGTGCCAGATTTTCGGACTCGTCCTTTTCAAGCGTTGCACGCAGATATACACTGTCACCGAACATCTCGACCATATCGTCCGCGGTGTTGATGGTGGACTCCATAAGTCCCGTTTCGGGATTTACGGAAATACCGAGCGCGCGGATGAACATAGTAAGAGGAAGCTTGCGGTTCTTATCTATACGTACCCAAATAACGTTATTGCTGTCGACCTCGTACTCAAGCCATGCACCGCGGTAAGGAATAACGGTGGCGGTAAAGGTCTTCTTGCCTGCCTTGTCTATATCGGAGGCATAGTACATTCCGGGGGAACGGATGAGCTGTGAAACAATAACACGCTCCGCGCCGTTGATAACGAAAGTACCCTTCTCCGTCATTATCGGGAAGTCACCCATGTAGATGTCGGTCTGCTTGACCTCGCCCGTCAGCTTGTTGGTAAGGCGGACGTTGACCTTGAGAGGTGCGGCGTAGTTAACGTCCCTCTCCTTGCACTCCTCTACGGGATACTTGGGCTTCGAGTCTATCGAGAAGGAAATGAACTCGATAGAAAGGTTACCCGAAAAATCCACGATGGGAGATACGTCGCGGAGAACCTCCGCAAGACCTTCCTCAAGGAACCATTTGAAGGACTTCGTCTGGATCTCGATAAGGTTGGGGATCTCCAGGGTGGTGCGAGTTTTGGAAAAGCTCTTTCGCAGATTCTTTCCGAGCATCTGATCTGTAACTTTCACCATTGATACAATCACTCCATTCAAGTATTTTTCCACTTCAAAAATGCTTAAAATTTTTTGTAAACTTTCTGTAAATTCGTCTGTTTTTGAAACTTTTTTTCAATTTTTTCGACGACTTTTTTTCAGCAAATTTCAATTTTTAGGCATATTGAGGGATTATAATTCAGTGTAATATTGTATCACACGTCTTTAAAATTGTCAATACTTTTTTAAAAATTTTTATTTTTTATTTTCAAGCGTATAGGAGTAGCTCAAAAAGCATAAAATCAATCATATTATTTATTATCAGAGGTAGGAAATGAACGGCGAGAAAAAGCTCTTCGATTGGGGACGCACGGCGGCGGTGCTGATATGCCTTACATTCGGCGCGGCGGCGGTGTATTTGTTTTTAAAATATCTGCTTTCCATTCTTCTTCCCTTCGCCGTCGCCGCGCTCATTGCGGCGGCTGTCTACCCGCTTGCCAAAAAAATATCCGAGCATAGCAGGATACCAAGGCGCGTGGCGGCGGCGGCGCTGGTGCTTTTGCTGCTCGTGGCAGTATCCCTAATACTTTGGCTTGCGGCAAAGCGCCTTGTCACCGAGCTTGGCGAGCTTGCCGCAGGCATAGGTCAGGAGGGCGACCCGATAAGCATGCTTATCGGAAAGGCATCGAGCCTCATAAACGGAATGAGCGAACGACTATCCTCCGCCCTGCAAAGAGAGAATCCGCACCGCATATCGCCGGAGAGCGTCGACGCTTTCCTGTCGGGAATGGCAACAAGCGCGGCTGATGCGATAAGCGCGTTTCTGTCAAAGGCGGTATCCTCCGTCGCCGCCTCTCTGCCAAGACTCCTTTTAGCCATCACCGTAACGGTCATTTCGTCGTTTTACTTCGCGCTCGATAGAGAAAAGATATCCCGAAGCCTCAACGCGCTTTTACCCGAAAAAGCAAGAGCGTTTATGCCCAAAATAAAAAAAGAAGCCGCGCAGACGGCGGGACGCTATCTGCGCGCATATTCACTTATACTTCTTATCACGTTTTCCGTTCTGTTTTTAGGCTTTACCATCATCGGCACGGAATACGCCCTGCTTCTTGCCGCCGTCACCGCGCTCGTTGACATTCTGCCCGTGCTTGGTGTCGGTACGGTGCTTGTGCCGTGGTCGATAATCTCATTCATCACCGCCGACCTGCGAAGCGGAATAGGGTTGCTCGTGCTATACGTCGCCGTCGTTATACTGCGGCAATTCATCGAGCCGAAAATAATAGGCAAGAGCCTCGGCATTCACCCGTTGGTATCTCTGTTTTCGATGTACGTCGGGCTGCGCCTTTTCGGTGTTATCGGGCTTTTACTCGCGCCCGCCGCAGTCGCGGGCATCCGCGCCCTTTGGGGAAGTGACGCCCCTGACGGGGATATCAGTCAGACGCTCTGACTCCGAAAACTCGAATGCCGACGCTTACAATACCGACCGCCGTGCATACGGCGCGGAACGCGCCTATCGTGCCGCCGATGACCGCGCCTACGAAAAAGTAGCACGCAAGTACAAGTCCAACGCCGATAACGATGCGCGTGATCCTTCTTACCATCGGGCTTTCAAGCACCTCGACAACAAGCTCGCAAAGTGCGATAAGAAATTCAACGGCGAGAGTAAGGCGGCTTGCCTTCTTCTCTTTTCTGCCGTACGCGGCGCTATTATATATATTGTAGTTATTTATGCAGTTGTTCATAGCGAACCTCCTTTAATTCCGTTTTTGGAAACTTTCTGACATTATAATACCACATTCGCAAGCACTTGTCAAGATATTTTTTCAAATTTCGGAAAAATTTTTATTTTCCTATTTACAAATCGGAAAAAGTGTGCTATAATCATTTCAGAAAATGAAAGTGAGGTATCGGTATGGGCCCCGATTACGTAGAACGCATAAAAGAAATAAAAAGTGAAAAAAAGATGACCAACGAGGCGCTTTCGAATTTGAGCGGAATTCCTCTCGGAACTCTCAGCAAGCTTCTCGCGGGAATATCCGACTCGGTAAAGCTGTCGAACATCGTTGCCATCTGCGACGCGCTTGATTGCTCGCTCGACTACATCGTCAGCGGCATTCCCGAGAACACGAACAACTTCACTCTTGAGGGCGACGAGATACGGCTTGTCGAGGAATACCGCCGCCTCGACTCTCACGGCAAGGAGCTTGTTATGATGGTCGCAGGCAAGGAGCGCGAGCGCGTTTCGCGCGTGGAGTACGCCCCTGCCCCCGCCACACGCCGCGAGAGCGCTATCATCACCGCCCCCATCACGCGCCGCTATCGCGATTCGGGCGCGTTTGGCGGCAAGCGCGAGATAGACCTTTACGACCTGCCCGTGTCCGCAGGAACGGGCGAGTATCTTGACAGCGCAAACGCCGAAAAGATAAGCATCAACCGTAGCCCCGCGACCGACGGCGCGGACTATGCGCTTCGCATAAGCGGCAACAGCATGGAGCCGAAATATCATAACGGCGATATCCTTCTCGTTGAAACCGCGGACTCCGTTGAGGTCGGAGAGCTTGGAATATTCATTCTTGACGGTGACGGATATTTCAAGATATACGGCGGCGACTGCCTTATCTCCCTCAACCCCGATTACGGTAAGATAATGCTCAAGGACTTTTCCGAGGTCGCCTGCATCGGCAAGGTCAGAGGAAAGCTGAAGAAAAAATAAATAAAAAAGTGGCTTTTCAGCCACTTTTTTATTTCCTTATATTATTTATATAAGCCTCAAGCTCCGCTTGGGTGATGCTCTCGCCGCCGAGGGCGAGGGCACAGCGAATGCCGCCCGCTATCTGCGGCAGGCTCGGTGTGATGAAATTTACCCGAAGGTGCGCCGTCGCCGCCGCTATCATCTCGCCAAGTCCGCTATAGCGGATAAGTCCGCCGCTTAATATGCAATCAAAGCCGTCGCCGAGCTTCTCGGCGGCGCACGAAAGCATCTCCGAAACGCCGAGAACAGACTCCGAAATAAGCGCGCGCGCCTCGGCATCTCCCTTTTCCGCTTCCTCGATAACGTAGGGCGCAAAGCCCGCAATGTAGGTCTTGCCGCCCGCGTAGACCTTGGCTATCGCCTCGGTAACGTCGCACTCAAGATATCTGCGAGCCGCATCAAGCAAAGTAGTCTTTCCTATCCTGCCGTCGCGCGAGCGAAGCGCGGCGAGAAGCCCCGCGCGTCCGATGGCAAAGCCGCCGCCCTCCGCGCCGTCAAGTAGATATCCCCAGCCGCCTACGCGGTGAAGCTCGCCGTCCTTTTTTATAAAGCAGACGCTTCCCGTTCCGCAGATAAGTGCGGCGCAGTTATCGCGCTCCACAAGTCCAAAGAGGTTATAAATATCGCTCTTTACGCTCACCGTGCCGCCCACCGCCGCACGGAGCGCGGCTTCAAATCGCTCTTCCCTGCCTATCACTCCCGAAATTCCCGCAAACAGATATACCTCGTCCGCGTCGATCTTGGCTCGCGCCTCGCTTACAAGCTCCGACGCCATTTTGCAAACGAGGGATATCGCCGCGTCCTCCCCGATATCGTGGGGGTTTGACGCCGTGTCCGTTCGGTACGCAAGCACGCCGCCGCGGTCTACGGCAACGCCCTCGGTCGACGTTCCGCCGCCGTCTATGGCAATAAAGATCTTACTCATTTTCGTATCCGTCCGTTAAGTCCTTGAAATCCACGACGCTTCTGCCCGCGTTCACGCTGTCGAGTATAAGCCCGCGATCGGCGTACTCAAGCTCGCCCGACTGATTATCGTACGGGTCTGCGCGCATAAAACGCTTGGGCGGGTCAAACGCCGTCTGAAATTCGGTGCAATTTACCTCGCGCATCGTGTCGATATTGCCGAAATAATGCTCCCACAGCTCAACGTCGCCGTTGCGGTACGCGCCCTCGCCCGCTGAGAGGTCGGCGTAAAGCCAGCCGTACGGCGCAATATAGAACTGCGCCCAATCGTGCGAGGATATAGCGTCGGGGCGCACGTTGCTTCCCGACTGCCAACGCGCGGGAACACCCATCGCGCGGCAAAGCGTGATAAACGCAAGCGACATAGCGCCGCAATCGCCGCGGCGGTTGAGCAGGACGAATTCGGGAATATTCTCAATGCAGAGATACGGGCGCAAAAGCGAATATACGGTTTGGGTCGTCACGTAATCATATGCTCTGCGCGCGAGGACGAGTGGATTTTTCTCATTCCCGCGAAGCTCCTCGGCAAGCTCTCTGATATACGGCGTAAAGCGGATATGCGGATACTGCTCGCCCGTATAGAAGCTCGGCTGCTCTGCGCTCACGGCATCAGATTGCGCATTTACGTAATTGACCTTGAAGGTGTATGAAAACTCTATCTCGTATTTTTCGCCCGCGTGGCACTCCGCTTCGATAAAGGCGGTGCGGTGCGCCGACGAGGAAATATAAACGGGGTGCGAGGAATAGTTGAGCGTGATATCGCTCTGCTCTGCGCATTCGCACGGATACGGCAGATGCACGCGCAAGAGCGCGCCCTCGCGCACCTCGTGCTCGGCGGGGGCTATCCACTCGCGCACGGTATAGCGCACGGCACGAAAGCCGTGCTTTTTCATTATCGGAATGCACTCGGCGCGCCATTTGTCGCGCGTGTACGTGGGCGCGTCCCCGCCCGAAAGCGCGGCAAGCTGCCGCCACTTGCGCGTGGTAACGTTCCTTAGCGCCGAGCGCTGAAAGTATTTTTCACCGCCGCGAAGCACGTAGTCGGCATACCCCTCGTCGATAAAGCCGCGCAGCATTTCTGCACTGCAAAGCGGATATTTTTCCTTTATGCGGCGAAGAAGCTCGTCCTCGCTCATTCGGTAGTCCCTTTGCATCTGCCCCGATATGACGTATTCTATCTCAAGGCGGCGGCGCAACGCGGTGGGGAGCGCATCTTTTTTAAGATATTCCTCAACTGCTCTCTGCTCCGCGGCAAAATCGCCGCTGTATTTATGATATTTTATCTCGTCGGGCAGCTCGCAGGCGAGATACCTTATATCCTCTTCATTAAATCTCATTTCGACCTCTATTTAATGGTTGAAAGGGGCTGTCTCAGTTAGATGCAGAAGACGCGATTTTGTCGTCGTCGGCGTACGAGGGTACGCCAGAGGGCAAAATCGCGGCTAAAAAATACGTATAAAAATCGAAATCCGTGAGGATTTCTACCTTAAAAAACCGCTTTCTTCATACTTTTGGACGAAAAAACGGTCTTTTTTCTTCACTTATTTTTGTATTTTTGTTCTGCGCTAAATGAGACAGCCCCTTTTTTATTCTGCTTCGGAAAGTCTTGTAATAACTACGCTTTCTATGCGTCGCTCCTCGACCTTTTCTACCTTTATATTAAGTCCGTAGCAATCGACCTCAAACGTCGAGCCGTCCTCGGGTATCTCGGAAAGCTCGGAGAGTATCATTCCCGCGAGGGTGTCGAACTCCGTCCCCTCGGGGAGCGTAATTCCTACGCACTCACAGAAAACGTCTATCTCAAGCGAGCCGTCTGCGCGCCATTTGCCGTCGCCGATGCTCTCTATCTTCGTTTCCTCTTCCTCTTTTTCCTCGCTGTCGTATTCGTCGTAAATATTACCCATGACCTCCTCGACAAGGTCCTCAAGAGTAATTATTCCCGACACAGCGCCGTACTCGTCAACGATGACGGCGAGGTGGCGCTGACTCTTTTGCATCTCGTAAAAGAGCGTATCGCACTTTACCGTTTCGGGGACGAAATACGCAGGGCGCATAAGCTCGGACAGGGGCTTGTTTTCGCCCTCTCCCAAGCGGTCAAGGAAGAAGTCCTTTGCATAGAGGATTCCGAGCACGTCGTTTATATCCTCGCCGCAAACGGGATAACGCGAATACGCGCTCGTGCGCAAAAGCGAAATTATCTGCGCGTCGTCCATATCGGTGCTTATAGCTATAACGTCGATGGCGTGCGTCATAACGTCACGCGCGGCTCTGTTATCAAACTCGAAGATATTGTCTATCATCTCGCTTGCCATAGCGTCGATAGTGCCGCTTTCCTCGCCCGCGTCAACGAGCAGACGTATCTCGTCCTCCGTCACACTCTCCTCCTGCGCGTCGGGCTTGATACCGAAGAGGCGGAGCACGGCGTTCGTGGATTTGGTCAAAAACCAGATAACGGGCTTTGCGACCACCTTGAAGCCCGACACAACGGGTGATGTGATCCTTGCCACCTTTTCGGGCGAGTGCATCGCCACGCGCTTGGGAACAAGCTCGCCAAGCACGAGCGTGAAATATGAAAGTATAAGAGTTATAACGATTACCGACAGCGCATCGACCGTTTCGGCGTGCGACGCGGCAAACGTTGAAATTTTGCACAGCCACCCGACGAGCCTGTCGGAGAAGTTCTCGGCGGCAAACGCCGAGCCGAGAAAGCCCGCAAGGGTGATCGCTATCTGAATAGCGGAGAGAAACGCCGTGGGCTCCTCGGCAAGCTTCAAGAGCTTTGCCGCCTTTTTATCGCCGTCCTCGGCTTTCTTTTTGAGTAAGGTCGTATTGAGAGAAACGACCGACATTTCGGCAGATGCGAAAAATGCATTAACGCCTATAAGCGCAACCTGCAAGAGTAATTGGCCTCCTAAGCCGTCAGCCATATTTATGTCCTAACCTTTCTTAGCTGTAATTAATTTAACTTGCTTTCCACGTCGTAAACCGTTACGTTTGAGATCGAGGAATATCTGTACCCCCCGTAAAGATACGAAAGGGTTTCCTTAAACGGCACTCCGTCGCCGTTTTCGGGGTTATACGCGGCGGGGTCGTATATGAGAAATTCAAGCTTTGAGGAAACGGTTTCCTCGGGGTTCAGGCAGTCGGCAAAAACCATATAGTGCGTTCTGCCCGATTGTCTGAAAAGAACGATGACGCCTTGAGGATACTTTGTCAAAAGATCCTTTATTTTTTTCTTTGACGAAACGTAATATCTGTGGTAGCCGACCTTTTCACCGTCAACGTTGAATTTCGAGGCTACGCTTGACCAATACATATATATCGGACTGCCGTACATAGCCTTCGAGGTGCTTTTGGCACCGTAGTTTCCGCTGTTGGCAAGAGCAACGGTGTACGGGTCTGCAATAAGCGAGCCATCCTGACCGGTGCGGAGATCGTATCCCGTGGTCTTTACAGCCCCCATATTATTAAGCACCATCGCACTCGACGCCAGAGCGCATCCGCTTTCCATCCAGCTACTGCGGCTCGGATTTCTCTTCGCATCCCATGCAAAGCGCTTTTTACTTCCCGAATCAATGAAAAAGAGGTCTTCAAGCTCACGCGCGGACCAATCGCTCGTATACATATTCGTCTGGCTATACCAAGTAAACGCGTCCTTATCCTCGACCGTGACCTCAAAGGAAACGACCGCCGTGCCGACCGATGCGGTAACGGTAGCGACACCCTTACCGAGTGCACACCACACGCCGTCCGCGCCCATCATAATAATATCCTCGTCCGACGAGGTCCATACGATGTCCGAGGTGACCATATTGTACGGATATTTTCTTGCGTAGAACTTGCCCGTAGAATAGAGCTTGACCGTGGTTTTTTCGTAAGCGGTGGTAAGGTACTCGGTGGGGACGCTCTCAAACGTCCACATCTGCGCCTCGTCGCCCTGCGCAAGGTCCGCAATACGCACGCACTTGTCGGAATAATAGGTCTTCTCGCTCACGGTGGCGAGGACTGCCGTGTAATTGTCGCCGCCCGCGGGGGCTATCGTGAACGCGCCGCCGTCAAGCCTTGAGATATCGAAATATGTATATTCGGCATCTGCCGCCTTTTGCGTTTTTACGATATAATCGCCAAGTGCCGTGCCGGCTTGCCACGAAAGAGAATACTCTCCGTTCTCGTTTTGCGCCGACAGTAGCCAAGCGCCGTTTTCGGCGCGTCTGACGTAGAAGCACTGCCCCTCTTCCTTGACGTCGAGCTGTGCGGCGCACAGCTTTTCCTTGCCCTTTGCGCTGTACTTATAGGTTTCAAGATACAGCCCCGTTTCAAGATTTTTTATCCTGTATACTCCGTCCGTAAGCTCGCCCGTAACCGCAGTCGCCGTTTCCGAAACGGTCGGCTCGTTTGTGCTGTCGACGGCGGCAGTAAACACTATCGGTAATGAGAGCATAACGGCAAGCAATGCCGCCACCGCCCTTTTTATCAATGGCTTTTTAAAATTCATTTATCCTTAAGCTTTGCCCGAGGGCATCCTTTATTTTCAGATTTTTGCTTTCTTTATCCTTTTGCGCATACGGCGAAGGTCGGAAAGCATTTTGAAGGTATCCCTTACGATATTGACCTTGGATTCGCCGTGAACGAGCACCTTTACGGGCATTTCGTATATTTTAAGCCCCAGCTTTTCCGCCCAAAGAATAGCCTCGAAGTCAAATGCGAAGCGGTCGACCTCGCAGCGCGGAAATATCTTTCCGACGGCTTCGTGCGAAAAGCCCTTACAGCCACATTGCGAGTCGCTGAGCTTAAAGCCGCCCACGATGCAAAGGAGCTTGATATATACCTTCGACATTACGCGGCGCAAAAAGGTGTATTCGGAATATCCGTCCTTTGAAAGATTGCGCGAGCCGATAACGAGAGATGCATCGTCGTGCGAGGAAAACTCACGCCACATACGCTCGATGACCTCGGTGCCGTAGGCAAGGTCGGCATCCGTAAACATAGCAAGCTCGCCCTGCGATGCGAGAAGCGCGGTGCGCACGGCACAGCCCTTGCCGCGGTTGTCGGGGTAGCCGACAACGCGCACGGCGGGAAGCCCGAGCGAGCGAACTATATCGCCGCAGCCGTCCGTGCTTCCGTCGTCCGCATATATTATCTCATATTCGCGCTCCCCCTCGGGAGTAACGAACACGGATTCCATATAGTCGCTGAGTCTTTTTGCATTGTCCGCGATCACCGCCGACTCATTATACATAGGTATGCATACCGAAATTTTCATGTTAGTTCCTTGTAGATCAGTTTTTTCTGTATACGAAAAATTCAACGTCCACCTCGGTGGTGAGCACTTCCAAAGCCTCAAGACGCGCAAACGCCTCGGCTGAGGTGCGGAAGCGGTACGGCGTCATGCCGAAAAGGCGCATTATATCGCGGTTGCCCTCGACGCTTATATCGTATCTGACTCGCCTTTTTTCAAGAAGCTCCATATTCGTGGGCAGGTCGGCGCGAGTATCGTTCAGATACACCGTGCCGTAAACGGCACGCTTTAGTCCCAAAAGATGCTCGGGCGCTGCTCCGCCAACGAGAAGAATTCCGCCGTCCCTGAGCGTTCTTTTCGCCTCGCCCTCGCTGACGGGCGAAAACATCGAAAGCATTCCGTCTGCTACGCCGTCCCTTACGGGAAGCTCGAAAACGGACGCTACCGAGTAAAACGAGTTATCCCCGCCGCGCGCCTTGCGGCGCTTTGAGGCTCTGTCGACCGCCTGCTTTGAAAGGTCCGCGCCGAAAACGCAAGCACCGCAGACCTCGGTGGCTATGCGCTCGGAATAATATCCCTCGCCGCAGCCCGCATCTATTACGAGGGCGGGGGCAGTAAGGTATTTGTTGAATATTTTACATATTTCGTCGGCAAGCGGCGCGTAATAGCCCGCGTCGAGCCACGCAGTGCGGTCAGCAACCGCGTCCTTGGGGTCGCCCCCGCCGCCCTGACGCCTTCCCGAAAGGTCGGCATATCCCGACGCAGAAAGGTCAAAGCAATGTCTTTTTTTCTCACCGCGGCAGAAAAGACTGCCGCCCTCGCGCTCTATTGCCGCGCCGCAAAGCGGGCAAACGAGATAATCAAGCTCCATCATCTCTCTATATTCACGAGCTTCGCCTGAATGGCGTATCTGTAATTTTTCTCGCCGTTTACGCAGGTCGACAGCGTGAGGATAGTATCGTCAGCGTCAAACTCGATGCCTTCCTTATGATATAGGGACCTTTTCTCCGACGAATAGCAGAAATCCACAAAGGCATCGTCCGTAGCAAAGCTTGTTGAGTAGTATCTGTAGTTGATGTGAGTTCTATACGCCGCAAACACCTCGAAGGTATATATCCCGTCAAAGGTCGCAAGCTCTACGGTGGTATTCATAAAGAAATCCTCCTGCAAGAACTGGACGAGCTGATGGAACATTGCGCCGTTTTTGAAATTGTGACCGTACAGCACGAGATTTTTGTTCTCGGTGACCTTGGGGTGATTTGTGCAATCGGCAAAAATAGCACCGGCGGTGATCACCTGACGGTCAAAGCCGTGGTCAAGGTAATAATCGTTGTTCGAGGTCTGCACCACGGGATAGCTTATGACCGTTCCCTTTATGGTGATGTAGCCTATAAGGTCGTTATTTTGCTCATACAGCGACTCAAGATACACCTTAACGCGCTGGAATTTAAGGCTCGTTATCGGTGACTCGGGCGTTACTGCGGGAGGCTTTACAACGCCGTTTTGGCTGATATCGTCGTAATTCTGCATCGGGATATCACCGCCGAGAGATGAGAGCGCGCCGACCTTGCCGTATCTGTCGCCCATCAATGCCTGCTCAAAGCCGCTTGCGATGTCTGAATACGCGTCGTCCGACATCTGATACTGCTTCATAATAAGCACAAGCTCGTAAACGCAATAAAGGAAAACGCTAAGGCAGAGGGCGACCGTCAGCATACGGAGCATAGCACCCGTAAAATTCTTCTTTTTCTTTTTTGCAGGGCGGTCGGGCGCTATCTCGCCCGCGGTTATTTCGTCAAGAGATGAAATAAAGGCATTTTCCGCACCTGCCGTGTCAAGAGCTACGCCGTCAAGTATTTCGTCCGACGTGGCTGCGTTCAGATTATTATTTTCCATAGGCGTACCCCTTTCTATCTTTTCAGCATTATTAGTCATAATATTATATAATATTTTGAAGAAAATTACAAGTACTATTTGATTTTATTGACTTATTGTTCAAAAAAAGTTCACTATAAAGCACCCTTTATGGAAAAAAGCGGCATTATGCCGCTTTTTTCATTATTATTCAATAGCGTCAAGCTCAAACCAGAATACCGAGCCTGAGCCAAGCTTACTCTCCACGCCGAAGGACGCTCCGTGGCGGCAAAGCACGCTCTTGACTATCGAAAGCCCAAGTCCGCTTCCGACAGCCGCCCTGCGGTGTACCTTGTCAAGCTTATAGTATCTGTCCCAGATGTGCGGGATATGCTCGGGCGCAATACCCTCTCCGCTGTCCGCCACGCTTATGCGAACCCTGCCGCCCTCAACGTGCTGACGGATAATGACGGTCTTATTCTCGCCCGTATAGTTCACGGCGTTATTGATAAGGTTGTAAAGCGCCTGCGTCATCATCATCTCGTCGGCAAAAACGTACGCCTCTGCATCCGCCTCAAAGCTTATAACGTAGCCCTCGTGAGAAATGAGCGCAGAATATCTTGACATCACGCTTCTGACGGTAGCCGTAATGGATATTTTGCTCTTTTGCGGCATAATGCCGTCGTTGTCTATCTTTGAAAGGTCAAGCATATCGTTGACAAGCGCGTTAAGACGGCTTGCCTCGTCAATGATGACCTGAAGATTTTCGGGCGTGTTTTCTCCGGGGATATCGCGCATCATTTCGGCGTAGCCCGTTATCATCGTAAGGGGCGTGCGAAGATCGTGCGATACGTTTGCGATAAGCTCGCGCCGTTGAGTGTCCGACTTCGATATCTCCTCGGCGGCAAAATTAAGCGTGCGCGCAAGCTCGCGCGTTTCTCTGTGTCCCGCCTCGGCAAAATCCGCATCGTAATTGCCCTGTGCCAGCTTTTTGGCGGACTCGTTCATTTTAACGATGGGGGCAGAAATACTCTTTGACATTATAAGTGCAAATATCGCGGCAAAAATTATTCCAGCCGCCGCTATCCACAAAAACTGCGAGCCGAGGGTGTCCACGGTCGCCGTCATAGGAGTGAATTTGCTGTTCAGAAACACGGCAAAGCTCTCGCCGTCCGCATTCTGCGCAAGTCTTACCGATACGGTAAGGCTGCTGTTCTTTTCCCTTTGCGGCTTATCTCCGTGGGCTTTTTCGGGGGCTCTTTGAGGCTCTCCCTCTACAGGCGCGTCCGACGGCTCACCGCGCTCCATGCTAAACACGGTCTTCCATTCTCCGCCGTTTTCAAGCGCGTTCTGATAATACTCCGTCAGCTTTTCGCGCGGCACGTGGTGCAGCACGCACGGGGGCGCAGCCTGAACGCTGACCACCTCGTCCGCGAGCGTCGAGCCGACCGCGCGGAACACGCGAATGCATATACCGTACTCGCCCGAAAGCAGCACCGCGCTTTCCTCAATAGTACCTGCGCTTACGGCATCCACCATAGCCGCCTCAACGTAATCAAGCTCGCCGTGCTTGGTACGCTCATAGAACTTATTAAGTAGTCCTATCTGAAAGACCCACGTTATCGTAAGCATCAAAAGAGCAAACGCGACAAAGCAAATTATCAGCTTTCCCCTGATGCCCATACGCCTTTTGGCTTTTTTATCCTTTTTCATTTTTCTCAAAGCGGTAGCCTATACCGCGAAGGGTAACTATGCGGTCCGCATATCTGCCGAGCGATTTGCGCAACAGCTTGACGTGCGTGTCAAGCGTGCGTGCGTCGCCGTAAAAATCGTAGCCCCACACGTCGCATATCAGCTTTTCGCGGCTGAGCGCGATGTCGTGATTTTTCAGCATATAAAACAGCAGCTCGTATTCCTTTGGCGACATCTCCACGCGCTCGCCGTCGATATAGACGATACGGGCGCTGATGTCAGCACGCAGTCCTCCGTCATCAAGCTCGATGATATTATGCTCCTCGCTGACCTTCGGGACGCGGGACGCACGCTTCATAACCGCCTCGACCCTCATCATAAGCTCCTTGGGCGAGAAGGGCTTGACAACGTAATCGTCAACGCCAATGCTGAAACCGTTTATCTTGTCGTATTCGTCAGCGCGAGCCGACAGCATTATTATCGGCACCTGCGAGAACTTGCGTATCTCACGGCAGGCGGAAAAGCCGTCAAGCTCGGGCATCATAATATCCATTATGATTATATCAAAATCGTTCGTCCTGCAAAGGCTGAGCGCCGACATTCCGTCCGCCGCCTCGACGACGGTATGACCTTCAAACTCTGCGTATTTTCTGACGATCGACCTTATCCTTACTTCGTCGTCAACTACGAGGATGTTATACATTTTGCTCTCCATTGAGATTATTTTGAAGGCTCGGGAACGTACTCCGTCAGCGTTACCTTAACGCTTACCGTCTTGCGGTCGCGCACTACCATTACCTCTATCTCCTCGCCTATCTCGTGCTTTTCAACGATGGACGAAACGTCGTCACCGCTTGATATCTCCGTGCCGTCAACGGACAGTATCCTGTCGCCGTATTTAAGCGCATCGTCCTTGCTTTCTACTATATAAATACCCGCCTGATTTGAACGGAAATAATAGTAAGCGCTGTAGGAATCAAGCTCCAAAACGGTAATGCCTATGCAAGGTCTGCCCTTGATATATCCGTATTCCATAAGCTGTGCGGCAATGCTGCGCACGGTGTTTGCGGGAATGGCAAAGCCGAGTCCCTCGATATCGCTTCCCGATGATTTTGCGTTTACCACGCCTACAAGCTCGCCGTAGAGATTGAAAAGTCCGCCGCCCGAGTTGCCCGGGTTTACTGCGGCATTCGTCTGCAAAAGCGTCATAGTGCCGCTGCCCGATATCTTGACCTCGCGCTCAAGTGCGCTTATTATGCCGTTCGTAACGGTGCCGCCAAGCTCGCCGAGGGGATTACCGATAGCAAGCACCTCCGCGCCGACGACGAGCTTTTTGCTGTCCTCAATAAAAGCGGCAACGGTGAGCGCTCTGTCTGCGGGATCGATCTTGATAACGGCAACGTCCGTGCGGGAATCCGTGCCGATGAGAGTTGCGGGGTATTCCGTGCCGTCGGTAAGGCGCACGGTTATCTTCTCCGCGCCCGCAACGACGTGATTGTTCGTAACGATATAGCCCTCGGCGGTAATGATAACGCCGCTTCCCGCACCCTCGGTAACGTACTGCTGGTAATATCCGCCGCCCTGAACGGTAGCCTCGGTGGTTATCTCAACCACACTATCCTTGACCTTTGCGGCGGCGTCGGCGTAGCTCATCAGCTCGCCGCGAGGAACGCTGACGGGCGTTTTTTCGCCATTTCCGTCGGGAACGCTTACCACGATGCCCGCACTGCTTCCTGCGGAAGCGGGCGGCGTGTTGGGAGCGTCAGCTCCGCCGTCGGCAGAGGTGAAAAAGCGGTCTGCTATATATGCTCCCGCAAAGCCTGCAACGCCCGACAGCGCAATGCAAAGCACTATCGCCACTATTGCAAGCGCGACCTTGCCCTTGCCGCCCTTTTTCTTCGGCGCGGCAACCTCCTCGGTGGGAACGTAAGACGTGAGCCTATAGCTTCCGTCCGCCGACGGAGCGTACGCAACGCCGTACGGCTCGCTTGACGGAGTGCTATCCTCCTTCGTTACGTCCTCGTCGGTGCTTATATTTTCTTGAACGCTTTCGTTTTCAAGCTGTTCATCGTCAAAATAACTCATTTTCGTACCTCCTTGGGATATTCTGTACTTATTATACATCATCTTTGTGAAGATTTCTTGACGAAGTGAAAAAAAGTCTTTGAAATATACTTTTTTCTCCACAATTCGTTTTTTGTTGTATAATAAAAGAAAATATGATATAATATATTAAAATCATCAAGAAAGGAGCGTACCGTGGAAAAAATAACCGAGCTTCTCCTCTCCGTCGGCGCGGCAGATGCCGCCGCCATCAGCATTTCGGAGTGCAAGATAATAAATCCGCGCCTTCTGTCGCGCCTCGGCTTTGAGCCGCAAAGCGTAATTATGGGAATAATGCCCTACTACACCGCGCACTGCGACGGCGAGCGCACAGTGTCCGCCTACGCGGTAGCTCCCGACTATCATCTTGCCCTAAAGGCGCTGGCTGAAAAATTTCTCGCAAGGGCGCAAAAGCTATACCCCAAAAACCACTTTGCACTTTACGGCGACCACTCACCTATTGCCGAGGTCGACGCCGCCGCACGCGCAGGGCTTGGAATCATCGGCAAGCACGGGCTTTTGATAACGCCGAGGTATTCGTCCTTCGTATTCCTTTTCGGCGTTTTTTCGGATATTCCCGTTCCCCCCACGCACCGCGAGGTGCGCTACTGCGAGGGCTGCGGCGCGTGCGTGCGCGCCTGCCCCACGAGACTTAAAAACGGCGGCGAGTGTCTGTCGGCGATAACGCAGAAAAAGGGCGTGCTTACCGCCGAGGAGGAGGCGCTGATGCGCAGGTATGGCACGGCTTGGGGCTGTGATATCTGCCAAAACGTATGTCCCCACACTATAAAAGCAAAAAAAGCAGGCACACTTTACACGGACAGCGAATGGTTCAATTCTCGCACGCTACCGATGCCCGACAAAAGCATAGCCGACACCGACGGCTTTTCCGAAAGAGCGTATTCGTGGCGCGGAAGGGACGTATTTTTACGAAATTTGAGTCTTTTTGAGAAGCACGAAAAAAATTAACGCAATAGCTTGAAGGTACGAAAATGGGAAAGCTCACAAAGGACACGTTTTTAGAGCGCGAGGAAAGACGGCTTCGCGCCGAAATAGAGCGCAAGGAGCATCAGCTTGCGTCCTTGCGCCACGTTGGGCATAACTCCCCGCAGGGACGTGCCGCCGAAGCGGCGGCATCGCCGCGCCGATACGCCAAAAGCAATTATTTTTCCTTTTTACTTACGGTAATAAAGGACACCGCCGCATACGGATTTTGGGAAAGATTTCTTATTATCTTTCGCAGGTTTCGCCTGATATCCATAATCTTTCAGGTCATCGCGTGGATATTCGCGGTAGTGCAAACGGGAACTATGTTCATCCTTTTTGCGGCGCTTGCAGTAATTGCCCTGCCCGTTATCATCGTCGGCGGTATCGTTGCCGTAATACGCGGCGCTCTGCACCTGCGGCGGATAGGTGCGCGTCTGAAAAACCAAAATAACGAGCGCGTGGCTGTGATATTCCTGCCCATAAATATGCGCACGAGCTGTGGCTGTGCCATAGCCACAGCCGAGCGTCTGGCAAGCGAGGGCTATACGGTGCTTACCGTAACGCCGTCGGCGCACAAGCTTGAGGCAAAGACCGACTCGGTTTTGTTCGTCGGGCGCGGACTTTATTTCATTATTAACAGAAAATATTTCAAAAACGCCAAGGACAGAGTAAATATCTATCTTTGATTTAGGAGAATAAAATGGTCAAGCTGATTTACGGCGACATCGGAAGCGGAAAAAGCGAATACGTCCTTTCCTGTCTTGAAAGGGACGCAAGCGAGGGCGCTCCCGCAATACTCCTCGTGCCCGAGCAACAGACCGTTGCCGCAGAGCGCGAGCTTCTTGAACGCCTTCCCGCCTCGGCACAGCTAAACATCGAGGTGCTGAATTTCTCCCGTCTTGCCAACCGAGTTTTCCGCAAGGCGGGCGGTCTTGTATACAACTACGCAAGCGCAGGTCAGCGCACCCTTATAATGTGGCGTGCGCTTTGTCAGTGCGCCCCAATGCTCACCGAATATCACGAGCGTGCGTCAAGCGACCGTTCTCTGCCCGCAACGATGCTTTCCGTTGCCAAGGAGCTTTCGTCCTCGGGCATATCTCCCGAGGAGCTTGAGCGCTTCGCGGCAGATATGCCCGACTCAACGCTACGCCGCAAGCTATCTGACATAGCGACCGTTACGGCAAGCTACCGCCTTTTGCTTTCGCAAAGCCACGCCGACCCGTCGAGTGACCTTGACCGCCTTTGCGAGCTGATTGACACCACCGCACGCGGCTATTTTTCGGGAATGCGCGTGTATCTCGATTCGTTTTACAGCCTTACGGGGCAGGAGCATGCCGTACTAAGACGCATTATGGGCGAGGCAGAGTGCCTTACCGCCACCGTCCCTCTGCCCTCTCCCACCTACCGAGGGATCGACACCTCGGCAATAAGGGATTACTCGGACAAGCTACGCTCCGATGCCGCAGGCTTTGGCGGCAAGGTGGAAACGGTGAGTCTTGGCGAGAATCGCCGCGCGAGTGCCACCACGCTAAGTCTTCTGTCCGAAAAGCTGTGGCGAATGGACGAGGAGGTCGTGCTCACCGATGACGACGGAAGCGTCGAGCTGTGGCAGGCGGCTGATATCTACGACGAGGCGGAAGCCGCGGCGTCGCGCGTGCGCGCCCTGCTTGAAGATGGCTACCGTTGCAGAGATATCGCTATAATTGCGCGTGATGCGACGAAATATCGCGGAATACTTGACACCGCCCTTGAAACGATGGGCGTGCCGTATTATTTTTCCGAAAAGCGCGACCTGTCCACAAGTCCGCTGTCGCGTCTTATCCTCTCTGCGCTTCGCATAAAGCAGTTCGGCTGGAAGCGCGAGGACGTTATCGCGCACGTTAAGACGGGATTGCTTGATATCTCCACGAAGGACGCAGACCTTTTTGAGGAATATACCGCAAAATGGAGCATAAGCGGCAAAAGGCTTGCCGCCGAGGGCGAGTGGACTATGAATCCCGACGGCTACAACGCCGCGCTCTCACCGCGCGGCGAGGAAAAGCTTGCCGCCGCGAACAAGGTACATACTTTTTTGCTTGAAAAATTAAAGAAATATTTTGCCGAGATAAACGCCGCCGCAAGCTGTGCCGAGCTTTGCCGTGCGACCGTAGGCTACGTAGAGGAGTCGGGCGCACCCAAAAAGCTAAAGGAGCTTGCCGTGCGCGAGCTTGCCGCCGAGCGCGGCAGAGAATCCGCCGAGACTGCACGCACCTACGACGCATTTCTTACGGTTCTTGACGAGCTTTGCGACTGCTTTGGCGACGGCAAAAAGCCCGAAATACACGAATTCGCCTTTGCACTTAGCACTCTGCTTGAGCAAACGCAGATGGGAAGCATTCCCACCTCAAGCGACGAGGTAAGCGTCGGTAGTGCGAATATGATACGCACCTCGGGCGCGAGGGCGGTTATCATTCTCGGCGCTTGCGACGGTGAATTTCCTGCCGCCGCTACGGGAGGCGGTCTGCTTTCCGCCGCCGAGCGCGAGGAGCTTATCGCGCTTTCACTACCCATTTCGGGTGGACGCGAGAGCGACTCATCAGAGGAGCTTTTCTTCTTCCGCCGCGCCGTAGGCTCTGCCTCGGACAAGCTGATAGTATACACACGCGCGGGCAGTACGCCGTCGGTCGCGTTCGTGCGCCTTCACGACGTATGTGCGCACGTAAGTGTTAAAAACACGTCGGAGCATCTCTTTGACCGCATACGCACAGCCGCGTCCGCCGCCGAATACGCAACTCTGCTTGAGGGAACTGCCGAGGGCGAGGCGATAAGGCGCGTGCTTGGCGATAAAATGCCCTATCGCGTACCCGTGAGCGCGGAAAACGATGAGCTTTCCGCAGACGTCGCGGGGCTGGTGTACGGCAAGCGTCTGACGCTCAGCCAAACGAAGCTTGAAAGCTTTACAAAATGCCATTTTGCATATTGCTGTAATTATCTGCTCTCGCTTGACGAGGGAAAGCGGGCTGAATTCAGCGCGGACAGCATAGGCACGTTCGTGCATTTCATACTTGAAAAATATCTTATAGAGGTCTTTTTGCGCCGTGGCGGAAAATTCCCGAGCGGCGAGGAAAAGGCGGCTATCATAAGAAAGCACACCGCGGATTACGCGCTGGAGCATCTGCCCACGGACGCAGGACGCAGGATAGAATATATGACCGAGCGCCTTTGCCGCCTTGCATCTCTCATTATCGAGGACATCGAGTGCGAGCTGTCCGACAGCAGCTTTTGCCCCGAAGCCTTCGAGCTATCCATAGGACACGATATTCCCTCGCCCGAAATACCGCTTTCGGACGGCGGCATTGTTACCCTGAACGGTAAAATTGACCGCGTTGACGTATTCCGCCACGGCGGCAAGGCGTATCTGCGCACGGTCGACTACAAGACGGGCAAAAAGCTGTTTTCGATAGGCGATATCGACAAAAAGAAAAATCTTCAGCTTCTCTTATACATCTACGCGCTGACCGACGCCTCTTACGGCGGCGACAGCGTTCCCGCCGCAATATCGTACCTTTCGGCAAGCTCCGAGCGCGTGGGCGTAAAGGGCGGCACGGATGCCGCATCGGTAAAAAACAGCGTTTTCGGAGAGTTCAAGCGCAGTGGGCTGATACTTGACGACCCCGCCGTGCTTGCCGCCGTGAGCCGTTCGGAAAACAAGCGGTATCTTATGGTATCGGGCAGAAGCAAAAATCCGCCGACGCTTACCGCCGAGGCGTTTGATTACCTTAACGAAAAAATCAAGAAAATACTTAAGGAAGTGGCAGAGGATATGCGCGGCGGCGGCGCGCACGCGCGTCCGTCCGAGAAGGACGATTGCAAATACTGCGCATACAACACGGTATGCCGCGCCGCTAAAAAGAGCAAAAATCAAAGCTATTGACGGAGGGAGAAATGGGTGAAATAAAGCTAACACAAGCGCAACAGCTTGCCGTTGACCTTCGGGGCAGAAGCATTCTCGTTTCCGCCGCCGCAGGCTCGGGCAAAACTGCCACGCTTACAAAAAGAATAATCGACCTTTTGACAGACAAGAGCTCCCCCGCCGATATTTCGGATATGCTTGTCGTGACCTTTACGCGAAAGGCGGCGGGCGAGCTGAAGGCAAGGATAACGAAGGCGCTGACCGAGGCGCTTGCCGCCGACCGCGCAAGCCGCCACCTCTCCCGTCAGCTCACGTATGTGGGTAGCGCAAAAATATGCACTATCGACTCGTATTACAAGAGCATAGTTGACGCAAATTTTCAGCGTCTTGGAATATCCTCGTCCTTCCGCCTCGTAGACGAGAGCGAGCTTGCGCCGATGCGCCTTTCGCTTATGAACTCCGTTATCGACAGGGCGTACGCTACGCACGGGGATTTCGGCGCGTTTTGCGACGAGCTGACCACCGCGCGTAGCGACGCAAGACTTGCGCACACTCTGCTTGATATTTTCAAAAAGCTCGGTGCCGTTCCCGACGGCGTGAAATATCTTGAAGGCTGTGCCGCGCTTTACGAAAAAGAGGCAGAGATGCCGTTTTTCGAAAGCCGCGCGGGACGCTCGATGCTAAACTCCTGCACGCAAACGCTCAAGGCTCTTCTTGCTCGCGGTGAAGCGTCACTTCGCCTTATAGACGAGAACCCCACGGCAGAGCCGCGCCGCGCCGCGCTTGAGGACGATTGCGAGTGCATAAAAGACCTTCTTGCCAGCCTTGACGGCAAGGACTACACCGCCGCGCATTGCCGACTGCTTGACTATCAGCCCTTGAAAATAGGCACGGCAAAGCCGAAAAGCGAGGTAACCGAGGCTGTAAAGGCAGAAAGGGACGCACTAAAGGACTACTTGCTTAAACTCAAGGGCGGATTTTTCGCGTTTAACGAGAAGGATCTGCCGTGGGTAATGAAGAAAAGCGCGTGGTTTTGCCGTATGCTTGCCGAGCTTATGGCAGACTTCGGTGAGGCTTACCGAGAGGAAAAGCTTGCCCTTTCCGTATGCGAATTTTCCGACCTGCGCCGCTTCGTCCGAAGCCTTTTCATAGGCGAGGACGGTAAACCGACGCCCCTTGCTATTGAGGAAAGCAAAAAGTTTACCCATATTTTCGTCGACGAATATCAGGACACCGACGTTATTCAGGACGAGATATTCCGCGCGATAAGCCGCAACAACCTCTTTCTCGTCGGTGATATCAAGCAGAGCATATACTCCTTCCGTCAGGCAGAGCCTGCGGTGTTTGCCGCGTACAGAACGAGCTTCCCCATTTACAGCGCAGAGTCCGACGACGGCTCGCCCTGCTCACTCTTTATGTCGGAAAACTTCCGTTGCGCCGAAAACATAATCAATTTCACGAACGGCGTTTGCTCATATCTGTTCAGGGAGTCCGAAAAGGACTCGACTGATGCGGGCATAGGATATATGCCCGAGGACGACCTGCGCTTCTCGCGCGGTGCGGGCGGAAACGCACCCGTGTGCATTGCCGTAGCGGAATCCGCAAAGAAGAATTCTGACGAGGAGGGCGAGGACGACGAGGAAAGCAGTACGGGGCTTGAGCAGGAGATAGCCTTCGTTATTTCTGAAATAAAAACGCTCGTGGCACACGGATATCTGCCCGACGGCAAGAAAATAAAGCCGTGCGACATTGCGGTGCTTGCACGCTCCAACTCGACCTGCACGAAGATGGCAGAGGCGCTCGCACGCGAGGGCATTCGCTACGCCAACAGCGTGGGAAGCGGACTTTTTGAAAACCCCGAGGTGCTTTTGATGCTCTCGCTCCTGTCCGCTTGCGATAACCCGAGGCGCGACCTTGCGCTTGCGGGAACGCTACGCTCGCCGATATTTAATTTTTCCCTTTCCGACCTTGTGAAAATACGCCTTGGCAGAAAGGACACCTCGCTTTACGACGCGATGCTCGAATACGCCGCGGATAACCCCGACGGCGAGCTATCCGCGCGTTGCGTTGCGGCAAGTCAACGGCTCGAGAGCTATCGCTTAAGTGCCGAGTCGATGCCCGTACACAGATTTATCAAATATCTTTGGCAGGACACCGCCGCGCTGACGTACGCGGGCTCGTCGGCGGAGTCGCGCAAGCGCACGCCCGCCGAAAGACGCAAAAATTTACAGCAGCTATACGAATACGCAAGGCAGTACGAGGCATCGACCTATAGGAGCTTGCACGATTTCGTCGACTACGTACACGGCATAATCGAAAACGATACCGAGGTAAAGACCGAGGATATTTCCGACGATAATACGGTAAATATTATGTCGGTGCATAAGTCGAAGGGACTTGAATTTCCCGTGGTATTCCTTATAAATACGGCAAGCTCGCTGTCGCGCCGCGACAGCACGCCGCCGATACTCTTTACGTCCGACGACGATATCGGCGTTGCCGCAAAGCTCGGCGACAAAACGGGCTTTGGCACGTTTGACACGCCGACAAGACTTGCCGCCGCGGAGAAAATAGACTCGCGCGGCATCGACGAGGCAATACGCATTCTCTACGTTGCGCTTACACGCGCAAGAGATATGCTCTATATCACCGCGTCGGGCGGAAAGGACTTCCTTGAAGCCTCACGCGCGGCGGCGAAGCGACGTGCCGCGCTCGGCGGCAGGACTGCCCTGACGGAAAAGCGCTCGCTCTTCGCGTGGATAATGCTTGCGCTTGAAGCAGGGCGCGGGCTTGGAAGCTATACCTTCAAGGAAATAATCCCCACGGTAGAGCAGGACGCCGAGTCAGATGAGGAAATTGTTCCCATTATAAGCAACGAAAGGATCGAGCCGCTGAGGGCAGAGCTGTGCCGCCGCCTTGAATACGCTTACCCGCACGGTGCGATATCGCAAATTCCCGCAAAGCTCTCGGTTTCGCGTCTGTATCCCGAGGCGCTCGACCAAGCCGACGACACCGACGCTCTTATTAAAAAAGTTGAGGACTCCGAGCCGAGAACGCCGCGCTTCATGGGCGGCGGAAACGACGCCGCCGAGCGCGGAACGGCAACGCACCTCTTTATGCAGTTCTGCGATTTTTCGCACCTTGACGGAAGTGAGGAATCGGTGCGCCGCGAGGCTGACCGCCTGCTTGCCGAGGGCTTTATTCCGCAGAGTGCGGCTGATATTATTCGCACAGACGAGGTCGCGGCATTTTCAAGAAGCGCGCTTATGAAGGAGATACTCGCGGCGCAAAAGCTCTACCGCGAGCAGAGGTTCAACGTCTTTCTTGATGCGGCGGACTTCACCTCGTCTCCCGAATTTTCGCGCGAGATAGAAGGTGAGAGGCTACTCGTTCAGGGCGTTATCGACCTGTTCTTCATAGATGCCGAGGGAAGGCTCGTGCTTTGCGATTACAAGACCGACCGCCTTACGCGCGAGGAGCTAAAGGACGGTGAGCTTGCAAGAAAAACACTTTCGGAGCGACACGGCGAGCAGCTTGGCTACTACTCGCTGGCGCTTGAGAGCATTATGGGCCGCCGCCCAGACAGAGTGTGCATATTCTCGCTCCACGCGGGTTGCGCATTTGACGTTATATAAAAAAACAAGGACTTCGATAGAGCGCACTCTAAAGGATAAGTTAGGTAAAACCTAAAACACGTTCGCTAACGATATAAAAATGACGAAGAATTGTAAAATTCCTCGTCCTTTTATTAACAAGCACCGCATCCACGCACGCGGAAGCTGTGCTTGTTATGTCGATATGCCTCGCTCTTGCTCGGCTCGATATATTCTCGCTTCGCTCGAATTCGATATGTTTTCGCTTCGCTCAAACTCGATATGATATAAATCCGCGCTCACGAAGTGAGCATATCGTGCGCCGAAGGCGCATATCGACCGCGGCGGCGCACATTGTGCGCCGCCGGCGTATATCGAAAATCCGCGGTAGCGGATTTATATCGATGCGTAGTGTCCGCACGGACACTACGCTTATTTCTTCTGTTGCTTGCACCAGATATTCATAACCAGCTTGTGAGGTAAAAGCTTGGTAAGGCGCACCTGCGCCCGTATCTGCTTGCCGCAGACGGACACGTCCTTGCCCTTTTTCATATCGCGCATAGCGCGGCTTACCACCTGCTCGGCGGTGTAAATTCGGTTATAATACGTCACGGTATCGTCGTGAACGGCGTGGTCGAAAAACTCGGTCTTTACCCAACCGGGACACACCGCCATCATACGAATGCCGCGGCGTTGCGACTTCAGCTCGCGGTTGACGGCACGCGTAAAGCTGAGGACGTACGCCTTTGACGCGGCGTAAACTCCGATAAATGGGACGGGCTGAAATGCGGAAAGCGAGCCGAGCTGATATATCCTGCCGCCGTCCTTCATGTACGGCAGAGTGAGATACGTCATTGCCGTGAGCGCACGGCTGTTAAGCTCTATCATATCGAGCTGACGCTCAAGCTCCATTTCGCAAAATCCGCCGAAAAGTCCAAAGCCTGCCGCGTTGACAAGCACGGCAACGTCGGGCTTTTCCGCTTCAAGAAGCGATTTATACTCGTCAAGCGCTTCCTTTTTCGTAAGGTCAAGCGGCAAGAGCCTTGCCTTGACTCCGTTAAGCTCGCCCGCAAGGGTGTCAAGCCTCTCAAGGCGGCGTGCAATGAGCCAGACCTCGTCAAAATGCTCGTCGGCGCATATCCTGCGGACGAATTCGCGCCCCATACCCGACGACGCGCCCGTGAAAACGGCAATTTTCATTTTTTCTCCTTAAATAACGAAGAAGTTCGGGATACCGTCGGTATAAGTCGGCATTGCCTCGCCCTTGATAAGCGGAAGCAGATAGCGACAGCACTCGTCGGTAACGTCGTTGCCCCTCTCGTTAATGAATTCGGGATAAACGTGCTTTATCTTGTTTGCTATCTCGGAAACGTCGGCGTGACCTACGCTAAAGGCGTACTCGCCGTCCTTATTTTCTCTTACGATAGTCATCATCTCGCGCGTGACTCCCTCAGTTGCGGCGGCAACCGCCGCCTTACCGACGGCGACCGACTCGGCAATATCCTGCGCCGAGGCGATGTGCGCGGCACAGCGCTGTGAGATATTAAGCTCCACGGAGCGCACCTTACAACCAAGCTTTGCTCTTACGGCAAGCTCAAGTGCCTTGCCCGTGCCCGAAAGCTGCTTGTGACCGAAAACGTCGGTAGTGCCAACGTCAACGCCCTCGCAGACGTATCTTCCGTCGGCAAAGCGGACGCCCTCGGAAACGGCGATAACTACGTTGGGGTGGCGCTCAAGCGCCGCGTTTACGTCCTCAAAGAATGCGTCCATATCGAAATCTCTCTCGGGAAGGTAAACGTAATCGGGGGCTATGCCGTTTACAACTCTGCCGATTGCGGATGCGGCGGTAAGCCAGCCCGCGTCACGTCCCATTATCTCAACTATGGTGACCGCCTTCGTGGTGTAGACGGCGCAATCGCGGATTATCTCCTGCATAGTTACCGCGATATACTTCGCGGCAGAGCCAAAGCCCGGGGTGTGGTCGGTCAGAACGAGGTCGTTGTCGATGGTCTTGGGCACGCCCATGATGCACATCTCATAATCGTGTCCCTTCGTGTATTCGGAAAGCTTGGCAACGGTATCCATAGAATCGTTGCCGCCGATATAGAAGAAATATCTGATATCGTATTTTTTGAAAATTTCAAGAAGTGCGGCGTAGGTCTGCTCTGCCCCGTCGGCACCGACAGCGGGCAGCTTTTTGCGGCAGGAGCCGAGCGCCGCCGCGGGAGTATGCTCAAGAACGTCTATCTTTTCCTCGCTTGCAAAAATCTCGGAAAGATTTACGATATTTTCCTTAAGAAGTCCCTCAACGCCGTTTCTCATACCGTAGAGCGTCTTTATCGCGTCGGACGCAAGCGCACCTCTGATTACGCCCGCAAGCGTTGCGTTTATCGCGGCGGTAGGACCGCCCGACTGACCTA
>JAFXAC010000055.1 GCA_017522125.1 Clostridia bacterium | reverse complement strand
TGTTAGCATTGGTTTGCAGTGGTTAGCATTGGTTACCTCCGGTAAGTGTTGGTTACCACCACTTTCCGCACTCCTTGCGGGGCGCCCTCCCATCCTGCCGTTCTCAACGCGCTGACGGAAATCTGCATACGCCTCGTCAATATTAGGCTTCAGAGAGGCAAAGACGGCCTCGGCAAGAGGATCCTCGCCCGACGGCAGCTCGCCCGTATCAAAATAAGCAAGCGCCATTTTAAGCGCCTTCCCCGCAACGTGGTCCGGTACCGCGTCAACGAAGGCGCGGTGAGTTACAAACAACTTGAACCACGACGGTCTCTCTGCTCTTTTAGCCATTATTTTTTCTCCTTATCGCAAACGGTTATGGTAATGTTTTTGGGAACCACAGCTCTGACTCGTCTGACAAACTCATTCTCGCGGCTCATGGCGTCAGACAGGTGGAGCAGATATATTTCTCTGCAGCGCGAGAGATCGAGCTGTGAAAGATACTCGCACAGCGTGCCGATCTCCATATGCGAATTAGTAATACGGCGGCGCACCTTTTCGGGCAAGCGCTCCGAGCGCTCAAGTATCTGCGCGTCGTAATTCGCCTCGACGGCGAGTATGGAAAGCCCCGGAAATTTATAGCGCAGATTCACCGTATCCGTGGCAAACGCAAGCACGTCGCCGTCGATCCTGCTTTTAACGAGGAATCCGAGCGGCTCTGCGGCATCGTGAAACGTCGTAAAGGGAACGATATCAAGCGTTCCCACGGAGAACTGCTCAAGGTGCTCAACAAGCTCCACGCCCCCGCCGAGCCCCAGGGCATCGGCAGTCCCGGGGCTCATATAAACGGCAACGCCGCGCGCCGCTATCTCTCCCACGCTCTTGGCGTGGTCCTTATGCTCGTGGCTTACAAGGCACGCGCCAAACGACGCAAGGGAAAAGTCGGAAAGTCTTTGGAGCTTCTTCACCGTAAGCCCGCATTCAAGCAGTATGCGCGTTTCGGCATCCTCCACGACGTAGGCGTTTCCAAAAGATGAGGACGCAAGGGAACGGAATATCATATCGGGCACTCCTTCGACGCATCCGCCTTGACCTCGACCGTTTCCGCGGGCGCGTGCAGCTTTTGATACTGCGTCGATTTTTTCACCTTATCCGCTATCCATTCGGGGAGCGCGGCAAACGCCTCGTCGTTCCACTCGTCGATATTCCACTTAATCGGGGGAGTGTCGCTCGTCGGCGCGGAAAAGCCCTTCGGTATCGGTATAACGCTCTCGACGTTGGCGTATTCGCCCGTCTCGTTAAGCACTACGTTGAGCTGGCAGGGCTTGCCCACCTGGTCGAAAAGGTCAAACTCAAGGAAGTCCTCGTCGGAATAGCTCTTGCCGTTCCAGGACTCGATGAGCTTGCGCAGGTGGCTCTTTGAGGTCGCCGCCACGGTGAACTCCTTTGAGAGCTGGCGCGGCTTCTGCTCGCCGTCAACCTCTACAAGCTCGGTGGGAAGCTCCCATATGTAAAGACATTTGTTGGAATAATACTTATACGCCGTGGAGTATTGCTCGCCAAGGTCCACAAGACCTATGCAGATAGCCATATAAACGCCGGGCTCAACGGGGGGAAGCTTCGGCTTTGCTCTTTCTTTAACCTTCATATTCGCACCTCAATTCTTTATCGTTTTCCGAAACGACGAGTCTTATCATCTGACCGTCGTGCTTTTCTATTGCCGTAACGCTTTCGGCATTGTCTATAAACAGGGGAACACTTACGCCGTACGCACGGGAAAGCGTGTTGATGATATCGATACCGACGTTTATCTTCGCGCCGCTGTTAACGTTGATATACGGAACACCGTCAAGCACCACGTCGCAACGGTCCTCAAGTCCGCCGCTTATCTGCTCGCGGTAAAGGCGGAAGCGTGCGACGCGGAACATACGGTTGACGCTGTCCTCGACAAAGCGCGTCTTGTATCTGCCGAACTCATCCACGAGCCACAAAAGTTCCTCTATCCTATCGAGCTTTTCGGCAGTGGCGGCGGCATCCGCCCTCAGACGGTCTATGCGCTCACGAGAATAAGCAATAAGGGATTCCTTTGAGAGGACTGCCGCGCATTCGTTTATACGCGCACCGACCGAGGCGAGCTCGCTCACCACTCGCGCCCTCATACCGACGGCACCCGTCGTTATCTCGCCTATCGCCTCGTTGAGCGCACTTATCCTATCCTTTATGGCGGCACGCTTTTCGGCGTATCCCTCCATATCCGTGATCTTGACCTGCTGCGCGCACGCCGCCTTTTCGCGTTCCAGAAGCGCCGATGCACGTGCGCTTATCGTATACAGAGCCTCGTTTAGCTCCGCCACCGCGACCTCCGTCTGAGCACGCGCCGCCTTAAGCACGTCCGCCGACTCCTTGGCTTCGTCAAGTCGCCTTTGCTTTGCCGCCTCGAATGCCTCACGCGCACGCTTTAGTGCCGCGGCGGGGAGAGCTTGTCCGCACGCGGCGCACGTTCCGCCCCCGAACACCTCGGCGTTTACGCTGATCCAGCGCTCACGGCAAGCGGCTATCTGCTCGTCAAGCTCGTCGATCGTGTGCTTCTTCGCCTCAAGCATAACGCTTTTCTGGGCGCGATCTGCCTCAAGCCTTGCACGCTCCCCGATAAGCTCCTCGGCAGAGGGCGCGGCAGACTGCTGTGCGGCACGGTACGCCTTGTTCTCGTTTTCAAGCGCCACCATATCAAGCTGTGCCTCGCGCAGAGCCATACGCTTTTCATCTGCGGCGGTACTGCGCTCAAGCGAGAGCTTTTCAGCCTCAAGCTCCGCCTTTGCCTTATTCAGCTTTTCAAGCTCCGCGCGGTACGCGTCGAAATCTATAGCCGCGACCTCCTCAACGGTCCGCTCGCACTCGCTGATGCGCGCAGGGATATCGTTCTTCGCGCCGACAAGCCCCTTCTTTTCCACCAAGAGCTTCTTTTTGAAATCCTCTACGCAAAGATGCTTTTTTTCGGCGGCAAGGCGCTCAAAGCGCTCGTCCGTTGCCATTATCTCGTCGTCGCCGAGCGTCCCCGCCACGGTGAACAGCACGCGCCGTCTTTCCTGCCAGGAAAGCTCCGAGGCAAAATAGCTCACGCTCGTGAGCATCTTAAACACGCCCTCGCTCACCAGCTCGTCCACCTTCTCCGTAAAGGCGTATTTTTTCACGGGAACACCGTCGACGAAGTATTCACTCACGTTCCCCTCAAAGCACGGCTCACTGTGGCCGCGCTTGGTCGTCCATACCTCCGCGAGCGTACGGCGAAGCATCAGCTCCTCGCCGTTCACCGATAAAAGCGCCTCCACCTCGGTAACGGCGCCGTGGTCCTTCACCTCGCCGCGCTCGTCAAGCGGCTTTATTTCTATGTTCTTCTCGCCGTTGCCGCGGCTGTCCTTGCCAAAGAGAAGCCACGTCAGCGCATCGTATACGCTGCTCTTGCCCGTCGCGTTATCTCCGAACAGCGCGGCGTTTCTGCCGTCAAGCTCAAGCGCAAGATATGCGTGGCATTTGAAATTGCGCAGGGTGATCTTTTTTATTTTTATCTCCTTCATTTTGAAACTCCTGTTGCGTTTATTTTTTACAAAGCACCTTGTATTCTTCGGGGTGCGCGGTGTAGTATTCGCTCATTCCCTCGGACAGCCTCTGGGACATCTTCTGCAAAAGCTCGGGGGAGAGCTTTTCGACGATCTCGCCGCCAACGCAGAATTTAACGGTTATCTCTTTTGATTTTTTTGCCATATTATGCCTCACTTTCTTCAAAAAACGACGGCGGAAGGAACTCCTTCGCCTCGGAATACGTCATCGGCAGGTCGCAAAAGTACTCGCCGTCAAAGCCAACGAGCAGTATCGGGCCGTAAAAGTCCACGCCGCAAAGCCACACGTTGAAGTCAAGTCCGAGGATCCTGCCCTCCTCGTTGCAGATAACGCAAAAATTTTTCGCAAGCGTTACCGTTTCGATAAGTCCGCCGACCTCGCGCTGAAGCGCACCAAGCTCGTTATCGATCGGCGCTGAATACGCCGCCGCGCCGGGCTTCTTTACGATGGCGCGGATCTTACCTTGTTTCTTTGTTTTTTCCACCTTTTCTCTCCTTTCAATGTATGCCGCGCGCGTTTGTCTTGACACGCGGCGGTTTTTGTGGTATAATGGGGGAAAGAGATTTGTGGTATGATCTCTCTCCTTGACCGTCCGCCTTGTGCGCGACGGTCTTTTTTGTCCTACAATACCGTTTTCAAATGGCGATCCTTGTAGTTGTAGCCGCACTCTCGGCGGTATGAGCCGTATTTTTCCATCCAATCGTATTCCTTGTGTCGCTCGGACGGAGATGCTATGCTGTCTATAACGGTGAAGGAATAGTCCTCACCGTATCGGTCGTAATCCGCTTGCATATCCTCGACCACGTGGCCGCCTCGCCTCAGCGCCAGCAGGTGCTGCTTTATTCTGTGGTCGGGATTGACACTGCTTCCGACGTAGACCTTGCCCGTGGGTATGTGCTGAATGACGTACACTCCGCGCGGGTAGCCCTGCGGCTCAGGATCGGCGACCGCCTCTCGCATCACGTTCGCCATCTCCATTACAAAGCGCCTTTTCTCGTCGTCGTCAAGAGCGAAAAAATCCATTTTCGCTCTCTCAAGCGCATCACAAGCGCGAGGGGGCGGCTCGTATTTGCTACACATCGGCACGTCATGGCCCATAAGCCACATATCGCTGACACCGAGAACCTTGGCGATCTTTGCAACGGCTTCAGCCTTTGGCTCGTATTTTCCGTGAAGATAATTGCTTATGGTGCCTTTAGCAATGCCGGTTTCCAGCGAAACGTCTATCAGCTTTTTGTTAGATAGCAGCATTGCTTCCTTCATTCTGAATTTGATACATTTGCGTCTTGGTAGCTTATTAGGCGAATAACTCTCGACCTTCTCATAGTCCTCATACCCAAGCAACCAGGGCTCGCTCACCCCAAGCACCTCAGCTATGGCGGCAAGGCGATCCCCGCGGGGCGCGAAGGCGCCGCTGACGTATTGGCTGATAGCTGACTTCGGTATGCCCGTCAGCCGCGTCAGCTCGGACTGCGTAATACCGCAAATCGCCATAGCCTCCCTAAGACGCTGGTAAAATTCCGCCTTTTTACCTTTTCTTTGCTGATCATCGGCTTTGCCGAGCAAATAATCGACGTCGACGTCAAAGGCACTTGCCATCGATACTAAAGCCTCATACTTAGGATGCCGTTCACCGCGCTCGTACATATTTATTGCGCTTTTGGATGTATTACTCCGATCAGCAAGCTCTTGCAAAGAATATCCTTTGCTTAATCTGAGCTCTTTGAGGCGTTCGCTTAATGGTCCTTTTTTAACGTTCATCTTAATCACTTTCCTCCTTTCTACGGTTTTCAAGTGAATTTGGTGCATTTCAAATCCACCCACCAAATGTCGTGCATTTTTAATCTACTCGGCTGGTAAAAAAAATAGAGATAATCTCCCCATCGCAGAGATCCAAAAGCTCGGCGAGCTTGCTAACCTCGGACAGTCGGAATTCTGTTTTTCCGCCGATCTTCAAGGATAAGCAAGATCGGGTGATTCCAATTCTTTCGGCGACAAACCCCAGCTTCAAGCCTCGGTCGCGTATCTTATCCACAAGCATCACACCATTCATAAAAAACACCCCCTTTCGCTTTGTAGATTTTTAATCGCCGAGGACATTATACCACAGTGTTTTGTTGATTGTCAATATATTTTTCAAAAAATGACAAAAAAAGTTGACACACGGTCTATTTTGTGATATACTTGCATCAACGGAGGTGATTTTATGTCTACCATAGGAAAAAGAATAATGAAAAGGAGAAAAGCGCTCGGACTCACCCAAGAGGCGCTCGCTGCCCGAATCGGATACCGTTCAAAATCCACTATCAATAAGATAGAGCTCGGCATAAACGACATCCCAAACAGCAAGCTTCCCGTCTTTGCCGAAGCCCTTGAAACAACGCCCGCCTGGCTCATGGGCTACGACGTGCCTATGCGCCGCAAGCGCGAGGCTTCACATATTTATGAAGATGAAACGGGCTGCATATCGGAGGAGGAGAACCCCGTGCGCCTGCAGATAGAGAGCTACCTCGACACGCTCGCGCCCGAAACCCTCGCGGCGGAGCTTGACAGATACCGCGCCCTCGACGGACTCTCCGACACACTCCCCGCGGGAAAGCGCCGCCTGCCCCTGCTCGGCAACGTTGCCTGCGGCGAGCCGATATACGCCGCCGAGGAGCACGAGGCGTACGCCGTTGCCGACGCAGATATCGGCGCAGACTTCTGCCTTATAGCCCGCGGCGACAGCATGATAAACGCAAGGATATTTGACGGCGACGTGCTTTTCGTGCGCCTGCAGGAGAGCGTCGACGACGGCGAGATAGCCGTGGTTCTGATAAATGACGAAGCTACCGTCAAGCGCGTATACTATGACAAGGATAACAACGTCGTCACTCTGATCCCCGAAAATCCGCTTTATAAGCCCATGCGCTACGTTGGCGAGCAGCTTTGCGATATCCGCATACTCGGCAAGGTCGTCGCAGGTCAATACACTATATGAGGTGATAATATGCTTTATTGGTCGATAACACTGATCTTCACGTTTGTCGGAGCGTTCCTTGGCTGGATCACGCTCACACACTGCTGGAACAAGCTTGACAAGGTGATTGTAAACGTTCTCCCCACGCTCAGAATGGGAACCTATATGCCGGGAGAATATAGATATCTGGATCTGAAATTCAGCCTCGTCAGACACGCCTTTGTTTTTTTAGTTACGGCGTCACTTATTTACGCGGTAAAATCCCGCATCGCGCTGTATGTGTTTGTGCTCGGTAACGGATTTTACAGCATAAGCACATTAACGCGGTATTGGAAACGCAGAGATATCCTCGAACAGTTAAAGAACGAATCAGAGGAAAGCAGATCGCTTGCGAATTTACTCGGAGATCCATACAGGGCATCAAGGGTAGTGGTGGTATATTCGATACTTTCGGGACTGCTCGCTCTTTTCCTGTACGGCGTTCGTCCTTGACAGCACAAAGCAACGTATAGCCGATAAATATACCAGCAAACATAACATTGAGAAAGGAGCGACCAAAGGATGAAAAACACGCAAAGCGGTGTCGCCGCCGCATATATCCGCGTGTCAGACGAGCGTCAGGACGAATACAGCCCCGACTCTCAGCTTAAAAAGGCGCGGGAGTACGCGGCGAAGGACGGATACACCATCCCCGACGAGTACGTGTTCTATGACGACGGCATATCGGGCAGAACTGCCAAGCGGCGCGGCGCGTTCAATCGCATGATCGCAATGGCAAAAGAAAAGGACCACCCGTTTGAGGTGATCTACGTCTGGAAGTTTTCGCGCTTTGCAAGGAACCAGGAAGAGAGCATGGTATACAAAAACCTGCTCAGAAAAAAGGGCGTGTCGGTCGTATCGGTATCCGAGCCCATCCCCGACGGACATTACGGCACGCTCATCGAGAGGATCATCGAGTGGATGGACGAATTCTACTCGATAAACCTCGGCGCAGAGGTTACGCGCGGAATGGCCGAGAAGGCATCGCGCGGCGAGCCGACCTGCGCACCGCCCTTCGGATATATTATGAAGGATAAAAAGTATTATCCAGACGAGCAAAGCGGCGCGGCAGACGTTGTCCGCGAGGTGTTCGAAAGGTACGCCGCGGGCGAGGGTCAAAGGGAGATAGCCGTAGACCTCGGAGAGCGCGGCATCAGAACGAAGTACGGCAACGCGCCCGAAAACCGATGGATCGACTATATGCTGAGAAACCCCTGCTATATCGGGAAGATACGGTGGAGTCTTGAGGGCGCGCGCGCGGTGAGCCGACGGGATTACGAAAACGAAAGCATTATGACCGTCGACGCAACGCACGAGGCGATAATAAGCGCCGAGCTGTGGGAAAGGGTGCAAAAGCGGCTTGCAGATCGGAAAAAGATGTATCCTGCATACGCACGCAAGGAGCAGCCTGTCGAATATATGCTCAAGGGGCTCGTCAGGTGCAGCGCGTGCGAGGCAACGCTCGCGGTCAACGGAGTCAGCGGCAAGAACAGAACGAGAATGCTGCAGTGCTGCAATTACGCAAGAGGCTCGTGCCACGTGTCGCACGGCATCACCGTGCCAAAGCTTGAGGCGGTATTTCTGAACGGTCTTGAGGAAGCGATAGGCGAGCTGAGGTTCGAAATGAGCCCGCAGAGAGCAGAGCGCACCGCGCGAGGCGGCGAGGCTATCGACTACGAGCGTCTGATACAGGCAGAACAGCGCAGGCTGGAGCGCGCAAAAGAAGCGTATCTCGCCGAGATCGACAGCATAGAGCAGTATGCGAAGAACAAAGAGGATATCACAAAAAGAATAAACGAGCTGAAGGCAAGGAAAGAAGGCGTTTCCCGAATTCAGCCCGTCGACGTTGTCGCTTACGCGAAGAAGGTAAGCAAGGTAATGGAATTCATAAAGCAGGACGACGTTTCCCCCGGAGCAAAAAACGAAGCCCTCCGCAGGATAATAGATAAGGTGGTCTACGATAAACCCAAACAATCCGCGACCATTTTTTTCATACCAGACTAACTATCATATATTACCGTTAGTCCCGCCAAGCTGGCTGATTATCAGGTTTGCGAGCTTGGGGTTGGGCGTTTTTATCTTTACGGGATATTGCAGCTTTTTCTCATAGATCCACATTTTCCTATCTCCCTTCAGTTAGCGCAGTATTCCCACGGCGCGGGCGTTTCGAGCGATTTCTTCCATGACACGCCCTCGGCGCACGCGCCGAAAAAGGTCAGCGCGCCGCATTTTTTCTCGTACTCCGCGACGAGCTTTACGCGCTCGGCGCGCAGAGCGCATATCTTTTCCTCGGCGGCAAAGCATTCGGGGTAAACGTCAAGATACAGCGCAAGGTCGTAAATTGCGAAATCTATCTCGCGGAGCTTACAAAGCAGCTCCTTGCAGATACCGCACTCAATGGACGCGCCGTTTTCGTTGCGAGGCATGCGCCCCATGCCCTGATGCATACCGTAGGGCGCACGGCTCTTGTAGTATCTGTTATCCACGGCAGCCGCCTCCCTTCACGGTCTTTCCCTCAAAGGGAAGGTCAAGCTCGGCAAATATCGTGCCGCGCGAGATGGCCTTTTGCGGCTCGTAAAGCTCGTGAAATTCCTGAAGCGGAGCGTAGACCGAGCCGAGGGGCTTGCCGACAAGCCCGTTTTTCGAGCCGACGGAGCTGCCGCAGCCGTCGTGGCAAATATGCTCGTGGTAGTGCGCACGCTCACGGGAGTCACAGGAGTCGCAGGACTCGCAAACGGTGATGGCGTTGTCCTCGCAGGACGCGCACGGGCCCTTTACCGCGCCCGCGGACGGGCGATAGCCGACGGCGTAGGGCGGGCGATTTGTGTTGTAAAACTTGTTCATTGAAACTCTCCTTTTCACGAAGCCGCGAATAGGTCGGCTTCATTAACAGGATATGAGACGGCGGCGAAAAAGGTCACAAAATCGGGAAAAAGGCGTTTTATGGGCGCTCGCGGCACAAAACGGGGGCAAAAATAGGGCAACCGAAAATTTTTTTGGATTTTTTTAATTTTTTTCAAAAAAGGTATTGCATTTTACTTTTTTATATGCTATAATAATTTCGCTAAAAGGCCCGTTGGTCAAGCGGTTAAGACACTAGCCTCTCACGCTGGGAACATGGGTTCGATTCCCGTACGGGTCACCAAAAAAAAAGCACGCAGGACATAGTCCTGCGTGCTTTTTTTGATGACCCGTCCCCGCAATCGCCCAGCGGCGTCAGCCGCACGGGTTCGCATTTGCGCCGCAGAGCGCGTCAAGCTCGCTTGTAAGCGGCAAGGCGCAAAATATTCGCCGCAGGCGAAATTCCCGAAATCCCCACTTTTTCCAGCAAGACATAGTCTTGCGTGCTTTTTTTGGTGACCCGTCCCCGCAATCGCCCAGCGGCGTTAGCCGCATGGGTTCGCATATCCTGCGCAGCCGTCGGGGAGCTCGCTCACCAGCGGCAAGCAGAGATATATTCGCCGCAGGCGAAATTCCCGCGCCAATGTTGCCTTGCGGCAAATGATGTACGGCTTTGCCGTAATGATGTTGCAACAAGTTGCAAATGATGTGGGCTTCGCCCAATGATGTTGCGCCTTCGGCGCAAATTGAGGTAGCCTTTTGCCCTCGGCAAAAGGCATTTCTACTGAAAAGTGGAACAGCGCACCTCTCGTCAATCCGAGCGAACTTTACGGGGGAGCGAGAATAGCGCACTTTTTAGCGTCATTCCGAAGCTACGCCGAGCCGCTTCGAGGCGGAGCGAGCGAATGACGCGGGGAAAACGCTTCGCGTTTTCAGTGAAATACGGCTTCGCCGTGTGAAATATTTGCCCTTTGGGCAAATGTGAAATATTTCGCTACGCGAAATGTGAAATATTTTGCTTCGCAAAATGTGAAGGTAGCCTTTTGCCCTCGGCAAAAGGCATTTCTACTGAAAAGGGGAACAGCGCACCTCTCGTCATTCCGAGCGAACTTTACGGGGTAGCGAGAATAGCGCACTTTTTAGCGTCATTCCGAAGCTACGCCGATCCGCTTCGAGGCGGAGCGAAGCGACGCCGACTTGTATCAAGACAAGCACACGCCACGGTGCCAAAAGTAAATTTTTTCAAAATAGCTCAATTTAAGATTGCAATTTATATAGAGTTATGATATAATATAAACTGAGGTGGTATAAAATGTCCAAGAAATTAACAGGTAAAACCCTATTCTTTACAACATCTCCCCGTTCTCCAATGAAAATGATTCCCGAAATTGCCCTTTTAGCAGAGCATTTTACAGGAAAGACGTGGAGCAAAGCTAATCAAATTGCATTTATTGAATTGTTAGCTCAAGATGCAAATTTTGAAGGCGAGGGCTTTAGCGGCGATCTTGCGTTTAGCGCACGAGATAGAATAAACCGCGCTCCGCAAGCCCTTGGATTTATAAATTTGAAACCCACAATCCAATTAACCGATGTGGGTGCTTTGTTCGTGCAAAAAGCGCGTAAGGAAGAAATATTCCTTAGACAATTACTAAAATTTCAATTGCCGTCTCCATATCATCTACAAGACGACAGAAATACTTTTTGTGTCAAACCTTATTTAGAAATATTGCGTTTAATAAGGACTTTGGAATATGTCGCATTCGATGAAATGTGCATTTTTGCTATGCAATTAACTGATTACAAAAAATTTGAAGATATTGTTAGCAAGATAAGAGAGTTCAGAGTTCAAAAAAAACAAAACGCAGGAAGATATAAACTTTTCTATCGTGATATAGTCGTTTCAGAATTGTCCGAAATATACGAAGATGAAATCCAAAGTAATAACATTAGCACGAGAGAATCAAGCGATGTTTCGTTACAAAAGTTTATAAAAACCAAGCGTGGCAATCTTAGAGATTATACGGATGCTTGCTTTAGATATTTGAGAGCAACAGGATTAGTCGCAATTTCTCACAAAGGGCGTTCTATTTCTATAACGCCCGATAAAATTGCAGATGTTGACTATATTTTAAGCAATGTAGAAAGAACACCTGTATTTGTTAATGAAACAGACGATTACAAGAATTACCTTTTCAATCCCACAGTTCCCAGACTTTATACTGATAATGCAGACAATTTGATAGATTACATACTTCGTCGCAGCGAAATGACAAAGGCACAAATTGAGCATTACGATATTGAACAACTCAAAGATTTGCGCGACAGTATTATTGACAGAAATAGGGAAAGTATTATTGAAACTCAAATTCAACAGTTGAAATCTTATAGTTTGTATAACGAGGTAATTGACACTTACAACGAAATAATCTCTGATGAACTATATGATATTCCGCTAATGTTAGAATGGAATACTTGGCGTGCTATGACCATGCTTGACGGTGGTAGTATTACAGGAAATTTCAAAGTTGACGATGCAGGACAGCCGTTATCAACCGCAAGCGGAAACACGGCAGATATAATCTGTGATTATGAGACATTTGGATTGACCGTCGAAGTTACTATGCAAAGTGGGCAAAGGCAGTACGAAGCAGAGGGTGAACCTGTTGCTCGACATTTGGCTAAATATAAGAAAGCAACGAATAGAGAGGCATATTGTTTGTTTATCGCACCTCAAATAAATGATGCTTGCATAGCCCACTTCTATACATTGTCAAAAACGAACATTTCTTACTATGGCGGAAAATCGATAATCGTTCCACTTCCCTTAGATGTGTTTATGAAAATGGTTGAAAATTCCTATTCAGCAAAATTCATACCTACGCCCATACACATAAAAGAGCTTTTTGATTTCGCCAAAGAAACAGCAGAAAATGCGATTGATGAAAAAGAATGGTTTAATGCTGTACAAAGTAAGGCATTAAATTGGCTTGTTGCGTAAAAGAGGTGAACAATGAACCCGATATTAAAATATAGAGGCGGTAAATCCCGCGAGATAATAAAATTTGAGCAGTATATACCTCACAATTTCGATACTTATATTGAGCCTTTTTTGGGTGGTGGAGCGGTATATTTTCATTTAGAGCCACAAAGTGCTATAATAAATGACATAAACGAAAAACTCATTTCGTTTTATTTGAATGTTAGAAATGATTTCGATATTATGAGAGTACAGCTTGATTATTTGCAATCGATTTACGAGGCAAATCAACGTAGATTTCGTGAACTTAAAGGGGACACAAGTGAGCGCGTAGAAAACAGGAATGAAGAATTATACTATTCAATTCGTGATATGTATAATGGCAAGATACCAAGTGTGTATTTAGATGGTGTTTTGTATTATTTTATCAACAAAACAGCATATTCCGGTATGATACGATATAACCAAAACGGAGAATACAATGTTCCTTTCGGTCATTATCCCAATTTCAATACAAAAATAATAACCGATGAACATTCTGCATTATTACAACGAGCGCAAATACATCATTTAGATTATGCGGAAATTTTCCAAATGGCAACGGCTAATGATTTTATGTTCTTAGACCCACCGTATGATTGCATTTTCAACGATTATGGCAATATTGATATGATGAATGGTTTTGATGAGGAACAGCACAGACGCTTGGCTGCTGATTTTAGAAATCTTCCTTGCAAAGCTATGATGGTTATTGGAAAAACTCCATTGACTGAAGAACTATATGGTAGATACATCGTTGATGAGTATTATAAGAATTATGCTGTGAATATTCGTAATCGCTTCAAAGCTGAAGCTAAACATATTGTAGTATTAAATTACAACCCGAATTGAGTTAATAGCGTTACTATTCTACTTGGTAAAAGTTCGATTTAGCTTAGCATTGGCTCACCAAAAAAGGACGCAGGATTTCATCCTGCGTCCTTTTTTTGATGACCCGTCCCCGCAATCGCCCGGCGGCGTCAGCCGCATGGGTTCGCATTTGCGCCGCAGAGCGCGTCAAGCTCGCTTGTAAGCGGCAAGGCGCAAAATATTCGCCGCAGGCGAAATTCCCGAGCAATGTTGCCTTACGGCAAATGATGTACGGCTTTGCCGTAATGATGTTGCAACAAGTTGCAAATGATGTGGGCTTCGCCCAATGATGTTGCGCCTATGGCGCAAATTGAGGTAGCCTTTTGCCCTCGGCAAAAGGCTATTTACAAAAAATCACCTTTGTCAAATAAAAGCCCGACGATTTTCGTCGGGCTTTTATTTGACAAATTATCGCAAATTACTGCAACCTACAGCGGTACTTCAGCTTGAAGTTCTCATCGTTGGACACAGCCATCAGGATGCCCTGAATAAAGCCAATGACCGACGTGATTCCCGTCCAGCAAAACAGAATCATAAGTATGCCTTTTCCGGGTCTGCCGAGATAAAACTCGTGAATACCGATACCACCGAGGAAAATCGCAAGCAGGATAGCGATCAGTTTATTCTTGATAGGCCACGTGGACGTGTCTATGCCGTTGTTTACAACGATAACCTGAGGCTGCCCCTGCATATTCTGAGGCTGAGCAGCGGGGGCTTGCTGTAAAGGCGAGCCGCAATATTCGCATTTAGTGGCATTGGGAGCCACGGGAGCGCCGCACTTAGGGCACATAGTTTCCATATTGTATTACCTCCTTAAAAATGTAAGTTTATATGTATGCATATGATAACACATTTTTATTTTTATGTCAATGTTTTTTCGAAAAAATAATCGAATTCACTCGAATTATTTTAAAAAATTGTAAATTTTGTTTGTATAACACTTTTAAGCTTTTTCGCCGTGATCGTATGCAAATCGCTAAAAAAATACAAAAAATATTGACTTTATATTTTTTTGTGTTATAATTACTATGTAAAATTATTTATATTGCGAGGTAATCAAAAATGGCAATAGTAGACGTATTAAAGTTTGACGGCAGCTCCGAGATATTTGCGTGGAAATACCCCAACTCCGAGCTTGCCACGTGGACTCAGCTCATAGTCAACGAATCTCAAGAGGCTGTTCTTGTAAAAAACGGTCAGATAGCTGACGTTTTCGGCCCCGGAAGATACACCCTTTCCACGGACAATATCCCGATACTTCAAAAAATCGTAAATATTCCCTTCGGCCAAAAATCCCCCTTTTCCGCCGAGGTATGGTTCATCAACAGAGTTTTCTCCCTCAACATAAAGTGGGGAACCACGACTCCCATTCAAATTCAGGACCCCAAATACAACGTTTTCGTTCCCGTAAGAGCATTCGGTCAGTTCGGTATACAGATAGAGGACTCCAAACGTTTCCTCATAAAGCTTGTCGGAACTATGAAGTTCTTTAACAAAAACACCTTGACTGAGCTTTTCCGCGGCCTCTTTGTAACTCGAGTAAAAGACCGCATCTCCACCTGTCTTATAAATGCTAAGATCTCTATGCTTGAGATCAACGCTCATCTCAATGAGATATCCGACGAGCTTACCGCTGAATTCCAAAGCGAGCTTAAGGACTACGGAATAAAAATAGTATCCTTCTACGTAAACGACATCAACGTTCCCGAAAACGATCCCGCTGTAAAGCAGCTTAAGGCAGCGCTGGCAAAGCGCGCCGAGATGGACATTCTGGGCTATAACTATCAGCAGGAAAGAACCTTCGATACTCTTGAAAGTGCATCGAGCAACGCAGGCACCGCAGGTGCTGTGATGGGTGCAGGTATGGGACTCGGCATGGGCGTTGGAATGGGTGCTCAAATGCAGGGTATGGTTTCCGCTATGAACACTCAAGCTCCTACCAAGGAATGCCCCAAGTGCCGCAAGCAGGTAGACGCAAATACAAAATTCTGCCCTCATTGCGGATGCAATATGGCAGAGGCAAGCGCTCCCCAAAACGAGCATAAATGCTCCAAGTGCGGAGCAGTCTTCACGGATAAGAAAAAATTCTGTTCCGAGTGCGGCCGCAAGCTCAACCTTTGCCCCGCTTGCGGTGAGGATATTCCCGACGGTGCATCGGCTTGCCCCGCTTGTCAGAGCAAGCTCTGCCCGCAATGCGGAACCGTGATAGAAAAAAACGCAAAATTCTGCCCCGAATGCGGATATACTGCCGTTGTAAAATGCCCCTCGTGCGGTGAGACCGTCGTTGGCGGTCAGAAATTCTGCGCTAATTGCGGTACAAAAATTTAACCAAAGCGAACGGAGGTATCGTTATGAAAAACAATAAGCTTAAAAATTCGCTCTTATCCGTATTTATCATATTAGTCACAGCGGGAATCTTCCTGTTGCTGAATAAAGATATATTTGATATCGGAATGTGCTGGTTCGCGTTTGGTGTGATCATGGCATCCGAGCTCGCGCTGGCATTCGCTTGGGTAACGTTCAGCGGAAGCCCCCAGAGGTTGGCAGTAGTGTTTGTATCCTTTTTCCAGACCATCGCAAACATCATTGCCTCTTGGGTATTCATAAAGTTTTTCACTGAAGCATACATAGGCTTTTCGGTATACACGCTTCTTTCCTTTGCGCTTTTGATAGTTTTAGCGTTCTTCCTTTACAGCGCTTCGGCAAGCTCCGACAAAACCTCGGATGCAAAGGACTTCTTCCTTGAGTGCCGTGCAAGCGTAAGGTCCGCAGCGCTTTCTGCGGAGGGCGAAAAATATCGCGCGGAGCTTCTGAAGCTTGAAGAAAGCATTCGCTTCTGCAACGACGGAATAAGTCTTGCAGGCGACAGCGAGATATCGGCAGCCATCAATGAGCTTAAATCTCACGTTGCAAACGGCAGCGAAGATATCCTCGATATTATCGAAAAGATAAATACAATGCTTGCAAATCGCGAGTATGTCGCAAAAACCTGCAAAAGATAAAAACATAAAAAAGCGGAAGAAACGCGAGTTTCTTCCGCTTTTTTCCTTCACGTTTGCCGCAAGGCAAATATTTCACATTTCGCAAAGCGAAATATTTCATCCACCGCAGGTGGATTTCACCCGACGAAGTCGGATTTCACTGTAAAAACGCCAACGGCGTTTTTACCCTACTCCCCAAACAGCTCGTCTATTGACACGCCAAGCACCCGCGCGATCCTCGGGATAAGCGCGATATCGGGCGAATTTGCTTTCGTTTCCCACTTTGAAACCGCCTGACACGTCACGCCCACGAGCCTTGCAAGCTCGGCTTGCGTAAGCCCCGTCTCCCGACGCAGGCGTTTTATGTTTTTTCCTATGCTGACCATTTAAAATCCTTTCTTGAAAATGCGGCGAATCGCTTTCGCTTATCAAAACGCCTTTTTCCTACTTGCAACGGCGGCAGACCTGAAAACGCTTGGATTCGCGCCGACCGTCTCCTCAAATTTCCTGCTGAAATGCTGCGTGGTCTTAAAGCCGCACCGCGCCGCAACGTCCTTTATCGGCAGATTTGTAAACTCCAAAAACTTTTTCGCTACGACGAGTCTGTGATGCCAGAGATACTCTATCGGAGTCATTCCCAGCTCCTCCTTGAAAAGCGCCGTAAGCGTCGAATGATTGAGCGACGCCGCCCGCACGATGCTTTCAAGCGTGACGGCGTTCTGATAATTGTTTTCGATATAGACTATCGCGTTTTTTAAATGGGGGTTTAACGTCTTATTCGCCGCGCCGTGCGGCTCGTTCGGCTCGATAAGCCCGTAATTCCTTTCAAGAACGAGCATCATTTCCATAAAATACGAGCGGCTTCTGCACGACCAATACCAATCCGTCTGGTTTTTCAGCTCGCCCTCAAGCTGTGAAAACAACCTCTCGACATTGTCTATATGCTCAATGAAAATGGGGAAAACGTATCTGTCCTTATCGGTAAAGGGCTTGAGCAAAAACATATCGTGCGTAAGGGCAATTTCCTTGTAATCCCAGCGATGTATCCGCTCAAACGTTATATTTACGTTAAGAAACGTCGGTACAAAGTAGACAGAATCGCACCTCAAGCCGCTTTTTTCCACGAGGTGCGGCGAGGTCGTTTCGTCAAAGCAAACGAAGCAAGGACCTACCGCGTCAAATGAAACGTCGCCCACCTGAAAACGCGCGCTGCCCTCGTATATTATCGCCAAAAGCAAGCAGGAATCCTTTATCTCAAGGTCCTTCAGCGCGTCACCCTTGACGCACTGTATAGGCACTATCCTGCCTATATCGTGACGCTGTGCAAAAGTTTGCGGCTTCATATCCGTACCCCCCCGAACGAAAACTTACTTTCCATAATAACACACTCGTCCGCGCCGTTCAATGCCAAAATCGCAAAAACTTAACGGTGGACAACAAGAGTTTACCGTCAGATAATGCCGAATGCACGCGAGATAATAAAGTTCGCCGCGCCGCGTGCTTTAAAAATCTCTGTTCTCGCGTATCCACGTCTTATGCAAAACGGCAGTTCCGAGCACTTCAAAGCCTACAAACGCGGGAACAGCCATTAAAAAGAAAGGAATAAAGTAAACCGCCGAGAGCCCTACGAAGCTGATATAAATTGAAAAAAGGAAGCTGATAACGGTCACGAAGATGACCTCCGCCCACATATTTTTGTCCTTGAGAGTGGCGGCGATATCCTCTTTTGCATCGAAGTCTTTCTCCTTCATCAGCGCAAGGTACGCGCGTCTGTCCTTATGCACGCGCTTTCTGCGGAAATATATTATCACAAACGCGATAAGCGGGAAAACCATATACGATATCGCAGAGCCGACCATATAAGACACGCCCGATTCACCGTCGAATATCGCGTTACATCCCGTTTGAATGATAGAAGCAAGAACCCAAAACGTGACCAGATAGCTTACGACGTACGCCAATAAAATTTGCACGTGATCTTTAAATTTGGAATTCATCATAATATTTTCCTCCAAGAAGATGAAAAAATCAAAATCGCCGCGGATTTGTAATTATTGTATTTCCTCGCGGTATGGTTGTATTATATCACACGGTCATATGATTGTCAAGAGCATTTTTGAGATTTTTTGAAAAAATATGAAAATTTTATTTTTCCCCGTCGCGGCAGAAATACGGCTTGACGCGGCAAAGCGCGGACGAAATATTTTTGCTTTTTTGTCGCTTTATTATTTACATAATAATATTTTAGTGATATAATGTATCTGTATAAATTTATCTAAAAGGCAGGTATTCATCATGTCAAACACCACTAATATTTGCAGCTACGTTTCCGCACTCCTCGACTACGCCGAGGCAAAGTGCCTCATCGGACAGGGCGACCGCGTTTATTGCGCAAACCTCATCGCCGCCGACCTCGGCATTGCCGCATTTGAGGACGAAAAGGGCGCGCTTGCGGGCGCGGCTCTTCCCGAAATTCTCGACGGGCTTCTCGACTACGCGGTCGAGGCGGGCATTATCGACGCGGGCATTGCCGCACGCGACCGCTTTGATACGCGCCTGATGGGACACCTCACCGCGCGTCCATCCGCCGTCAACGCTCGCTTTGTGGCTGACCTTGCCGTATCTCCCAAGCAGGCGACCGACAATTTCTACCGTCTCGCAATAGATTCCAACTACATACGCGCCGACCGCATCGCACGCGACCGCCGCTGGAGCGTTCCCTCGCCCTACGGCGAGATAGACATCTCCATCAACCTTTCCAAGCCCGAAAAAGACCCGCGCGACATCGCCGCCGCGAAATCCGCGCCCCAGACGGGCTACCCCAAGTGCCTGCTCTGCCCCGAGAACGTCGGCTACGGCGGAAACGCCGCAGGCGGCCCCGCAAGACAGAATCTGCGCCAAGTTCCCTTCACCCTCGGCGGCGAGAAGTGGTTCTTGCAGTACTCCCCCTACGTTTACTACAACGAGCATTGCATCGTTCTTTCCGAGGCGCACACGCCCATGAGCATTCGCCACGAGACCTTCGTGCGTATGCTTGATTTCGTTGACGCGCTCCCCCACTACTTCGTCGGCTCGAACGCAGACCTGCCCATCGTCGGCGGCTCTATACTCTCGCACGACCATATGCAGGGCGGCTGCTACACCTTCCCCATGGAGCGTGCCGAGATCAAAGTTCCTCTCACCTTCGAGGGCTACCCCGACGTAAAGGGCGGAATAGTTGCGTGGCCCATGTCCGTCATCCGTCTGCGCTCCGCGTCCAAGGAGAGCCTCGTTTCGCTTTCCGATAAGATACTTGCCGCTTGGCGTGAGTACACCGACGAGAGCGCGTGCATTTTGGCGTACACCGACGGCGTTCCCCACAACACCATCACCCCCATCGCGCGTCGCCGCGGCGAGGACTTTGAGCTTGACCTCGTGCTTCGCAACAACCTTTGCACCGAGGAGTTCCCGATGGGAATCTACCACCCCCACGCAGACAAGCATAACATAAAGAAGGAAAACATCGGTCTTATTGAGGTCATGGGACTTGCGGTCCTGCCCGCACGCCTCGAAAAGGAGATAGCCCTGCTTGCCGACAAGGTAGCCGCAGGCGCGACCGACGCCGAGATACGCGCCGACGAGGTGCTTTCGAAGCACGCCGATTGGCTTGCCGCCTTCAGAGATAAATACACCTTCACCGCCGAGAACGCCGCAGACCTTATTCGCGCCGAGGTGGGCGAGACCTTCGTCCACGTGCTTGAGGACGCGGGCGTTTACAAGGATACCGAGGCGATGCTCCGCTTCACCGCCTCCATTGGAGCAAAAGCATAAATGATTAAAATTCTACACACCGCCGACCTGCATCTTGACTCGCCGTTTTCGGGCGTTCCCCTCGCCACGAGCGAGGAGCTTCGCCGCGGCTTGCGCCGAGTTTTCTCGCGCATCGTCGAGATAGCAAGGGACGGCGACTACGACGCTATCTTCGCCGCGGGCGACGTGTTTGATTGCGGCTTTGTCAGCCCCGACACCGTCGCGCTCGTGCGCGACGCCTTTGCCGAGTTCGGCAAGCCCGTGGTTATCGCCCCCGGCAACCACGACCCGTACCTACCCGGTAGCATATGGGCTGTAACGGCGTGGAGCGAGAACGTGCATATCTTCAAGAGCGACTCACCCTCGTTTTTCGACCTTGACCTCGGCGGCACGCCCGTGCGCGTGTGGGGCTGGGCGTTTATGTCGGACAGGCTTGACGCCGCTCCCCTTTCTGCCGCGCTTGAGTGTCCGTCCGACAGGATAAACCTCATTTGCGCGCACGCCGACACTACCTCGCCCATATCCAAATACGCCCCCTCGCCCCTTTCGACCTTTGCCGCAAGCGGCTGTGTATACGCCGCGCTCGGTCACGTTCACAATCCGCCCGAGCCCGCCGTTTCGGGACTTACGCTCGTGGCTTACTGCGGCTGTCCCGAGGGACGCAGCTTTGACGAACCACACTTCGGCGGCGTGCTTTCCGTTACCGTCCACGACGGCAACGCCCTGCCCACGCTTGAGCGCATTACCGTTGCCACGCACCGCTACGAGATACTGCACGTTGACGTAACGGGCGAGGACTCCGACGGCGCGGTGCTTGATAGGCTGCGTGCCGCCGTCGCGGACAGCGGCTTTGGTGCTGAAACCTCGCTGCGCATAGTGCTTGAGGGCGCAGTTCCCACGGACTTTGCGCCCGACACGGCGAGCCTTGCCGCCGCACTTGGCGAGGAATTTTCGCTTTGCTCCGCAAGCGTCAAGGATTCCACCCTGCCCGTGTATTCCGCGGACGAGCTGAAAAACGACCTGAGCATTCGCGGCGCGTTTTACCGCGCCCTGCTTCCGAGGCTTGAGAGCGCGGACGCCGACGAGCGTGCGACCGCCGCCGACGCTCTGCGCATCGGGCTTCTCGCCCTTGAGGGCAAATCCTTTCTGACGGGGGGAAGCAAATGACGATAAATAAGATATATATCCGCGAGTTCGGCGCGCTGAAGGACTTTTGTGCCGAGCTTTCGGACGGAATAAACCTTTTTTACGGTGCTAACGAATCGGGAAAAAGCACCGTGCTTGCCTTTATCCGCTTTATCCTTTTCGGGCTTCCGCCCAAGCGTGGCGAGGACGCCGCGAGGATACGCGAAAAGGCACTCTCGTGGGACGGCTCTGCCGCCGACGGCTATATCGACCTTACCTCGGGCGGCGCAAGCTACCGCATAGAGCGCCGCGGCACGATGGCGGGCGAGAGCTACACCGAAAGATACGCCATTATCGACCTTGCAACGGGAGCCGCGGCATTCCGCGGCGAAACGCCCGCAAAGGTGTTCCTTGGCGGCGTTTCCGCCGCCGTGTTTGACAGCTCCTGCTCCGTGCGTCAGCTCGGAGTCGGCTCGCTTGACGGCTCGGAGCTTGGCACGGCTATTGAAAATCTTTTGTTTTCCGCCGACGAGCAGACTAACACGGGCAGGGCGCTGACCAAGCTCGACGCCGCGCGCCGTCATCTCTCACCCCTGAGGGGAAGCAACGGGCGCATTCCCGAGCTTGAGCGCGAGCGTGCCGCCCTTGCCGAAAGGCTGAAAAAGGCGGAGCAGGACAGCGTTTCCAAGATAGCGCTTGAGGCGACCGCGCAGAAATACCGCACCGTCACCGCCGACGTGCGCCGCAGGCTGACGCTTGCGGAGGACAAGTGCCGCGCGTATGACACCATACAAGTGCTTAACCGCTTTGATATGCTCCACGCGAGCGAGAAAAAGGTAGCCGCGCTAAAGGCGGAGGAGGCGGAGCTTGCACGCGAGTCGGGCAAGGACGGAAGACTACCCGACCGCGAGTACATCGACAGGCTCGACTCCGTTTCACGCTCGCTTACCGCCGCGGAAACGGCTGTTTCCGCCGCCGCCGCGCACCTTGCACAGCTACACGCCGAAAACACGCTCGGCGACGCGAGCCTTGCCGCATATGCCGAGGGCATTGACGACGCGGGCGGCGTATCCGCCGTGCTTTCAAGGCTTTCGCGCCTGCGCAAAAGCAAGATATTGCTTACCGTCGCGGGCATCGTGCTGACGCTGCTCGGCGCATCTGCCGCCGTCGCGTCGCTCGTGCTTTACTTCACGGGCTCGCCCCTTATCTCCCCCAAAATTTCCTCTGCCGTAACGGTCGGCGGCTTCATTCTTGCCATTATCGGCGTTTGCCTGTTCCCCGCCGCCGCAAAAAAGAGCAAGGAGATACTGAGATTTTACTATTCCTACGGCTACGACGGCGAGGACGGCTTTAAAAAAGCCGCGTTTGCCGCGCATCTTGAGGCTTGCATCGGCGCAAGGCACGACTTTGACGCCGCATCAAGCATATTTATGGCGGCGGAAAGCAAGCTTGCCACCCTACGCGACGCCGCCGCGGCGGTCTGCCGCGAGGCGATAGACGCCCTCTCGGAATTTACCGAGGTCGGCGAGGACGACGATATCGCCGCCCTGCTTGTTTCCACCGCAGATAAGGCGGCTGTCGCCGCCTCGAAGCACGAGGCGCTGAAGCGCGATATCGAAAAATATTCCGCATCGGCAAACGAGCGCCGCGAACAGCTTTCGGGCTACGACGAGGCGTCGCTTCGCGCCCACCTCAGCCCCGATGCACCCGCGCTTCTTGAAAACGCAAATCCCACCTCACTTAAGCAGGAAAGGGACTCCCTCGCCGCACAGCTTGAGGCGGGAGTTGCACGCCTTCACGAGGCGGAGCGCGGACTTGCCTTCAATCAGGGCGCGGCGGAAAATCCCGTCCGCATAGCCGCGCGGCTTGAGGAGGTCGAAGCCGAGCTTGCCTCGGCACGCAAGCTGTGTGACGCGATAATGCTTGCGCACTCCGCAATAGAGGGCGCGGGCGAGTCGCTTCGCGGAAGCATAACGCCGCGACTTCGCGAGGACGCAAGCGAGCTTCTTTCAAAGATAACGGACGGAAAATACTCCGAGCTTGGAATAGACGAGAGCTTTGCCGTCACCGTGCGCACGCCGTCCGGCACGAAGCCCCTTGCGGCTATGAGCTGTGGCACGCAGGACGCGGCGTATTTCGCGTTGCGCCTTTCGCTTGTCGGCTTGCTTTTCAAGGACGGCGCACCGCCCGTTATGCTTGACGAGGCACTTTCGCACGTCGACGACGGACGCGCCACCGAGATTCTGCGCTTGCTTGCCGACTACTGCAACGAGAACAGCCGTCAATGCCTGATATTTACCTGCCACACGCGCGAGGAAAGGCTTTTGCACGAGGACGAAGCACCGTTTTCGCTCGTTCAGCTTTAATACGCACAGAGGGGCTGTCTCATTTAGCGCAGAACAAAAATACAAGCGCAGAACAAAAATACAAAAATAAGTAAAGAAAAAAAGACCGTTTTTTTCGTCCAAAAGGATGAAGAAAGCGGTTTTTTTAAGGTAGAAATCCTCACGGATTTCGATTTTTATACGTATTTTTTAGCCGCGCTTTTGCCCTCTGGCGTACCCTCGTACGCCGACGACGACAAAATCGCGACTTCTGCATCTAACTGAGACAGCCCCTTTTTTCAATTTTTTTAACCATTATTTCAAAATTCCCATAATTTTCATTTACAAATCACAAAACTTATGCTATACTATTATAATAGAATAATTATGCTTTAATTTTATTTATATTAAACCTTCAATAAAGGAGGAAAAACGATGTCAGAACACAAGCAGCCCGAGCTGAAGCACCTTGACCTGCTTTTGATATCCGCCGTAAGCGGCGGCGCGATGCTCCTTATATTCACGCTGGTATGCGCCGTTTCGGACGCATCTCCCCTTCTTGTGGGGCTAATCTGCTTTCTTTTGCTCTGCGGCATCGAGGCGTTTGCCATTCTTAAGGCAACGCGCCTGCACACCGCGGAAAAGGTGTGCGCCGAGGGCTCGTCCCTTAACACCCTTATGGCTGAGGTCGTGCGCAACGTGGAATTCCCCGCCGTCATAACCACCGCCGAGGGAAAAATGATTTGGGCAAACAAGGCGATGCTCGCGCTTTGCGGCGCAGAGCGTCAGACGGATATCGCGGGCAGAGCATTTACCGAATATTGCTCCACCCCCATCTCCGACGTCATCACCCACCCCTCGCCCGAGGGCTTGCGCATTGAGATAGGCGAGGGCGTATTTCTCGCCAAGGGCTACCTTATGGAAACGCCCGAGCGCGACTATTGGATGACGGTGCTTGAGGAGCGCACGCGCCTTGAGGAGGCAAAGCGTGCCATCAACAAGGAAGCTCCCGTTATCGCCTACGTCGTTATCGACAACCTTGAGGAGCTGACACAGCAGATGCGCACCTCGTACCGCACCGCCGCCAACGAGGTGGAGTCCATTCTCTCCGATTGGGCAAGGGATATGGGCGGTATGCTGCGCGAGTACGAGCGCGACAAATACCTTATCGTATTTCCGCGCGAAAGACTGCCCGAATGCGTTGAAAACGGCTTTGACGTGCTTGACCGCGTGCGCGAGATAGGCGCGGGCGACCACAGTATGCCCCTGACCGTTTCGATGGGCGTTTGCGACAGCGGCGAGAGCATTTTCGACCGCGAAAAAAGCGCCGCGTCGGCGCTTGAGACCGCACTCCAGCGCGGCGGCGATCAGGTTGCGCTCAAGAGCGCGTCGAAAATCGAATTCTTCGGCGGAAGAACGAAGATACTGCAAAAACGCACCAAGGTGCGCTCGCGCGTTATCGCGGACAGGCTTATACAGCTTATCTCCGACGCGGGCAACGTCCTCGTTATGGGACATAAAAACCCCGACTTTGACTCCATCGGCTCTTGCGTCGGTCTTGCACGGCTTGCCGCAGGCTACAACCCGAACGTAAAGATAGTTATCGACAAAAACAACCCCAACTTCAAGGTTTCAACAGCACCCCTGCTTGCCGAGATGCCCGAGTACGAAAACGTCTTTGCCGACGGCACGTCCGCCATCGACCTTATACGCTCGGACACGCTCCTTATCCTCTCCGACGTCAACAACCTTGCGATAGTTGAGTCGCCCGAGGTCGCGCGCAACGCGTTTACTACCGTTATAATCGACCACCACCGCAAGATAGCGGACTTTGAAAACGAGCCCGAAATTACCTACATCGAGCCGTCGGCATCGTCCGCAAGCGAGCTTGTTTCCGAGATACTTGAGCTGTCCTCGCGCGGCTCTGCCTTCCCCGACGGCGCAAGGCTAAACCGCCACGAGGCGAATATAATGCTTGCGGGCATTATGCTCGATACCAAGAACTTTACCCGCACCACCTCGGAGGGAACGTACTCCGCCGCGCTCTTCTTGCGCGAGGCGGGCGCAAGCTCCGAAATTGCACGCACCTTCTTCTTTGCCGATATGCAGAGCTTCGTGACCGAGTCAAAGCTCGGCTCGGGAGTTAAGCTGTACCGAGGAAGGATAGCGATAACCATCTGCGACGGCGAGGGAACTCCCGACGACAGAATAGCCGCATCAAAGACCGCTGACACCCTCTTGACCGTAAGGCAGGTGGACGCCGCCTTCGTGCTTCTGCGCACGGAAACGAGCGTTATTATCTCGGCTCGCTCAAACGGCAAGATAAACGTTCAGCTCATTCTTGAACAGCTGGGCGGCGGCGGACATTTCGACTCCGCAGGCGCACAGGTGGCGGCTACCGACACGCGCGAGGTCCTCACGAGGCTGCGCGAGGCGATAGACCAATACCTTGACAAAGCTACAAACTGATACCGAAAGGAAGATATATTATGAAGGTCATTCTCACACAGGACGTAAAGGCACAGGGCAAAAAGGGCGATATCATCGAGGTTTCCGACGGCTACGCCAAGAATTTTCTCCTTCCCCGTAAGCTTGCGGTAATTGCCGACGCAAAGGCACTGAACGAAGCAAAGGCAAAGGAAGCGTCAAAGAATTACAAGATAGAAACCGAGCGTAACGCCGCACGCGAGCTTGCCGCCAAGCTTGCCGCCGTGGTGGTAAAGATCCCCGCCGCCGCGGGCGCTGACGACCGCCTTTACGGCTCTATCACCGCAAAGGACATTGCAGAGGCACTTGAGGCACAGCACGGCATCGTTATCGACCGCCGCAAGCTCCAGCTTGGCGAGGCTATCCGCGCCTTCGGCACTTACGAGGTAGACGCAAAGCTCTACACCGAGGTCGTGGGCAAGATAAACGTCGTGGTTTGCAAGAAGTAATTCCAAAAAATGAATAATTCAGAAGTTATTAAAAAGCTCCCGTTCGCTCTTTTGGCGGAGCAGGCGCTTTTAGGCTCGATACTCATAGACCCCGAGTCTATGTCGCAGGTGTCCGACACCGTGCGCTCGTCCGATTTCTACATCAGCGAGCATCGCGCGATATACTCCGCAATGCTCCACCTCGGCGGCTCAAGCCACGATATCGACCTCGTTACGCTGCTTGATATGCTCGAAAAGGAAAAGGTCTACGACCGCGAGGGCGCGGAAAGCTACCTGCGCACGCTGACAGACTGCGTTCCGACCGCGCTCAACATCAAGGACTACGCGCGCATCGTCATCGAAAAGAGCCTGATGCGTCAGCTCATCGAGGCTTGCTCGCAGATCTCCGAGCGTGCGTTTTCCGAGCAGGAAAACGTAAACGAGGTGCTTGAATACGCGTCGGGCAAGATTTCCGACATAGCTATGGGACGCGACACGCGCAATTTTGCCGAGCTTTCCGAGGTGCTTGCGCGAGTTTACAAAAACCTTGCCGAGCTTCAGCAGAACCCCGCCGCATTCCAAGGCATAAACACGGGCTACGGCGACCTTGACCGCCTTATGGCGGGCATCGGTAAGACCGACTTCGTGCTTATCGGCGCACGCCCGGGTATGGGTAAGACGAGCTTTGCGATGAACATTGCCGTCAACGTCGCGCTTGAAACCAAGCAAAAGGTCGCTATCTTCTCGCTTGAGATGTCCGACGAGCAGCTTGCAACTCGAATCCTCTCCAGCCACGCGATGGTTGACAGCTACTCACTGCGCACGGGCAACCTTACCCCGTCCGATTGGGAAAAGCTCGCGGGGGCGGTCGACAAGCTGATGGGCGCGCGCATTCTCATAGACGATACCTCGAACATCACGGTTTCCGCGATGAAGGCAAAGCTTCGCCGCGAGGGCGATATTGCGATGGTAGTTATCGACTACCTCGGACTTATGAACGGCGAAAAGCACAAGGACAACCGCGTGCTCGAGGTCGCGGATATCACGCGCGGACTAAAGCTTATGGCAAAGGACCTCGGCGTTCCCGTGCTTTGCTGCTCACAGCTCTCCCGTGGCTCTGCCGACCGCACGGACAAGCGTCCCGTGCTTACGGACCTGCGCGACTCGGGCTCTATCGAGCAGGACGCGGACAGCGTTATCTTCATCTACCGCGACGAATACTACAAAAAGCCCGCGGACGGCGATGCCGCCGCGACCGAAACGCCCGTTGCCGAGATAATCGTGGCAAAGAACCGCCACGGCTCGACGGGTACGGTAAAGATGAATTGGCTCGGAAAATACACCACCTTTTACGCGCTCGACAGCGCAAGAAGCGACGAGGACGCGCCGCCTGAGCGATGAAGAATTTTTGCCACCCCTGCGACCTTGCGGGATTGCCGCACGATACGCCCATTCTCGTGGGACTTTCGGGCGGGGCTGATTCCACGGCGCTTTTCTGCGCACTTTGCGAGCGCGGAGCGCACGTCGTCGCCGCGCACGTCGACCACGGAATACGCGGCGATGAGGCAAAGCGCGACGCAAAATTTTGCCGCCGCCTTTGCGACGAGCGCGGCGTACAGCTTTGCCTTCTTGAAGCCGACGTTCCCGCCGAGGCTAAAAAAAGCGGCGAGAGCATCGAGGAAGCGGCACGCAGGATAAGATACGCCTTTTTCGACAAGGTTATGGAGGAGATGCACGTTCCCATTCTCGCCACGGCGCACAACGCCGACGACAATGCGGAAACGGTGATATTGAACCTCACGCGCGGAAGCGGAACGAGGGGCGCGTGCGGGATTCCCGCCGTGCGCTCCGTAAAGAACGGCACGCTGGTGCGCCCGTTGCTCGCCGTGAGCCGCGCCGAGATCGAGGAATACTGCCGCAAAAACGCGCTCGATTACGTTACGGACTCCACGAACCTCTGCGACGATTACGCGAGAAACCGCATTCGCCACAGGGTATTGCCCGAGCTTCGCACGCTCAACCCCGACGTTATCGGCGCGATAGGCAGGCTTTCCGCCGCCGCGAGCGAGGATTGCGACTATCTTGACGCCGCCGCACGCCGTTTTCTTGAGGACGGCGAGGTACGCGCCGCGGCTCTTTGCGACCTGCCGCGCCCCATAGCGACGCGAGCGTTGCTCTTTTATCTGCGCGAGGGCGGCGCGCGCCCCGAGGCGCGTCATATAAACGCCCTGCTCGACGCGGCAAGCGCGGGCGAGGTCGGCGGAGTGTCGCTCCCCGGCGGAATTACCGCCTCGTTCAGACGCGGAGTGCTCGTTCTGAACGTTGACGACCGCAGAAAAAAGCGCGAAAAGCCCTCACCGCAATAAAATTTACAATTTATAAACATTCACATAATCTAAAATTGATAGAATATAAACCGTTAAATATACTAAAATATTAAAAGGAAGACTATACAATGCTGCATGATATTGATTACATCCTCGTTTCAGAAAAGGAAATCGAGCTGATAGTTTCCCGAATCGCCGCCGACATTGACCGCGACTACAAGGACAGCGACAAAAAGCTCCTTTTGCTCTGCATTCTCAAGGGCTCGGTGGTATTTATGGGCGATTTGATGAAAAAAATAAGACGCCCCGTGGAAATAGACTTTATGAAGGTGTCGTCATACGGCTCAGGCACGTCCACCAGCGGCAGAGTGAGCATAATGCTCGACCTTTACCGCAACGACCTTTCCGACGTGGATATAATTATCGTTGAGGACATCATCGACAGCGGAAAAACGCTTTCTTACCTTTGCGAGTATCTCAAGCTCAAGGGCGCAAACAGCGTGCGCACCTGCACGATGCTCGACAAGCCCTCGCGCCGTCAGGTGGACTTTTCCGCCGACTACGTCGGACGCGAGATCCCCGACGCCTTTGTGGTCGGATACGGTCTTGACTACGATGAAAAGTACCGTACCCTCCCCTTCGTTGGCGTTCTCAAACCCGAGATCTACACCCATTAACATAAATTGAAAGGCTAAAACAGGAGTATGAACAAACGCTCAAACAGTAATCTTAAAACAGTTCTCATTTATTTTATCATCGTCGCCGTGATGATATTTATCCTGTCGGGAGTTTTCTCGGAGCAGAGCTCCGCACCGATAACGTACAGCGACGTGGTGAAATATTTCCAGACCGAGCAGGTAGTGCAGTTCAACGTGGATGCGGACGACGTTATCACGATGAAGCTGAAGGACGAAACCACCGTAAGCTATCAGCTCAAGGATACGGACTACTTCCGCGAGGACCTTGGCGAGCTTATTCTCTCACAGCTTGAAAAGGGTACTCTTACAAAATATGAGTTCGAGCCCCCCGTGGTCTGGCCGTGGTGGGTGGCACTCCTGCCGTATCTTGCACTTATCATAATATTCGCCGCACTCTGGTTCTACGTGGTCAAGCAGACCTCGGGCAAGGGCGGCGGAAAGATGAACAGCTTCGGCAGGGCGAGAGTGAAAACGCCCGACGACGCCAAGAGCCGCGTGACCTTCCGCGACGTTGCGGGTGCGCAAGAGGAAAAGGCGGAGCTTGAGGAGATAGTTGAATTCCTCAAGAACCCCCAGAAATTCTCGAAGCTCGGCGCAAAAATTCCCCACGGCGTACTGCTGATGGGCCCTCCCGGCACGGGTAAGACGTTGCTTGCAAAGGCAGTTGCGGGCGAGGCAGAGGTTCCCTTCTTCTCCATTTCGGGCTCGGATTTCGTTGAGATGTACGTCGGCGTAGGCGCGTCCCGCGTCCGCGACCTCTTTGAAACCGCACGCAAGGCCCCCGCTTCCATCGTATTTATCGACGAGATAGACGCAGTCGGACGTCACCGCGGAGCAGGTCTTGGCGGCGGACACGACGAGCGCGAGCAGACGCTTAACCAGCTCCTCGTTGAGATGGACGGCTTCGGCGCACACGAGGGAATTATCGTTATGGCGGCTACGAACCGCGCAGATATACTTGACCCCGCACTCCTTCGCCCCGGTCGCTTTGACCGCCAGATAACCGTCGGCTACCCCGATATGAACGGCCGCGAGGAGATACTGAAGGTCCACGCACGCAACAAGAAGTTCGAGGACGACGTGGACTTCTCCACCGTCGCAAAGACCACCGTCGGATTTACGGGCGCAGACCTTGCAAACCTGCTTAACGAGGCGGCACTGCTTGCAGTTCGCCGCGGAAAATCCCTTATCGGTATGAACGATATCGAGGACGCATTCCTCAAAGTGCTGACGGGCCCGCAAAAGAAGTCGATGCGTATGAACCCCAAGGAGAAGAAGAACACCGCCTACCACGAGGCAGGCCACGCTCTGCTCTCCTATCTGCTCCCCACCGTGGACCCCGTTCATTCCATCAGCATTATCCCGTCGGGTAACGCGCTCGGAATCACGCTGACCGTTCCCCCCGAGGACAAATACAGCGTTTACCGCGAGGAGCTTAAGGAAAAGATAGCTATGATACTCGGCGGCAGAGCCGCAGAGATGCAGATCTTCGGTGATTTCACGGGCGGCGCGTCAAACGACATCAAGCGTGCGACCGAAATGGCGCACAAGATGGTCACGACGCTCGGTATGTCCGACGAGCTTGGTCCTATCCGCTACGGCTCAAGTCAGGGTGACGACGTGTTCCTTGGCAGAAGCTTTTCGGCAAGCAAGGAGGTATCCGAGGCTACCGCCGCAAAGATAGACGCAGAGGTCAAGAAGATAATCGACGAGTGCTTTGAAAAGGCACGCAGACTCCTTCGCGAGAACGCAGATAAGCTCGCGTTCGTTGCCGAGTACCTTATCACGCACGAAACCATGGACGCGGAGCAGTTCAAGCACGCTATGGAAAGCGCTTTCCCCACCGTTGAGGCGCTTGAGGCTATTGCCGAGGAGAAAAAGGCAAAGAGCCGCAAGGCAAACGAGGAGCAGGCCGAGACCGACAAGGCGGACGCCGAGCGCGAACAGCGCGAGGCTGAAAGACTTGCCCGCCGCGACGAGGAAAACGATAACGAATAATAGCTTTAATGATAAAAACACAGTCAGGGCTTGGCGTGATACTCTTAACGGAGTATCACGCCAGTTCTATTCGCCTCTCGGCGAGT
>JAFXAC010000054.1 GCA_017522125.1 Clostridia bacterium | reverse complement strand
ATTGGTCGTTCGACGAAAACGAGCATTGGCTTGAATGTGAGTGCGGAGAAAAGTCGGACAAGGGTGGACACAGCGGCGGAAGCGCAAACTGTGAAACTCCCGCAGAGTGCGAGAGTTGCGGTCAGCCTTCCGGCGAAAAGGATAAAGATAAACATAGCGGCGGCACGGAGATAAGAGGCTACGTTCCCGCTACGGAATCCGCTCCCGGCTACACGGGTGACACGCATTGCGTGGGATGCGGTGAAAAGCTTGCCGACGGCGAGCCTATCCCCCAGCTCCACGTTCACGATTACGGCAAGGATTGGTCGTTCGACGAAAACGAGCATTGGCTTGAATGCGAGTGCGGAGATAAAAAGGATCGCGCAGGACACGTATATCAAGGCGGCGTTTGTGTCGAATGTGATACGGTTGACCCCGATGGAATGCCCCCGAAAACGTCCGATAATTTCGCGCCCTGTTTCAAGCTTGCGCTTTTACTGCTGAGCATTGGCGGCGCAACGTGGGCGGTTCGTACAAAAAAACGCCATCAGTCTTAAGTTTTAAATAAAGCTGACAAGCTCCCGATCGAAATAATATCGGATATGTTGAACCGATAATAGAGAAAAAATAAATAATGGAAAAAACTGCTCGTCAAGGGCAGTTTTTTCAAATAACGTGATAGAAATCCCAAAATTTGCGGTCTATATAAATGAAAGCGCATACCATTTGACGGCTACGCGGAAAGGAGTAAACATGAAACGAATTTTATTGTCGATCATTGCGATCATCCTATGCCTTGCGGCTTTTTCGGGGTGCTCGGGCAACACCTCCGACAATTCTACTCCTGCAGATTATTTTCATGTTCAAAAAAACGATAATGGAGTAATTGTATTTAGTGTTGTTGCTGGATTCCCCCAAGCAAAATACACACATAAGGATGCTGCTGCCGATGAATATGTAGGCATAGCATTAAATAACGCAAATGGCGAAATCAATAGCTTACTGTTTGATTTGCTGAACGGAAGAAGCGCAATCGCTGACGATGAGAGCGATGCGTTTACAGATTGGGTTACTATGACTTACTCATATACATCTGATGACGGTCATAGTGAGATTACTGTCGTCTACGAATTCAAATGGTCATCTGCAAGCAATACTATGACAATTTTCAAGAACAATACCCTTGTGGGAACAGTATTGTTGTCGGATGATGAAATGAGTGCTTTTAAGGATACATTAAAGAACTTGCAGTGAAAACTGAAATAAGCCACCGATCATTCGGCGACTACCACAAGGAAAGGAGTAAATATGAAACGAATTTTATTGTCGATCCTTGCGATCGTCCTATGCCTCTGTGTTTTTTCGGGGTGCGATGCGGAATGTGAACATAATTGGGAAAGGATAGATGATGACAACGGCTCCGCCTCGCAGGAGAAATGCACCAAGTGCGGCGAAACAAGACCTCACACCGTTCCCGACAGCACTCCGAGTGAGCGTTTATCCATTGAGATGACAATTGCAGAAGCACTCCCAAGCTGCGTAACGTTTGAATACAAGGATGAAAATCCGTATTGCTTTTACGCGTATGACGGCGACGGAAGGCTGTATCGAGTGCTTTGGAACAATTTCGATGGGCTTCACGAAAAAGAACGCATAGTTGTTGATTATAATGATGTAATCAAAACATTGAGTTATGATGAATATCCGGATGGCGGCTGGACTCCACAGTATGAGATCGCGGCGATAAGCGTGATCTCAAATGAACCCCCGCAATACCAATACAGCTCTACAAGTGTGAGGTCGGGAAAAAACGCCATACGTCCCATACAATGCTTTGAGGGAGTGACCTATTACGAAAACGGCGAGCCGACGTCAATTGGTTGCGGCGGGGGAGCACACGGTATCTTCTATGATCCCAAAACAAAGATTTCCGACTTCCCCGTGCTTTTGTATGCAGGTGCTATGATGGCTTTCCCTTCTGCAAACGTAACGCTTGGTTCTATTCGCGTATACGACACGGCTTTTCAAGAATTGGAGTATAAGATCGATGAGATCGGTGAGCTTGCTTCACTTCCGCACGGAGAATATATCGTAACTATTTCCGAGCGTATCGACACCAGAGGCGGTAATGAGGAGATCAAGGATTATCATATTACCGACAACGCGTGTCTGTTCAGATTTGTGATGCGTGATCCGCCGATCACAAACGGAACGGATACGGGACACGCGGCAGATATCGCATAGATCCCGATTTTGCACAGCTATGCCGCGTTGACGGGCATTTGGGAAAAGGCTATGTGATGAACGCTTCCTCACAGCTTAAAAAGATGATAAGTGATGCTTGGCAGTATCACCCGTATGACTATTACACGGGAAGCTATAATAACCGAACCGACGTAACAGAGCTTTATCACGTTTACAACGCCCAATCCGAGTTATGAGCACCGCATGCGTGAAGTTTTCGTTAAACGATAAATAAAATATTGCGGAATGTGTGAGCCAAATTCACAACTCTAAACTCATAACCTCTGGGTCTGCGTTGCGAAAATTGAGCGCAAGGCGAGTTTTAGATGGTGAGTGATTTAGGGATGTGATTGGCTTCGCCGCGTTTTACTTACTACCATAAATATAAGGCGTGGTGTAGGTCGATCCCTTGGCACAGTAAGCGTTAAAGGAGAAATCAAAATGAAGCACACGATGAAATTGAACGATGCGCCGTACGCTATGATAAAAAGCGGGCGCAAGACCATTGAACTGCGTCTGTACGACGAAAAGCGTCAGTCTATCGCCGTTGGTGACGAGATAGAGTTTTGCCACCGCGCCGACCCGACCGCCGCCCTGCTTTGCCGCGTTGTCGCCCTCCACCGCTTTGCCTCGTTTGAGGAATTGTATAAGACGCTCCCGCTGATTAAGTGCGGATATACGGTCGAGAACGTAGCCGCCGCATCTGCCGCGGATATGGAGCTTTATTACTCCAAGGAGGAGCAAGCCGCGTACGGTGTAATAGGAATTGAGATCGAGCTGATAGGCTGAAACGCCGTAAAATGAAAAAGATCCGTGTGAAAACGAATTGGCTAATTACACGGTAATAAACCAAACGGGACTATCTCATTCGGCGCAGAATGAAAATACAAAAATAAGTAAAGAAAGACCGCTTTTTCATCCTATGGGACGAAAAAGCGGTCTTTTGGGTAGATATACTTGCGGAGTTATTACTGATAAAATAATTTAAGAGTAATAACTTTTTGTTTATAATGATTAAATGCGATTTTTTGAGTAATACGTATTGACAAAAAACGAAATGGGCAGTATAATGTTATTGATTAAGTGGTAAGGAGTGCTCCTATGAAATTCAATGCTGATAAGAAACAAACTATTATTTTATACCTTTTGGAAAAGATTTCAGCTAATACCAAAAGCGTTTCAAAGGTCGTATCCGATGCTTTTGGGATAAGCACGAATACTGTACACACGTATATAAATGAGCTTATACTTGACGGCGTGATCAAGAAAGGCAAGCGCGGGCAGTACGAATTGGTATCGACACAATTTGACTATACCCTTAAGAGAAGTAAAGGGGAGTTGGAGAGTGATACGTACGCTTATGACGCGTGCTTGAGTAGGCACGTTGCCCCATTATCCGACAACGTTAAGCGTATTTGGCTCTATGCGTTTACCGAAATGGTCAATAACGTTGTAGATCATTCGGATGCTGAAAATATGCAGGTCACGGTTATTCAGAACTATCTCGAAACCGCTGTGATCATAATGGATGACGGCGTGGGTATCTTTGAAAAGATCAAGAAGCATTTTTCTCTTTCAGACCTCGATGAGGCGATATGCGAGCTGTTTAAGGGAAAGCTTACGACGGATGAGCAAAATCACTCGGGAGAGGGAATCTTTTTCACCTCCAAAATGATGGATATGTTTTTGATATCTTCAAGCGGAAAAATATTTACGACTTCAAAGTATAACAACGATAACGTTTTTGATATGGACGAGGCTTCGTCGGGAACTTGCGTTTTTATGTCGCTTTCAAATTTTACACACAAAGAGCCTCGCGAGGTTTTTGATCTGTACTCAAATGATGACGGCGGCTTTTCAAAGACTCGTATTCCGTTAAAAAATATTTTCGATTCCGCGCCCGTATCTCGTTCGCAGGCAAAGCGAGTTTGCAATCGTTTGGAAGATTTTCAAGAGGTCGTTTTTGATTTTGACGAGATAGGCTGGATGGGACAAGGCTTTGCCCATCAGCTTTTTGTGGTTTTTCAAAATTCTCACCCGCAGATATCCCTCGTTCCGATAAATATGAACGAAAGCGTGACTAATATGTATAATCACGTTTTGAATTCTTCCCGATCGGCGCTTTGAGAAAACAAAAGTAAACGGCTTGGAGCTTTGCTCCAAGCCGTTTGCCGTTTTAATTCATTTTTTCGCGCAGGGGGAGTGCGTCCTTGAAGGTGAATTTCTTGTCAAGAAAGCGGCTGACCTGACCTATCAAAAAGCCGTTGAGCGTCGCGCAGACGAGCGTTCCGACGTGTATTCCGTAAAAGCCGCCAAAGAAGCAAAGCGATAGGATAACTGCGAGGGTACAGCTGCATATATCGTACGCAGTTTTCGTTTTGCCTATCGAAATATTGAATTTTTGTGCTATCTCCTTAACGATAAGCTCGTACGCCTCGGTCGGAAAATACGTGTGGAACATAAAGGCTATACCCACGGCGGAAGTGCCAAGCCCCACGGCAAAAAGCGCGATGCGCCCCGCCATTCCGAAGTCGGGCAGGAAGGCGACGAGGATCATCACCGCGTCAAGAATTAGCCCGTACAGGAAGGCTGTTGCGAACGAGAGAAAATAGCTTTTCTTGATCTTGCGCAGAAAAACGGCAAGCAAGAGCAGAAGAAGCGCCTGAAACGCGTACGCCGCCACGCCGAACGTGAAAAACGGAAGATACGGCGATATTTTAAGGTGCAGAAGATACGCGGGCGCGACGACCATTGACATACCGAAGCTCGCGCGCTCGATAAGCGACGTGCCGAATGCCAGCACGATAAGCCCTGTGAAATACGCCGCCTCGGAATAAAAAACTCTTTTTTTCATATCGACCTTTCGGAGTGGAATTTTTACTCCTGCCATTATATCACGTTTGCGCGAAAAGTCAAAGGATTTTCGCGCATTTTCGCAATACTTTTGTAAATCCGTTGTATTCGGCGCGGTTTTGTGCTATAATGTGGCGAACTAAAAAGGAAATTGCGTTATTTATAATGAGAATTCAGCTTTCGGACCATTTTACGTATAGAAAATTAATAAAATTCACCCTACCCACTATGGGAATGATGATAGTTTCGTCCATTTACGGCGTGGTGGACGGCTTGTTCGTTTCGAATTTTGCGGGGAAAACGCCGTTTGCGGCGATAAATCTCATTATGCCGTACATTATGATCTTTTCCACGATAGGCTTCATCTTCGGAACGGGCGGCTCTGCCGTCGTTGCAAAGACGATGGGGGAGGGGGATAAGGACAGGGCAAACGGCTATTTTTCGCTGTTCGTTTACGTGTCCTTTGCCTTGGGCGTACTGTTTGCCGCTCTCGGAATAGCCATCGTCCGCCCCGTTGCCGTGCTGCTTGGCTCGGAAGGGACTTTGCTTGAGGATGCGGTTTTGTATTCTCGCATCGTTTTGGCGGCTCTCCCGTTTAATGCGCTGCAGTTTATGTTCCAGCCGTTTTTCTCAACGGCGGAAAAGCCGCAGCTCGGTCTTGTTACGACGGTATCCTCGGGCGTTATGAACGTCGCGCTTGACGCTCTGCTCGTTCTCTTGCTTCCGCAGCCGTACAAGCTTGTCGGCGCGGCTGTCGCCACCGCGATGAGTCAGGTGGTCGGCGGCGTTATTCCCATCGTTTATTTCGGCAGAAAAAACAACAGCATTTTGCGCATCGGCAAGGCGCGGCTTGACGTAAGGGCAATTTTCAAGGCAGTAACGAACGGCTCGTCGGAGTTTATGACCAACGTGTCGATGAGCGTCGTCGGTATGCTTTATAATATTCAGCTCTTGGAATACGCGGGCGAGAACGGCGTTGCCGCCTACGGCGTTATGATGTACGTCAGCATGATATTCGCCGCTATGTTTATCGGATACTCCATCGGCGTTGCGCCCGTTATCGGATATCACGACGGCGCACAAAATCACGCGGAGCTTCGCGGCTTATTAAGGCGTAGCACCGTCCTTATCGGCGGCTTTGGCGTGAGTATGGTAGTCGCGGGCGAGGTGCTTGCCGTGCCGCTTGCGGCTCTGTTCGTGGGATACGATGCGGCGCTTTCGGAATTGACCGTTTCGGGACTTCGCATTTTTGCGCTGTCTTTTTTGCTTATGGGCTACGCCATTTTCGGCTCGAGCTTCTTTACCGCGCTCAACGACGGTCTTACCTCTGCACTTATTTCATTTTTGCGCACGCTTGTGTTTCAGGTCGCCGCGGTACTGCTGCTGCCGCTTGTTTTCGGTATTGACGGGATATGGTATTCCATAATCGTTGCGGAGCTTATGGCTATGGCGCTGAGCGCTGCCTTCGTCGTGGCTAAAAGAAATAAATATCACTATATGTGAGCGAAAAGGGATAGAGTCAGGCGTATTGACTCTATCCCTTTTTTGGCTCATTTTTAGTTTTTTCTATTGCAAAAAAACGCATTATATGCTATAATACAAATTGGTAAACTGTATTACAAAGGAGAGATATTTTAATATGAACAATGGAGATCAGCCCTTCAACTACGCGTACGAAAGCTACGTTCCGGAAGAAAGTAAAAACAGCGCACTTGCTACAATTTCGATGGTGCTTGGTATTTGCTCCATCGTGCTGTGCTGCTGCTGTGCGGGCGTGACCTGCGGTATCGTTGCCGTGGTGCTTGCCGCCGTTGATAGGAGCGAAAAGGGCAAGTTTTCCCCGTTTGCCACCGCAGGACTCGCCTGTGGCATAATCGGTATCGTTTTTGGTGTCGTCATCTCGGTGCTTTCCATCGTATATTCAGAGATTTTGATGGAAATTGCCGCAGATCCCTCATATTTTAAATTCAATATTCAATAAGGCAGGTGTACCCCATGGATTACAGGAAGGAATCACTCAAAAAGCACGCTGAATGGCAAGGCAAGATCGAAATTACGGCAAGAGTCCCCGTCGGAAGCAGGGAGGAGCTGTCCCTCGCATACACCCCGGGGGTAGCGGAGCCGTGTATGGCTATACACGAGGACGTCGAAAAGAGCTTTGAGCTGACTCGCCGCTGGAACACCGTACCCGTTATCACCGACGGCACGGCAGTGCTTGGTCTTGGCGATATCGGTCCTGAGGCAGGTATGCCCGTTATGGAGGGCAAGTGCGCGCTCTTCAAGGCTTACGGCGACGTTGACGCGTACCCTTTGTGCATCGCAAGCAAGGATACCGAGGAGATAATTCGCTCTATCAAGCTTTTTGCAGGCTCGTTCGGCGGTATAAATCTTGAGGATATTTCCGCGCCCCGTTGCTTTGAGATAGAAACGAGGCTCAAGGAGGAGCTTGATATTCCCGTTTTCCATGACGATCAGCACGGTACTGCCATCGTTACCGCCGCGGCACTGCTCAATGCGCTGAAGCTCGCGGACAAGAGGATAGACGAGATAAAGGTAGTTATAAACGGCGCGGGCGCGGCGGGAATTGCTATTGCGAAGTTCCTTATGGCGTTTGGTGTCAAGGACGTTATCGCGTGCAGCAGCCGCGGAATTATAGTTGAGGGCGACACGCGCTTCAACCCCGTTCAGCAGGAGCTTGCAAAGATAACCAACAGAGAAAAGCTTACGGGTACGCTTGCCGACGCAATGAAGGGCGCGGACGTGCTTGTCGGCGTTTCCGTAGCTAATTGCGTTACCAAGGAAATGGTACGCTCTATGGCGGAAAAGCCCATTCTCTTTACCTGTGCTAACCCCGTTCCCGAGATACACCCCGACGACGCAAAGGAGGCGGGCGCGTTCATCGTCGGCACGGGCTCGTCGCAGTACCCCAACCAGATAAACAACGTTCTCGTTTTCCCCGGACTTTTCCGCGGTGCGCTCGACGTAAGAGCCACCACGGTAAACAAGGAGATGATGATGGCGGCGTCCCGCGGAATTGCTGATTGCATCTCCGAGGACGAGCTTTCGCGCGAATATATACTCCCCTTTGCTTACGATAAGCGTGCGCACGAGTCCGTTGCGCGTGCAGTTGCCGCCGCCGCTATCGAAACGGGCGTGGCAAAGATCAAAAAATAAAGGGAAAACGCTTCAAAGGCTTCCGCACTTATTCTCGCGTTCGTCACACGCCTTGATAGTTGCTTGGATAGCTTACCCGTATCCGCGAGAACGTGAGGCTTGAGGGCTTCAAGGAAAAATTGCAAATATTCGCTTAAAAAAGGCTGCGCCGTTGGCGCAGCCTTTTTATGTTTAGACCATCGGGTTCCATCTCGGTTCAGGTTCCCAGGTCTTGAAGTCCTCAATAGTCATATTCGTTTCTCCTGCGACGTGGTTCGTAATGCCCTCGGCAAAGAATTGCTTGTTAAAACTCACGCCCTTTACATACGCACCGCCTGTTCCGTCGTAGTGTCCCGTGCTTACGGGCCAGAAAACGATGCTGGGCTTTGCATAAGCGTAAACTATACCCGCGTTCGTATTATCGTAGCCGTGGTGTGCAAGCTGGAGGATGTCGCACTTAAGCTCGCTTCCGTAAATGGTCTTGAGCTGGGTGTTGAGCAGTCCCTCGGCATCCGCAAGGTAGAGCGCGTCGTATCCCTGGAATTCAACCATGCTTACTATCGACATATTGTTGTGGGAGGAGATAGTTCCGGGGAGAACGAGGTCCTGCGAGCCGAGAATGTTAATAGTAACGTCTGCAAAATGGATTACCTGACCGGGATGAGCCTTGATAACGTTTTCAACCTTCCAAAGGTTGATGGCGTTGGGCACCCATACGCGTCTGTAATACTTGCCGATATCCTTCATATGCTGGTCGTTCGGCTGGCTGTATATAACGGTCTGTACGGTTATTCTGCTCGTGCATTTCTTTTCTACCGCCATATCGATGAACGCACCGACGTGGTCGTTGTGAATATGGGTGAGCAGCCAGCCCGCGATAACGATGTTTTCAGGGTCGTCTGCAAGCTCGCGCAGGGTGTTGTAGAGCCATTCTGCCGAGCACATATCTTTATGGGTGCATTCCTCGGCTCTGGTGATACCGCCGTCGATAATGAAGAATCTGCCGTCGGAGAGCTTGTAAACGTAGCCCATTCCGCCGGGATATCCCGATTTACCGATTCCGATAACGGTCAGAGAGGGCTTCGTTACCTTCTTGTAGATGTTATCTGATTCGAGTCCCGTCAGGTCAAACTGCGCTCTGTCGTCTACGGTAACTCTCGTTTCGCTCTTGCTCTGGAAATACATTACGTTCACTATCTGCGTTTTGGTAATGTAGGTAGCGTATTGATTTCCGCCGATCTCGTTGTCGGTATAGAAAACGAAGCCCGCCTTCTTAAGGTCCTTAAGGTACTGCTCGTACTCGCTGGCGCTCGTGCCCTTGGCAATGTACATAAGCGAGCCTTGACCGAGGTCAACGTCACTTGACGTGAACGCCTTGCCGTTGTAGGTGGGAAGCGCAAGGGTGTCCTTAAGCTTATTTACCTCGTAGCCGAGGACGTCAGCGGCGGAGAGCTTTACGTTCCAGCTCTCGTCGATAATGATGCTGTCGGATTTTTTAGCGGCGGCACGCAGCTTTGCTTCAATCTTTTCAATAAGCATAACGAATCCCTTTTGTGTGGTGTAAGCGATAACGTACTTTTTGTTTACGTATTGTGCGGTAGCCTCGTTCTCGCCGAGCTTATTGTATACGGAGGTGGATTCCGCAATGCTCGTCTTGCCTATGATCACGGCAGGGGCGGACGCGCCGCTGTCTGCATCGGTCATCGAGGAGGGCTTTTTGCCGAGAACGTTCTTGAACGAAGCCTGAAGCTCGCCAAGGTCAGACTTTAGGCTGTCGCTTGCACCGTTTTTGATGATAATATTAGCCTTATATCCGCCGTCTGCGTAAAGGACGAGTCCTTCGGGCTCGGGCTCTACGGGAGCAGTAGTGTCGGGCACGGTTGTGTCGGGCACGGTTGTGTCGGGCACGGTAGTATCGGGCACGGTAGTGTCGGGCACGGTAGTGTCGGGCACAGTAGTGTCGGGAACGGTTGTGTCGGGCACGGTGGTGTCGGGAACTGTCGTGTCGGGAACCGTAGTATCGGGTGCGGTGGTGTTGGGGAGGGTGGTGTCGGGTGCTACCGTGGTATCGGGCGTGCCGCCACCCGCGGGTGAGCAAGCGGCAAATGCTCCGAGGAGCATGGGAGATACCAACAAAAGCGCGATAAGTCTTATGTACTTCATATTTTTCTCCTTTTGATTTTTTGTAAAATGGCTTGCGATCCTTGTGAGATGCTTTTTACCTAATTCAATTATAGCACAAAATTTGGAAAAGGCAAGAATTTTTTAGAGAATGGAGGAGGTTTT
>JAFXAC010000053.1 GCA_017522125.1 Clostridia bacterium | reverse complement strand
TATGCTGAAAAATATAAAAGAATACAAAGATTATTTATTCAGAACTGAAAAAAGCGCGGCAACCGTAAGAAAATATCTGAGCGACGTGGGGCGTTTTCTTGATTTCATCGGGGACGGTGAGGCAAGCGCAGAGCGAGCCAGAGCCTACAAGGACGAGCTGACAAAAAAATATTCGCCGCAAAGCGTAAACTGCACAATAGCGTCACTAAACTCGTTTTTTAAATTTTGCGGCAGGGAAGAGCTTTGCCAAAAGCGGTTGAGAGTGCAAAGAATGGTGTATTGCTCAGAGGAAAGGGAGCTTTGCCGCGAGGAATATTTACGACTCGTGCGAGAGGCGGAGCGAAGGAAAAACGAACGCTTGGCGCTCCTGCTTCAAACCGTTTGCGCTACGGGTATACGAGTCAGCGAGCTTGAGTTTATCACGGTCGAATCTCTCGCGCGCGGTGAGGCGATCGTGAATTGCAAGGGAAAGCTGCGAAGGGTGCTGATCGTCAAGGAGCTGCGCAAAAGGCTTGCGGCTTACGCTAAAAAAAGAGGGATCGCAACAGGGGCTATATTTATTACCCGCGGCGGCAAGCCACTCGACAGGAGCAATATTTGGCGCGAGATGCGCTCTCTTTGCGCGGCGGCACGTGTGAGTGCTGAAAAGGTGTTCCCCCACAACCTTCGCCACCTTTTTGCAAAAATGTTCTATTCCATTGATAAGGATATATCAAGGCTGTCTGATATTCTCGGCCACAGCAGCATAGATACAACGCGTATCTATATAATCGAAAGCGGAGCAGAGCATAGGAAAAAGATGGAAAATATGCGTTTGCTGATATAAAAAGCAATAAAAAAAGCCCGACCGCGTCGGGAATACAACGTAATTAGAGTTATGTTGTAACTGCGTCTCTGCCAGATGATAAAATCCTACAGTACGCATTCATATGATAACATACAAACAATAAAAAGTCAACCCTTTTTTTAAAGGAATTAGCAAAAAGTTTTTACATTTTTTCATTTAAGCATATCAAAAGACCTTTTCAGACAACTTTTTTAAAAAAGTATTTCCGAAAAGGTTTTTTCGTTATGCGGTTTTTATTTTTTGTCTGTTCTTTTGTTTTTTTAAAATGTTTTTTACAACATAACTCTAATTATGTTGTATTTGCTTCTTCGTTCGGGGGCGCCCGAGTGAAGGGGCGGGCGGCAACGGAGCGATTCATCATTTCCTTTTTATATGATTTAAGTGGACGAATTAAAAAGTATTCTTGGGAAATTCCGCGCGCCGCCCGTAGTAACGATCTCAACGCCTATGGCGCTAAGATATTCGTCTTTACTCAAATACAAATTTAAGGAGGAAAAAACAATGACGAATCGCAAGACCACTAAGAGAGCTCTTCTTGCAAGCGTAATGGCAATCATTATCTGCTTCTCGATGCTCCTTGGAACCACTTACGCGTGGTTCACCGATACCGTTGTTGCCAGCAAGAACAGAATAGTTTCCGGCAACCTCGATATTGAACTCGATTACGCCGTATACGACGAAAACGGCGAGCTTGGAGAGTGGATTCCCGTTAATGAAGACACCAACCTCTTCAACGAAGACGCCCTCTACGAGCCCGGCTATACTGAGGTTGTAGCTTTCCGCGTACGTAACGTAGGAACTCTCGCACTCAAGTATAAGCTTGGTATCAACATCCTTTCCGAGAAGGCTGGCATTAACGTTTTCGGATCTGAGTTCATGCTCTCCGACTACCTTTTCACCGGTCTTGTTTCCGAGGGAGCTGCTACCACTCGTGACGAGTACATCCCCTTCGCAACCACCAAGCTCAACGAGGCTACCAACGACATGACCGTTGATAACCCCAACTTCGGCATCAATACTCTCGTTCCCAATGACGGAGCTGATGCAGGCGAAGATGAGGAGATCTTCGAGATCGTTGTTCACATGCCTACTTGGGTAGACAACACCGCAAACTTCCTCACTAACGAGGATGATACCTTTGCAAATCAGCCCGAGATCGAGTTCGGTCTTACTCTCGTAGCTACTCAGTGGACTTATGAGGAAGACGACTTCGACGATCAGTATGATGCAGACGCAGAGTTCCCTGTAGTATCCAATACCGCAGAGATCGTTGAGGCTGTTAAGGGCGGCGCTACCACCGTTCTTATCAACAACGACATCGAGCTTCCCGAGCAGCTCGAGGTTAACGGTACCCTCACCATCATCGGTGACGGCGAATCCACCATCTACAGCGGTGCTAACGGTACTCGCGTAGTTAATGTTGCGGATCAGACTGATGCCCTTCTCGTAATCGACAACATCAATCTTGTTGTTGATAACAACCTTACGTATACCAGAGGTATTTCCTTCTTCGGTAACGACGGTCTTGACGTAACCATCAAGAACTCCACCATCGTTAACAATTCTTACTATGCAATCAACGTTGCAAGCGATAACAAGGAAGTTGTTATCAATATCGAGGATAGTGAGATCACCGGCTATGCCGCACTCAATATCTGGTCTGAAGGCACCGTTGTAAACGTTAAGAACAGTACCCTCACCGGTATTAATAAGTCTGCTCCTGTTGATGCAAACCGCTTTGCTGTAATCGTAGTTGAGACTCCCGCCGAGAACGTTGTTATCAACCTCGAGGATACCGTAGTTAATGCTGTATATACTAATGGTGTTACTGCAAGAGAGTTCCACTTGATATACAAGAACGACTCTTACACCATCAACGAGACCAACGTAGATTGGCAGATCAACGGTAATCCCAACTCCTTCAAGGATTTTGACGGCAGATAATTAGCCGCGCAAAGTTCGGTTAAACCCGAACAAAGCTTGCCCGCCCCTTTGGGGCGGGCTTTTTTAGTACAAGGTTAAGCAAAAGCGGCGGAATTTCCGCCGCTTTTGATGCTTGATATTAGTTGTAGTTGTCCTCGTTCGTGTCCTCGTCAACGGGAACGATATCGTCGCTAAGCTTCGGAGCCGCGCAATCATCGTCGCCACTCGGGCGAAGCTCGCCGCGGATAAGCACCTCGAAGTTGTCCTCCTCCTCGGGAGAGATAACGTCGTACTCATCACGGTCAAAGAGGTCGATAATGTATCCTCCCCTGACCTTGCGAATGGAGCGAAGGGCAAAAAGCACTCCGCCGACAAGCGTGCCGACACCGACAAGCAGAACGCAGATGGCTACCAAAAGGCTCGTGCTGTCCTCGCCTTTCTTGTCATCAGTGTGAGATTCTTTTCCGAAAATAACCTTGCCTGCGGCAACTATAGCGCCTATAAACGCCGTGCAAGCGGTTACTGCAAGAAATATTTTGTTAAAGCTTTCTTTCTTGTTTTCCATATTTTTTCCTTTCACCGTGTAGCTTACTGCTTTGAAATATGCTTCAGATACGCGTTGATAAAGCCGTCGATCTCGCCGTTCATAACAGCCGCTATATTACCTGTTTCAAAGGACGTTCTGTTGTCCTTTACGAGAGTGTAGGGCATAAATACGTACGAGCGTATCTGCGAGCCCCACTCGATATTAGTTTTGTTACCCTGAATTTCCTCGATAGTGTCAAGACGCTCGCGTATCTTTATCTCCATGAGCTTGGATTTGAGCATCTTCATCGCGGTTTCCTTGTTTTGGAGCTGTGAGCGCTCGGTCTGGCAGGTTACTACTATTCCCGTTGCCTTGTGGATAAGGCGAACGGCTGAGGATACCTTGTTAACGTTCTGACCGCCCGCGCCGCTGGAGTGGAATGCGATAAAATCGTAATCCTCGTCGCGGATAACTATCTCGTCAAGCTTGTCAAACTCGGGCATTACCTCGATAGAGGCAAAGGACGTATGGCGGCGTCCTGCGGAATCGTAGGGGGAAACGCGGACAAGGCGGTGAACGCCGTTCTCGCTCTTGAGGTAACCGTATGCGTTCGTGCCCTCGACCATAATGGTCGCGCTCTTGATGCCCGCTTCCTCGCCGTCAAGCCAATCGGTCAGCTTTACCTTGAAGCCGTTCTTTTCCGCCCAACGGGTGATCATACGGTAGAGCATAAGCGCCCAGTCCTGTGCCTCCGTGCCGCCCGCACCCGGGTGGAAGGAGATGATCGCGTTGTTGCGGTCGTACTCGCCCGACAGGAGAATGGAGATCCTCTTTTTCTCCTCGGCGGCTATTATTTCCTCAAGCTCTGCCTCGACCTCGGGAACACAGCTTTCGTCGTTTTCCTCGATGGCAAGCTCGGCAAGCGCGATAGCGTCCTCAAGACGCTCAACGAGCGCGTTGTAGTCCGCTACGGTGTCCTTGGCTTGCTTTATGGTCTGAAGCACCTTCGTGGAATTTTCCTGATCGGACCAGAAATCAGGCTCAAGCGTCTGCTTTTCAAGCTCCTCGGCGGTCGCAGAAAGCTCGCTTACGCGCAGTGCGTCGCCAAGCTCCTTCAGCACGGGGCGCATATTCGTTAATTTATATTTTGCTTCTTCAAGTGCAACTATCAAAAGAACCTCCCGCCACAATGGGCATACGAAATTATTTTACATTATAGTATAACATATTATTCAACGCTTTGGCAAGAGGAAAATACAAATTTTATAAAATAAATCTTAACTTTACTCTTTTCCTTGACAAATGCGAGGGATATGGGTATAATTATTATATACGCTTTATACTTAAGGAGGATGTAATTATGAAAGTTACTAAGGAAAGCATTATCGGTGACGTTCTTGATTTTGACGTTGATACCGCGCAGTTCTTTTTTGCTATCGGAATGCATTGCCTCGGATGCCCCGCCGCACGCGGTGAGACCATCGAGCAGGCTTGCGCCGTTCACGGCACCAACGCTGATGAGCTTGTAAAGGCTATCAACGATTACTTTGCCGCAAAAGCATAATTGATATCATGGGGTGCTGCTTGCAGCACCCCAAAAAACAAATTACGGGAAAAATGATGAAAAAAATACAGCTTGACTCGCGCCTTGCCGCCGCCGCGTCGTTTGCGCGCCGTGGCAAAGCCTTTGCCGACGTCGGAACGGACCACGCAAGCCTTCCCATATACCTTGTGGGAGAGGGAATTGCGCCGCGCGGCGTTGCCTCGGATATAAACGAAGGACCGATAACTCGCGCGAGGATAAACATATCGGGCGCGGGGCTTGGCGAAAAAATTGCCGCCGTGCGCACAGACGGACTTTCGGGGCTTGAGGAATACGCACCCGAGGACGTGTACGTTCTCGGAATGGGCGGCGAGCTGATATGGCGCATAGTCAGCGCATCAGAGCTTGCTAAGCGCGAGGGCGTGCGGCTTATAATGCAGCCGATGACGCGCGCCGCCGAGCTTCGCCGCGGTCTTACCGAGGGCGGATTTTCAATAATAGACGAATCTCTTGCCGAGGACGAAAGGCTTGGCGACGGCAGGATATACCAGATAATCGCCGCCGAATATACGGGAGTGCGTGAGGAATACGGCGAGGTCGAGCTGATACTCGGCAGACACAATATCGCACGCGGCGGAGAGAAGCTTAAAAAGCTTGCCGATTTTGCCGCGGAGGTGCTTCTTACCCGTGCGCGCGGGCTTGAAAGCGCATCACGCGACGCAACGCCCGAAAGAAAGCTGGCGGCTGATATCCTTGCCGCCGTAAAGGAGAAAAAATGACTGTTAAACAGCTTTACGAATATATAGAAAAAATACTTCCGCCCCGCTACTCCGAGGAGATAGACACCGACGGGGCGCAGGCTATGCCGCACCCCGACCGAGAGGTGGGGCGCGTACTTGTCGCGCTTGACCCGTACCGCGCCGCTGTGGAAAGGGCGATAAGCGGCGGCTTTGACGTGCTTCTTACCCATCATCCCCTTATATACGGAGAGGCGATTGAGGGAACGCCGCCCGCAAAATGGCTTGACGAGCTTAACGGCGCGGGGGTTGCCGCGTTTTCGTTTCATATGCGCCTTGATGCCGCAAAGGACGGAGTGAACGATATCCTCTGCCGTCTTTTGGGCATTTGCAATGCCGTCCCATTTGGTGACGAGGAGGTGCCCGACCTCGGCAGGATAGGCACGCTCGACGAGGAGGTAAGCCTTTTTGAGCTTGCCGAGCGCACCTCGCGCACGCTTAAAACGCGGAGCGTAAAATATTCAAATTGCCCCGACAAAAAGGTTCGCCGCGTTGCGGTTGCGGGCGGCGCAACCACGGATTTTATCGCTCCCGCCGCCGCGCTCGGTGCGGACGTTTTGATAGGCGGCGAGTTCAAGCATCACGCTTGGGGCTACGCCGAGGGGCAGGGGATCGCGCTTATCGAGGCGGGGCATTATCATACCGAAAACCCCGTTTGTCAAAGGCTTGCCGATATCGTACGCTCCGCCGATGCGGGCGTTACGGTAGAAATACTTGATTATTCACCATTTACCGCTATATGATTTTGGAGGAGATAAAATGACCTACGTTGTATCAAATATTCACGGCTGCTACGCCGATTTTACCGCACTGCTTGAGCAGATAAATTTTTCCAAGAACGACGTTATGTTCGTGCTTGGCGATATCGTTGATATAGGGGACGAGCCTATTGAGCTTGTGTGCGACCTCAGTATGCGCGAAAACGTCTGGCCCGTCGCGGGCGAGCACGATAGGCTTGCCGCCGAGATGCTTGAGGGCTTTTCGGAAATGCTCAAGGACGGAAAAGCACCCGACGCGGACTTCATCGCAAAAATGCAAAAATGGATAGCAATGGGCGGACAGCGCACGCTTGACGGCTTCCGCGAGCTTGACGCGGATATGCGCGAGGGCGTTATCGACTACCTTGCGGATATGGCACCCTACGAAACTCTGCACGTCGGCGGCAGGGACTACGTTCTCGTTCATTCGGGAATAAAGGGCTATGAGGCTGACAAGGACCTTGAGGATTACGATTGGGCAGATTTCTCTGCCGACGGTGCCGACGTGTGCGCAGTAGGCGAGGCTACTATGATAGTCGGACACGCGCCCACCACCGAGAATTTTTCGTGCAACGGCGATATATATCGCGGCGAGGGCTTTATAGCCATTGACTGCGGTGCGGCACGCGGCGGCAGACTTGCCTGCCTGTGCCTTGACAACGGCGAGGAATACTATGTCTGATATAAAGAAAAACGACGTCGTTACAATCGACGTTACCGCCGTCAGCAATCTTGGCTACGGAGTAGGCAGGACGGAGGACGGCAAGGTCGTGTTCACCCACGGCGCAGTCAGCGGCGAGAGGGCAGAGGTGAAGATAATAAAGATAACCAAGGGTTATCTCGTCGGAAGGCTTATGAAGGTCGTCACCCCCTCGCCGTTGCGCGAGAGCAGTGACAGATGCACCGCCCCCGCAAGCTGTGGCGGCTGTGCGTACAGATTTATAAAATACTCTCACGAGCTTGAGCTGAAACGGCAGAACGTGCGCTCCGAACTTGATAAGGCGGGGCTTTCGCACGTTGAGGTGCTCGAAACCGCGCACACGGGTGAGGTCTGGGGCTATCGCAATAAGGCGCAATATCGCTTTGCGGCATACGAGGGCGGCATTCGCGCGGGCTTTTACGCCTCGGGAACACATCGCGTTACGGGCGACGAATCCTGCCCCTTACAGCCCGAGATATTCGGCAAGATAGCGAAATTCGTTTGCGATTTCGCATATAAAAAGGGGATTTCCGTATACGACGAGGAAAGCGGCAAGGGACTTTTGCGCCACCTCTATCTGCGCACGGGCGCGGGCGAGGACGGCGAGATACTCGTTTGCATCGTCATAGCGGGCAGGAGCTTGCCGCACGCCGACGAGCTTGCCGAGGCGCTGATGCGCACGTTTTCGCGCATCGTGGGCGTGGTACTTAACGTAAATACGAAAAACTCCAACGTAATACTTGGCAATGAATATATCACCGTGGCGGGTAAGGCGTCGATAAGGGACGTTTTTTGCGGCGTTGAGCTTGACGTCGCGCCCGCGGCGTTTTATCAGGTAAATCACGATGCCGCCGAGCTTCTTTGCCGCACCGCCGCTGATATGGCGGGACTTCGCGGCGACGAGCATCTTCTTGACCTTTATTGCGGCATCGGAAGCGTAGGACTTTCTATGGCGGGGCGCGTAGGACGGCTTACGGGCGTTGAGATAGTGCCCGAGGCGGTTGAGTGCGCCGTGGCTAACGCCGCACGCGCGGGCATTGAGAACGCGCGCTTTTTGTGCGCCGACTCGGCGCTTGGCGCGTCCGAGCTTCTCGGCGTTGCGGGTGAGCTTCCCGACGTGGTCGTGCTTGACCCGCCGCGCAAGGGCTGTGCCGCCGAGCTGCTTGATACGCTCGATAGGGCAGGCGTAAAGAAGATAGTGTATATCTCCTGCAACCCCGCAACGCTCGCACGCGATCTTGCTCACCTTTACCAACTCGGCTGGAGCATCGGCACCGTCCTTCCCGTTGATCTGTTTCCGAGAACGGGACACGTCGAGTCTGTCGTGTCGCTGACACGACGACTCGATGTCGATATGCGCCGCTGACGCGTCGCTCGATATGCCGCCTGCGGCGGCTCGATATATCCCCTGCGGGGACTCGATATGTTTTGCCTTGCGGCAAAACGAGATTTGGGAAAAGCGCCAAGGCGCAAAGCGCCTCTCGTTGCGCAAAGCGCAACATATCGAATGCGAACAAAGTGAGCATATATCGAGTTTGAGCGCAGCGAAAACATATCGAGTTGCGAAGCAACATATCGACAAAATAAAGGATTAGTAGAAAATGATAGACAATAAGAACCAACTCCGAGAGGACGCGATTGAATTTGCAATTCAAATATCAGACCTATGTGACGAAATCAAAGGTTGCTCCGTTTACGACAATCAAATTGTCCGTTCTTCATCATCTATCGGAGCAAACATTCACGAAGCAAAATATGCACAGAGCAAGGCAGATTTTATAAATAAGCTTGAAATCTCTTTAAAGGAGTGCTCGGAAACTGAATATTGGCTTGAATTGATTTTCAGAAAAGGAAAAATGAGCAAGGTCACGTACAAAGAGCTAAGAAACAAATGCGGCTCAATTAGGCGCAGACTTATCGCTTCCATCACCACCGCAAAGGAGAATCAAAATCAATGATTAATATTTTACTTGAGGGTTACGATATAGATGCTCCATGGCTCTATGATGAATTAAAAAAATATATGCAACCTACTCACAGAGTAGTGGTAATTGCGTTCTCTTTTCGTGACAGTAAAGCTAAATCTCTTGCGGATTGGAATTGCTTATATAGCAAAAGCAATGGTAGGTTTTACGAAGGTATTGTTAGTGGGTTTACTGCATACGGAATCTCCGAGGAGAATGTTTCGTTTATCAACTATTTTACGGATACAAAGGAATCTGCAAAGGAAAAGATTGAAAATGCGGATATCCTCTATTTTCTCGGCGGCTTGCCAGATAGGATGATGGATCGCATCAAGGAATTTGATCTAAAAGATGTTTTGATGAAGCATAAGGGGATTGTTATGGGCTATAGTGCGGGAGCCGTTATTCAACTTGCTGAATATCATCTTTCCCCCGACGATGATTATCCAGAGTTCAAATATTATGAGGGATTACCGTATTTGAATGACTTTTATTTGGAAGTGCATTATGAGGGGAAAGACGCTCAAAAGGCAGCAATTCAAAAGGTTCTTGAAGAACGCAAGAAAACGGTATATGCAACTGCTATTATGAAAGGTGCTATACTTGTGGACAATGGAATTATTAAATTACTTGGTGATGTAGAAGAGTACAATTAAAATATACCTTTTGGCTTTACAACCCCCGTTTTTGGCATGAAAATATACCTTTTGTACTCTTGCCCCACGTCGAGTCTGTCGTGTCGCTGACACGACGACTCGATGTCGATATGCGCCGCTGACGCGTCGGTCGATATGCCGCCTGCGGCGGCTCGATATATCCCCTGCGGGGACTCGATATGTTTTGCCTTGCGGCAAAACGAGATTGGGGAAAAGCGCCAAGGCGCAAAGCGCCTCTCGTTGCGCAAAGCGCAACATATCGAATGCGAACAAAGTGAGCATATATCGAGTTTGAGCGTAGCGAAAACATATCGAGTTGCGAAGCAACATATCGACATACCGAAGGTATTGATATCGAGTTGCGAAGCAACATATCGACAGAATAAAGGATTAGTAAAAAATGATAGACAATAAGAACCAACTACGAGAGGACGCTATAGAATTTGCTATCCAAATATCAGACCTATGCGACGAAATCAAAGGTTGCTCCATTTACGCCAATCAAATTGTCCGTTCTTCATCCTCTATAGGTGCTAATATTCACGAAGCAAAATATGCACAGAGTAAGGCAGATTTTATAAATAAGCTTGAAATCTCTTTAAAGGAGTGCTCGGAAACTGAATATTGGCTTGAACTGATTTTCAGAAAAGGGAAAATAACCGAATCGAACTATAAAGATTTAAAAAACAAATGCGGTTCGATCAGGCGCAGACTCATCTCCTCCATCACCACCGCGAAGGAAAACGCATAAGTAAAAAGTTTATTTTACATCAGTTTAGTATAACGCCCCGAAAGGAGAAGGAAGTATGTTTTGTAAAATAGAGTTGTTTGCCAAGCAAAGCATAGCACAAGAGGACGCAGAAGACCTGATCTGGTCTTTTCTCTGCTCGCTTGAGCGAAACGGGCAGATCTTGAAGAGCTATACGCTAACGAAAAACGAGAATTACGCAATGTACGTAACGTTGCCAAAATCCGATTCCTTTGATGAAAAATATGATGGGGTATACGTAAAACGGGATCGAAAAAGAATTAAGGAAATATACGACTGCATCCTTACCCCCATGGGTGAAAACGTTGAAAGCGGGCAGTATTGTGGTTGCAAAAAGAGAAGCGCAGTTGAAATGCAAACGTATTCCCGCGACCAAGATAGCGTATTTACTTGCTGTGATTGCGGAAAGCCCATTGCGTATTACGAGCTTCCTTTTCCCGCAGAGAGCCAAGAGGATTATTGCTTGGTTCAAAATTGGCAAGAGAATTACTCATCAATGGATATGCTTTGGATGAACTGCCTTTGCGATCGCTATACGGGAAATCAGCGTGTAAAGCTTGATTCTGCATTAAACAAGCAGGAAATCGAAATTGCGGAATATATGAGCAAAAAGCTTGGCTATCCTGTGTACTACCATTTGGAATGTGATTACGGAAAAAGCATAAAAGCGGAGAACGTGGGCGATCAGCAGATACATATCTGCCCTAAATGCGGAAGGATAATGGAGCGAGTAAGCTTTTCCGAGGATCACGAACGAGATGTTTGCAAGGAGTGCAATCTCTCTTATGATGCACATTGAGGGCTTTGGTACTTCGCCGCTTATTTTGGTGCAAGAAACACCGTTTACGCACTTGCGCCGAGAGGGGAGCGTCTTTTATATCAGTAGGAGGTAATTATGTTTATACCGTGTTCCGAAAAGCAAGGAAGTGCATATTTTGAATTTCAGTATTGCAAAAAAGAGTGGGATATAAAAAAGATATTAAAAAAGGGATACTCGTTCAAGGAAAAGGATTCTTTGCTTGTTCGCGTTGATAACGGCAAGGCTTTCTTTGAAAATTACGGCGATTATTTACGAAATCCGATTCTTTCCAAGGAAACGCAAGAGCTTGACCCTTACGGCGTCAATTACTACACAAAAGAGCAGACGTTAGCAATTAGGGAACAAATTGTTAATGACAGACCCAAAGGATTTGAAGTTTTTGCTGAGTGGCTCGAAAAAGCAATACGCGAATATAATGGTTTCTTTTTCTTGGGTATTTGATGACTTTTGGCTTTCCCAACCCGTTTTTAACCGATTTTTAAACCTTTTACGCTCTTGCGCCGAGAGGAGAGCGTCATTTATATCTGAAGGAGAAAACTTGTGATTTTTTTCAAAAGGCTGTGCAATGAATGCCAAAAGCTTGAAGCTGTAAGGCATATCAAAAGCACCGACGAATTTTTTGATATTTTACAAAAGCTCAAGCGCTTATTATCCGATGGAAATTATGAATACGTCGGCGGGAACGTTCCCGAAAAAACCGTAAAGCAGTGGCCGCAGGATGGACTATGGTATAGGATCAAATGCAAAAGCTGCGGCGCGATATTCACCTTGTGGTACGATACGTTTGGGGGTAAAGGATACTTTAAAAATGGGAAATAGATCCCTTCGACTAATCGAAACCCCATTTTACGCAGTTTAGTATAACTGTCGAAGAAAGGAACTGCTATGTACGATATCCAAAGCAGATGGAGGCTTGAAGGCAGTATTTTGAGATATTACGGCTTGCGAAATCAGCCCGACACGTTTAAAAATACCGTTCGGCTTACCAAAAAGCAAAGAGCGATCGTCGAAAGGCTGCCGTGCGAGCTGACGCCGAAGGAAGCCTATGCACTAAAAAATCTCATAGGCGTGCAGATCGTTAAAAGTGAGGATAAAATAGCGATTCCCAAGGGCTTTGACGAGGCAAGATTTTGCAAGACCTGCGTTGCAAACGATTTTATGATCCCGGGTATAGAGTTCGACGCAGAGGGGAAATGCCCCATTTGCCAATCCGCGGACAAGACGAAAGAGCTGAAAAGCATCGTTCCGATAGTAAATACATTCCCAAGGTCAAAAAGATCGCGCTTTGACGTTGCCGTGTTTTACACGGGCGGCAAGGATTCCACGTATTTACTGTACTATCTCTCAAAAAAATTAAAGCTCCGCGTTCTGGCGCTCACTTGGGAGATCCCCTATATGTCCGACTGCGCGAGAAGGAGCGTGGAAAACGCCAAGGCGACGCTTGATTCGGTGGAGTTTATCAGCCGCAGAGTTTCAAGCGACGATCTGAAAAGGATATATAAAAAGCTCTATTCCTTAAACGGAAACACCTGCGCCTGTCCTTCCCTCGCGTACGTTTTGTTTTACTCGGAGCTTGTTGCAAACAAGGTCCCGTATTTCGTTGCGGGAAATGAGCCCGCACAGATGCTCGGCTTGTATTTCAATCACATGGCGCCCAAATTTGCTTATACGTTTGCGCAAAACAAGGTGCTTAATTTCCTTTTGAACGTCGGCAGGGTGCTAACGCTTCGCCCACCGCTGAAAAAGGGTCAATTCCACACCCTCGCCACGATGAAGCAGCTTGCATACGGCGACAGCAGATTGAAAAATTTAGCGGGATACAGAAATCCCCTCGTGCAAAACGTCTGTGAAGCCATAAGAGAAGCCCCCAATATTCTGACTCCGTTAAAAAGAGCGATACGCGCGTCCTCGCGCACGGGCAATATTCCCGCGTTCGTACAGGTCGATTTTGATGAAATAAGCGGCGGTGCTTACGAGTGGAGAAAGATAAAGGATATCATCATTCGTGAATGCGGCTGGGTTGCCCCCGAGGAAGCCGATAAGGGATTACATACGAGCTGTAAAATCGAAAAATGCAAGGAGCATTCGCAATTCGTAAGATTTTACGAGATGAAAAGCACGATGATACCGTTCAGCGCACTTGAGATCGCGATAGCGGGGCGAAGTAACAATCTCTCCCGCGAGGAAGCGCTATCGGAGCTTAAGAGCTCGCTCGGCTTTTCGCTTGAGGAAATACCCGAATGCGCGATAATGCGGGAGTACTTGGAACAATGAACGCAACCGTTTTTTATTCAAATACGGGGCAGAGCAGGGCGGTCGCGGCGTACCTTGCCGAGTGCTTGGACTATCCTCTTTTAAGCATTGAGGCGGCACATACGGATTATCAAAATCTCGTTCTCGTGTTTCCCGTCCACTGCCAAAATATTCCCGATGCCGTAAAGGATTTTTTGAAGAGCGTATCCGTTGACAATCTGACGGTCGTTGCCACCTACGGAAAAATGTGCTGTGGGAACGTGCTGTATGAGATACAAAAAGGCTATCAAAAAAACGTTGTTGCGGGCGCGTATATCCCCACGAAGCACGCCTATATAGATAACGACGGGGCTTTTTGCGATTTCGATAAATTGAAGCCCCTCGTTGAGAAGATACAAAGCCCTTCTCCCGTAAGCCTTCCCAAGCTATATAAAAATCCCTTGGCTGATATCCTTCCGAGGCTGAGAGGGCGGCTGGGGCTTAAAATACGGAAAAGCGAAAAATGCATCGCCTGTGGGCTTTGCTCGGAGATCTGTCCCTTGGGGGCGATAAAATCGGGTAAAACAAACGGCAGGTGCATAAGGTGTCTTAGGTGCGTTGAAGCGTGTCCGAAAAAGGCATTAAGCGCAAGATCGGGCTTGCCGCTAAAATTGTATCTGCACAAGAAAAAAACAAATAAAGTCATCATTTACGTTTGAGCAGCACTTTCAACACAAACGCTTGCTTTGCAACAGAAGAAAGGCACATGATTTATGGATAAGACACAGACAAGCTCACAAAAAGAGAGATGGTTCTTTAGCGACGAATTTCAGGCAAGGTGGAAGAATTATAAAAATGCTTTTGGCGAAGATATAGACACGATTTTCGGCAATGATTACGATAAAAAGCTCCGCTTATCCGAGGGGCTTGAATATTTATTTAACGATAGATTGCACGATGCCTATCACGCAATGCTCCATCTTGAGCCCGCTTGCTTGACGGATGCCGACAGACGAGTTTTTGACAGGCTGATGGCACTGTGTCGGAATGAAAAGGAAATGGCAACGGTAAAGGCTGGCGATTGGGTAAAGCGTAGTGGCAGTGGATACTATAAAGTAATCGATCGGACTCCCGAGTGTGCCGTTATCAAAAGAGCCTTTGATAATAAGCTCGCTTTTGCGAGAGAGTCCGAAAAAGTCGACGGCTTTGCTATCGAGCTGACAGACCTTATGACCTATCAGCTTCTTGAAGAAGGGGAGCTTTTAAGAATCGAGCAATTTTTCAAGGACTTCACCGACAAAGAAGCAGAATTTTTGCGTTATACGGATACGATGCTTTCTTTGAGAGAGGAGCTCCTTAAATCAAATTTCAAAGAAGCCGAGTGGAGCTTTAGGCAGTTCAGCTTTTACCGCTTTACGCTTGACAAGGTTGCCTTTGCGGTGAATTTGAAGGACTACGGTGAGCATATTGGCGTAACGTATGGCTTTACAACTGTCGCGGAAGGAGAGCATTTTAGACTCTACGGCGAGGACGATTTCAATATAAAATTGCGGTTTTACTCCGTTATAAAAAATGAATCGGACAAAAACGCCGTTGCCGATCAAATAAAAAACGTGTATGATACGTATTTATATAAATCAAGGGACGATATCTTGGCTTTAAAAAAAGAGAGGCAAAAGCAGTTTTTGCAAAAGATCGCCGAAAGGCTAAAGCAGCTTGGATTTAAGAAAAAGGGAGCTAAATGGACGATGGGTCTGGAGGGGGATTTTTGCTTGGAGTTCGAGGCGCAAAAATCTCAGTACTCGGACGAATATTATTTTAACGTTCGCGTCTATCACAAGGACGGTCAATTTCCTTGCTGCTACTACACACGCCTTAATACCAACCAAAAGGACGTTTACGATTGGCAGCTGATGACAGAGGGCGAGTTGAATGCTTTATTGGACGAAGCCGCCCTCGGCATACTTGCGCCGATCATAAAAACTCCGCTTGCCACGCTTGGCGGCAAATCGGAGATATGGCAGTGCTGTACCTGCCCGCGAAATAAATGCAACGTCTGCTGGGTGCAGAAAAACTTGTGGGAAGCAAATGGGAATTGAATAGTTCGATTTTTCGATTTGTTACGCTATATAAAAAGCAGGGAAACCCCTGCTTTTTAATTTTTTGACAACATTTCGCCGTAGCCTATTGAAAAAACCGCACGCAACTATTATAATATGTATATAAAACTCGAAAGGAGCGCTCGATGAAGCTGTTATTTGACGCACTTGTGAAATTTATTCTCGGTCTCATCCTTGTGGGCGTGCTTTTGTTCTTGCCCGCGGGAACGCTCCTTTACGGCGGCGCGTGGCTCTTTCTTGCGCTTTTGTTTATCCCGATGTGCGTTATGGGGATAGTGCTTTTCATCAAAGCGCCCGAGCTTTTGAAAAAAAGACTTAACAACAAGGAAAAAGAAAAGGCACAGCGCGGCGTTATCGCGCTGTCGGGCTTGATATTCCCCGTGGGCTTTATCCTTTCCGCGCTTGATTTTCGCTTTTCGTGGTCGCGCGTGCCCGTGTGGCTTACCGTTACCGCGTCCGTGCTGTTTCTGATCGGATACGCGGCGTATGCCGAGGTAATGCGCGAAAACGCCTACCTCTCGCGCACCGTCGAGGTGCAAGAGGGACAAAAGGTCGTAAGCACGGGACTTTACGGCATTGTGCGCCACCCGATGTATCTTGCAACGCTTTTTATGTTTTTGCCGCTTCCTCTGATACTCGGCTCGCTTTGGGGACTTATCCCGTTTTCGCTTTACGTTCCCGCAACCGTTATTCGCATACTTAACGAGGAAAAGGTGCTTTCGGAAGGACTTGAGGGCTATGCGGAATACACGAAAAAGGTAAAATACAGACTACTGCCATTCATTTGGTAAACGGTGAATTTATGAAAAGAGTGCTTTTGAACGGCGTACCGCACGGTGTTCCCGCCGCGATACGCAAAATAATAGAGGGCGGCGCGGTCTACGACAGCTCCTGCTCGCCCGAGGCGCGCGTGTACTTTATCGATAAAGACGGCGGCTATTATCTTAAAACGAGCCGCGCCGCCTCTCTTGCGCGCGAGGCGCAAATGAGCGAGTATTTCGAATCAAAGGGGCTTGGCGCGCGCGTGCTTTATTATGCGACGGAAGCGGCGGATTGGCTGCTCACCGAGCGCGTCGCGGGCGAAGACTGCACGTATGGAGCATACCTTGCCGAGCCTTTGCGCCTTTGCGATACGATGGCCGAGGCTTTGCGCCTTTTGCATTCGATCGATGCTTCCGATTGCCCTGTGCGCAACAGAACAGCCGAGTACATAGCTCTCGCCGAGGATAATTACCGCAGCGGAAATTATGATTCCTCGCATTTTCCCGACAGCTTTGGTTACCGCTCGGCAGATGAGGCGTATGCCGCTTTGCAAGCGGGAAAGGGGGCGCTTGGGTGCGACACTCTCCTTCACGGCGATTATTGCCTGCCGAACATAATGCTTGATAATTGGCGGCTTGCGGGCTTTATCGACGTTGGTAACGGCGGCATTGGAGACAGACACGTTGATCTTTTCTGGGGCGCGTGGACGCTTGAGTTCAATTTAAAGACCGATAAATACCGCGACAGATTTTTTGATGCATACGGTCGGGATAAGATAGACCTTGATATATTAAAAACCGTTGCCGCCGCCGAGGTGTTCGGTTAAGGCTTGAAAGGGAAAAATATGAAAGAACAATGGACACGCGAGAGGGCGAATGAATGGTATGCGGCGCAGGGCTGGCTTCGCGGCTGTAACTTCATCGGAAGCGACTGCGTAAACCGCCTTGATATGTTTCAGCGCTACGGCGCCGAGGCAAAGCTCGCCACCGCAGACCGCGAGCTTGCGCTCTGCCGCGAGATAGGCTTCAATACCGTGCGTATATGGGCTAATTTCGACGTTTACTACGCCGAGCCCGACTCGTATTTTGAGATATTTGAAAAATACATAGAGCTTTGTGCAAAGCACGGACAAAAGGTAATGGTAGTGCTTACGCACGAGGAGGACTTGCCGCGCGGCGACGTTTTCGTTCCCAAGAAAATGGGCGAGCAGGCGTACGCCCTCGGCGAGCATCAGGGCAGGATCCCGCTGTCCGAGGAGGAAAAGGCAAAAGCGCCCCGCCACTACCTTGAATATCCCGAACTGCGCGAAAAATTCTTCACTATGATAAGCGAGACCGTGCGCCGCTACGCGCAAGACGAGCGCATAATTTGTTGGAATATCTACAACGAGCCGGGCATCACCATCGGCGCGCGCTCCTGCGATATCCTGCGCGAGCTTTTTGCGCTCGTTCGCGCCGAGGACCCCATTCAGCCGCTTTGCGCCGATATGTGGCGCGGCGTGAAGCACGGTATTGCAAGCGCGGAGGAAAAGCTTGCTATCGAGCTTTCCGACGTTATCAGCTTCCATAGCTATCAATCCTACGAAAAGCTCGTCGTAACGATAAAGTACCTTGAGCGCTACGGCAGACCTCTGCTTCTCACCGAGTGGCTCCACCGCATCAACCACAACAATATAGCCGAGGTCTATCCGCTTCTTTACATAACTAACGTGGCAAACTATTGCTGGGGCTTCGTCGTGGGCAAAACGCAGACGCACGAGCCGTGGCCCTCGCTGTGGGACGAGTATGACCGAAGCGGCACCGAGAGGTATGACTTTACCAAGTGGCAGCACGATCTTTTCCGACCGAACCTGCGCCCGTACGATCCGCGCGAGATAGCGCTTATCAAAAAATTCAACGCCCTTGCCGACGCTGACTAAAGCAATAAATCTTGACCGAGGAATAAAATGACGTCATCAATAGAATCACAGCATAGGCACGTCACCGCCGCGGCAGCCTTCGTAAAGAAGAATGCGGTGATGTGCATAGCACTCCTTGCCGCGATAGTAACGTCCTTTATCGTGCCGCCCGACGCGCAATATTTGGATTATTTCGACCTTAAAACGCTCACCTGCCTTTTTTGCGTGCTTGCCGTGGTATGCGCCCTGAAAAACATCAGGTTCTTTTACGTTCTCGCGCATAAGGTGGTCGAGCTTTTCAAAAATGCGCGTATGAGCGTTCTTGCGCTCGTGTATATAACCTTTATCGGCTCGATGCTCATCGCAAACGATATGGCTCTGCTTACCTTTTTGCCGCTCGGATATATCGTTCTTTCCGAGACGGGAAAGCAGAAATATATGGCGTTCACCTTCATTATGCAGAATATCGCGGCGAATCTCGGGGGAATGCTCACGCCGTTCGGAAACCCGCAAAATCTTTATCTTTACACTAAATTCAACATCCCCACGGGTGAATTTATGTCGATAATGCTTTTGCCCTTCGCCGTTTCCATCGCGCTTATTACTCTGTGCTGCTTTATTTTCGTAAAGCCCGAGCCGCTTTCGGTCTCGGATGAGAAAATACACCTCAGCGTGCCGAGAACCACGCTCTATCTCGTGCTTTTTGCGCTTTCGATAGTTATAGTTTTCCGCGTGATACCATATTGGATAGGGCTTATCGTCATACCCGCGGTGCTGATATTTGCCGACCGCGACGCGCTTGCCAAGGTCGATTACCCCCTGCTTTTAACTTTCGTTTTCTTCTTCATTTTTGCGGGGGATATGGCAAGGATAGGCGTTATCAGAGAGCTTTTTTCAATGCTTCTTGAAAAAAGCACTTTGCTTTTCAGCGTTATTTCCTGTCAGTTTATCAGTAACGTCCCAACGGCGATACTTTTGTCACAGTTTACGGAGAATTACGCAGACCTGCTCGTCGGTGTCAACATAGGTGGTGTCGGAACGCTGATATCCTCGCTTGCGAGCCTTATCACGTTCAGAGAATACGTCAAGCATAACCCTGGCAAGGCGCTGTACTATATAGGCGTATTTTCGCTGTTTAATTTCGGCTTTCTCGCCGTGCTTACGGCTATTATGATGATAGTTTAAAAAGGAGAAAAAATGTATCCATACGAAATAATATTCGGACTTGGACTTTACGATATTTTTCTTGGCGCGGGCATAATTGCCGCAATGCTTTGCTTTGCGCATTTTTCAAAAAAGCTGGCGTTTTCCGCGAAATTTCACAATTTCGTCCTTTTCGACGGCATTTTTGCCGTCGTTGCGGGCTACGCAAGCGCCGTGCTCACACAAGCGCTTTATAACGCGCTTGACGGCGACGGCTTTGCGCTCAACGCGTCCACGGGTGCGACCTTCCTCGGCGGACTCGTCGGCGGTGCGCTCTCGTTTATCGCCGTGTATTTTATAGGCGGCGCGTTCGTTTTCCCCGACAAGAGCCACGTCAGAAAATTCCTCGTTATCGCGGATATAGCCTCGGTCGCCATTCCCGTAGCGCACGGTCTTGGCAGGCTTGGTTGTCTTATGGCGGGGTGCTGTCACGGCGCTGAAACTGACGCGTGGTACGGAATTTACCACGTCAGCGCGGGTGTAAAATACGTTCCCGTTCAGCTTTTTGAGGCGATGTTTTTGTTTGCGCTGGCGGCACTTATGTTTTACCGCACCTCTAAAAAACGCATCAACGGGCTTGCCGCGTATATGGTCTGCTATGGCATCTGGCGTTATTTTGCCGAGTATTTCAGGGCGGACGACAGGGGAAGCACCGTCGTTAGCTTCTGGTCACCCTCACAGCTCGTTTCCGTGCTTCTCATCGTGGGTGGCGCGGCACTCGGCGTCAGCGTTTATCTCTACTATAAAAAGAAAGGCGTAAGCTATTATGAGGACTAAACGCACGGCTTTCGGCGCTTTTATTGCCGTTTTCGTTGCGGCTATGGCAGCTCTTGAGCTTTTTCCGCCCACGTATTCGGCTGATGAAACGCTGAGCACCCTGATATCAGTAAGCATCACGCGCGCCCTTGGCGGAACTGCGTTTATGCTGCTTACCCTGCTTTTGGGATATCGCGTTTTCGGACTTAACAAAAGCCGCGCCTCGCTCCTCGCCGCGCTGGCGGCGCTCGCGGTGGCGGTGAATAATCTGCCCATTATAGGACTTATCAGCGGAAACGCCACGGTCGACAGCCCCGCGTCGCATATTGCGCTCCTCGCCCTTGAATCGCTTATGATAGGATTTTTTGAGGAGTTCACGTTCAGGGGCGTGCTTTATACCTCAATTCTCGAATCTCACCGAGGCAGCACGCGCGAGATATTCCTTGCGACTCTCGTTACCTCGCTCGTGTTTGGCGGAATTCATCTGCTCAACCTCTTTTTCGGCGCGGGTCTTGGCGCAACTCTGCTTCAAGCGGGGTATTCCACTCTCATCGGCGGAATGCTCTCAATCGTGCTTCTAAAGACGGGCTCGATATGGCTTTGTATCGCCATTCACGCCGTTTACGATTTTTGCGGCTACCTTGTTCCCACTCTCGGCGGCGGCAAAATATGGGATGCCGCAACGGTCGCTATAACCGCCGTGCTTGGCGTATCCGTGCTTGTGTTTATGCTCTATACGCTCCACGGCGTAGGCGTGGACGAGGCAGAGCGCTTGTTTAGTAAAAAGGAGAATAAAAATGACACCCGTACAGAAAAATTATGAAAATATAGCCGCTACAGTAATAAAAAAGATGGCGGTTCGTCAGATAGAAGGCTACTATTGCCCCGACAAAGAGGCGGCGCTTAAAAAGGCGCTTGAGCTTATCCCCGAGGGCGCAAGCGTAGGCTGGGGCGGCTCCGTTACTATGTCGGAGATAGGTCTTATCGACGCTATCAAGGGCGGAAATTATACCGCTATCGACCGCGCCGACGCTAAAAGCCCCGACGAGATAAGACAAAAATATCTCGAGATGTTCGGCGCGGAGTGGTTCCTTATGAGCGCCAACGCCTTTACCTCCGAGGGTGAGCTTATAAACATCGACGGAAACGCCAACCGCGTAGCCGCGCTTTGCTACGGTCCGCAAAACGTCCTCGTCGTCGTTGGAATGAACAAGCTCGTCACCGATGCCGAGGGCGGCTTTGACCGCGCCCGTCTGTGCGCCGCGCCGCCAAACGCCGTAAGGCTTGGCAAGAAAACGCCCTGCGGCACGCTTGGTAAATGCGGAGAGTGCTTCACCGCGGGCGAGTGTATGTGCAGTCAGTTCGTCTACACCCGCCGTTCAAGCATACCGTGGCGCATAAAGGTCATAATAGTAGGCGAGAGTCTGGGATTTTGATATTGACACACGGCTAAATAAGTGATATAATAATTTATATTTGTTGAAAAGAGGTGCGCACGATGCCCGTTATCCTGCCGCAAGGCTACAAGCCGCATTTGACGGTAAGACAAACACAGATAGCTATAAAAAAGGTAAAAGATTTTTTCCAGAACGATCTGGCAAATCAGCTCAATCTGCGCCGCGTCAGCGCGCCGCTGTTCGTTGATTCGGAAAGCGGACTTAACGACGATCTCAGCGGTGTCGAGCGTCCCGTTTCCTTTGACCTTGGAGAAACGGGCGGTTGCTATGCCGTCGTTCATTCTCTCGCAAAGTGGAAGAGAATGGCGCTTCGCCGCTACGGCTTTGCCGTTGGCGAGGGACTTTATACCGATATGAACGCAATTCGCCGCGACGAAATTACCGATAATATCCACTCGGTTTTCGTCGACCAATGGGATTGGGAAAAGGTCATGCGCCACGAGGAAAGGACCGAGGCGTACCTGCACAAGACCGTGCGTTACATATACGATGCACTCCGCCAGACTGAGAACTATATAGCCGACGACTATAATTTCATTGACAAGCTTCTTCCCGAGGATATAACCTTTATCACCGCGCAGGAGCTTGAAAACAGATACCCCACCCTTACCCCCAAGGAAAGAGAGCTTCGCGCCGTAAAGGAGTACGGAGCCGTGTTCCTTCAGGGCATTGGCGGTACGCTTGCTTCGGGCAAAAGGCACGATAGCAGAGCGCCCGACTACGACGATTGGTCGCTCAACGGCGATATTATAGTTTACTATCCCGTTCTCGATATGGCGCTTGAGCTTTCGAGTATGGGTATCCGCGTCGACGAGGAAACTATGCTCCGTCAGCTTGAGGCGGCTGGCTGCACCGAGAGGGCGGCGCTTCCGTTCCACGCGTCCCTTCTCAGAGGCGAGCTGCCCTATTCCGTGGGCGGCGGCATAGGTCAGTCGAGAATGTGTATGTTTTTCTTGCGCAAGGCGCATATAGGAGAGGTGCAATGCTCCTCTTGGCCGCGCGAAACATATCGCATCTGCGCTGAAAACGGAATACCGCTTCTTTAATTTGATAAAAACGGCTGTTTGCCAAGTCTTGCGACTTGACGTACAGCCGTTTTCTTTACGCAAAAAGGATTGACAATAAAAATATAAAATGATATAATAAATAGATGATAACGTATGAAAGGACAAACGGCGATGAAGGAGATATTCCCGAAGCTATACGGCAACGGTGCGCTCAAGGCAAGACTTGGAAAAAGCCTGCTTGCGCCCACTCCCGACACCGCCCACGCCTACATCATCGAGGGTGCGAAGGGAATAGGAAAGCACACCTTAGCTCTTACGCTTGCGGCGTCCCTCGTCTGCGAGGCGCGAGGTGACGGCACAAAGCCGCTTCCGTGCGGAGAGTGCGAGAGCTGCCGAAAGATATTTGCCCATATTTGCCCCGACGTCATCGAGATAGGCAGGGACGGCGACAAGGCTTCGCTTGGAGTTGACGCCATCCGCGCCTTGAAGGGCGACGTTTGTATCTATCCAAACGACCTTGATTTGAAATTTTATATAATAAACGATGCCGATACTATGACGGTGCAGGCACAAAACGCGTTTTTGCTCACGCTTGAGGAGCCGCCCGCGTACGTGGTGTTTTTGCTCCTTTGCGAAAGCGCGGCATCAATGCTTGAGACCGTGCGAAGCCGCGCACCCGTCATTCGTATGCAGCCGCTAAGCCCCGACGAGCTTTCGGCGGCTCTTCGCGCCTCGCTCCCCACGGCAAGCCGCGACAAGGATATTTTTGACGCGGCGGTAATGTCTGCGGGCGGCTCGCTCGGACGCGCTATTGAGCTGTTGTCGGGCGACGCCTCAGCCGAGGTGGCGGCAAGGCGACAGGCGGCGGCGAAATTCTGCCGTATCTGTGCGGACAAGAAAAAGAGCGCCGAGGCGCTCGCGCATCTGTGCGCCGCTTGCACAAACTCGCGCGACGAGGCGATAAAGGTGCTTACGGATATATCAACGGCTTTTCGCGACCTGTGCCTGCTTAAAAAAAGCTCCGACGCGCCCTTGCGCTTTTATACCGACAGGGCGGCGGCAACGGAGCTTTCCGACAGCTATCCGCTACGCCGCCTTCTTACGTTTTCCGAGGAGGTCGCGTCGGCGATAGAGTCGCTTGAAAAAAATATGAACGTGCGTCTTACACTCATATCCCTGCTTTCGCGCACGGGAATGATGAATTAACGCTATATATGGAGATTGAAATGATTGAGGAAATTATAAAAACGGAAGAAGCCGACGGCGCATCGGGCGGCAATAGCTCGGGTGCAAGGCACGACGGCAACAGAAGCCGCCGCCACAGAAACGGCGACAGAAGACGCTCGGGCAAGGGACGCTCGGGCGGAAGAAATAAGCATAACGAAAGCGTACCTACCTCGGAGGCTATCGAGGCTATCGCGGCGTTTGACGCGCCCGAGATAGGCGGCAAAAGCACGGGCGGCTTTGGCTTTAGCCGTTTTGACGATTTTGCCGAGGCGAAGAAGAACGAGGATTATGAGCCCCTGCCCCCCGACCCCACGCTTGACGCGCTCTTTTCCGACGAGCCTGATGCGGTCGAGGAGGAGATAGAAAACGGCGTTGAGATAGTCGGCGTGCGCTTTGCGGGCGGCGGCAAGGTGTACTATTTTGCACCCGGGGACATCAAATTCAAGGTTGGCGACCACGTCATCGTGGAGACCTCGCGCGGTATGGAGTTCGGTGACATAGCAATCGCAAATCGCAAGGTGGAGGAAACGAAGATAGTTCAGCCGCTTCGCACGGTGCTTCGCGCCGCTACAGCGGAGGATATTGCCCACAACGCCGATAACCACAGAAAAGAAGAGGAATCTCTTAAAATATGTATGCAAAAGGTCGACGCGCATAAGCTCGATATGAAGCTTGTCGGCGCACAGTATACCTTCGATAACGCAAAGCTCATTTTCTACTTCACTTCTGCTGACAGAGTGGATTTCAGAAACCTCGTTAAGGACCTCGCATCTGTGTTCCGCACAAGGATAGAGCTTCGTCAGATAGGCATCAGGGACGAGGCAAAAATGCTCGGAGGTCTTGGAGTATGCGGCAGAAAGCTCTGCTGTTCGGGATTTTTGCCGAATTTCGCGCAGGTGTCCATAAAGATGGCAAAGGAGCAGGGACTGTCCCTCAATTCCGCCAAGATATCGGGCAACTGTGGCAGACTTATGTGCTGTCTGCGCTTCGAGCAGGACACCTACGAGCGCGAGATCGCGCTTATGCCGCCGCAGGGCTCCATCGTTGATACCGTTGACGGCAAGGGCGTAGTCACCGATATTATGCCCATATCCTCGGCAGTTCGGGTAAAGCTTGATGAAAAGCCCGACCAAGCGCCGAAGTCCTATAAGCTTGCGGATATAAAAATTATCAAGGAAGCGCGCAGAACGCCGCCCGCCGACAAGTCCGACGGCGAATAAATCGCTTGGTAAATGTTTTTTTCGTAAAAAAACAACTTTTTTTCAAAAAGGTATTTGCAAAAGAAATTTTTTGTGATACAATATATTAAACCATATAAAACACGGAGGTTATTATTATGGCATACAAGATTTCCGACGATTGCATCGCATGCGGTGCATGTGCTGATGAGTGCCCCGTAGGCGCCATCAAGGAAGCTGACGGCAAGTACGTTATCGACGCTGACACCTGCATCGACTGCGGTTCTTGCGAGTCCGTTTGCCCCGTAGGAGCACCCAAGGCTGAATAATTACATATTTTGCCGAAAACGGAGCCGCCCTATAAGGACGGCTCCGTTCTTCATAAATTGAGAGGAACTTTTATGGATATTGAACTTGCAAAGGGTGAAAGCATCTCCGAGGTAGGGGATAAGCTAAGGCTCATATACGCGGGGCACGGTCTTGCGTGGGGAACGGATGCATATCTGCTTGCCGCGTCTGTGCGCCCCGTGCGCCGTGCCTGCGAGCTTGGATGCGGCACGGGTATAGTATCTCTGCTTGCCGCCGCTTACGGCAAAGCGAAAGAGGTCGTAGCCCTTGAAATAAGAGAGGATATGGCGGCTCTCGCCGAGCGCAACGTCGAGCTTAATTCACTTGCCGACAGCGTTAGCATCGTAACCGCCGATATAAGAGAGGTCCACGAAACACAGCTTGGCGGAAGGTTTGACGCGGTCTTTGCCAATCCTCCGTATATTGCGCACCCGGGACAGGCGAAGGTCGACGACGCCGCGCAGGACGCAAGGCACGAAAATCACGGCGGAATAGCCGATTTTTGCGCCGCCGCCGCAAAGCTTCTGAAGCACGGCGGATGCTTTTACTGCGTTTTCAGGACGGAGCGCTTGCCCGAGCTTTTTGAGGCTATGCGCCGTGTCAAAATAGAGCCGAAGCGTATGACGGAGATATATCCCGACACCGTATCACGCCCGTCTGCCGTTATAGTCGAGGGCAAGCTCGGTGCCTCCCCTCGCCTTGACGTTACGCCGCCGATAGTGCTTTATCTTGACGAGCCGCGCAACACCACGCGCGTGCGCACCGCTGCGTTTGAAAAAATTCAAAACACCTGCGCTTTCCCCAAGGAATGGATAAAATAATGTCATTTACTACAAAATTTCCCGTTTTGATACTCGACCACGACGATACCACCGTCGCGTCCACTCCCGCGGTAAATTACCCCTCGTGGCTTGAGATACTCTCAACGCTGCGTCCTGAGCATAAGCCGAGCTACACGGAGTTCGTCGATTATTGCTTCGAGCCGGGCTTTGAGCCATATTGCCGAGAGATACTCGGATTTAGTGATGCCGAAATGGCGCACGAGCTTGCCGTATGGCAACGCTTTGCCGACTCGACCGTACCCGATGCGTTTGACGGAATACGCCGTATAATCGAGCGTCAGCGCGCGGCAGGCGGCATAGTTTGCGTCGTTTCCCACTCTCACGAGCGCTTTATCGTAAGGGATTGGAAGGAGAATTTCGGCACGCTCCCCGACAAGATATACAGCTGGGATATGGGCAAAGAATGGCGCAAGCCGTCCGTAAGACCTATTGAGGATATTGTGGAAACGTTTGGCTTTTCACCCTCACAAATGCTGATGGTGGACGACCTTCGCCCGGGCTACGATATGGCTCGCGCGGCAGGGGTGGCCTTCGTCGGTGCGCTGTGGGGACAGCCGAGCGAAAAAATTCGTTGCTTTATGCGTAAAAATTGCAAAACGTGCTTTGATAGCACGGAGATGCTGGAGGATTTTCTTTTCAATGAGTGAAAAAGAGCTTGAAACTACGGCGAGCGAGCCGAAAAAGAAAAGGGGTGCTGACACCAAGCGCCTGCTTAGCTTTGCGCGCCGCGCGGTAGATGATTACGGTATGATAGAGGACGGCGACAGAATAGCCGTCGGTGTTTCGGGCGGCAAGGACTCGCTCGCGCTCCTTGCGGCTATGGCGGGGCTTCGCCGCTTTTATCCGAAGCGCTTTTCCCTTATCGCCGTAAGCATTGATATGGGACTTGAGGGAATGGATTTTTCGTCCGTTACCGAGTATTGCCGCGAGCTTGGCGTTGAGCATAAGATAATAAAGACCGAGATATCAAAGGTCATATTCGATATCCGCAAGGAGTCAAATCCTTGCTCGCTGTGTGCCAAGATGCGCCGCGGTGCGCTTAATTCCGCCGCCGCCGAGCTTGGGTGCAACAAGGTAGCCCTCGGACACCATTTTGACGACGTTGTTGAAACGTTTATGCTAAATCTCTTTTTTGAGGGAAGGATAGGCGTTTTTCAGCCCGTGACGTACCTTTCGCGCGTAGGTGTTACGGTCATAAGACCTCTCATCTATATGCCCGAAAAGGATATACGCTATTTTGCGGGTAAGGCGGAGCTCCCCGTGGTAACGTCCACCTGTCCCGCCGACGGAAACACCGAAAGGCAGGAGATGAAGCAGCTGCTCGCGCGGCTTGAGCGCGAAAACCGCGGACTTCGCTATCGCATATACGGCGCGATACAGCGTGCCGAGGTGGGCGGCTTCCGCGAGATATCCAAAATGGCAGGTATCAAGGAATACGAAGAATAGGCAGTTGCTTTGCAACTGCCTATTCCTCATTTGTAATAGAAATATTTGTAAAAGTACGGATGCGTGTCAAACAGATCCTGAAGCGTTGAGCGCGACGTGCTTGCGGGATCGTTTACGGTAAAGCCCGATGGCGAAAGGGTAGAGCCGCCCTTGTAGCCGTCAACTACCACCCAGTGCTGTGAGCCCGATGCGGTCTTTGCTCCGATAAGAACGGGCTTGCCCGAGCGTAAAAGGTCGTATATCTTTTTTAAGTAATCCGTTTTGCTCGTTACCGCAACGTAGTTTTCGGGCCAATATAGGCTTCCCGTCGACGTATATTTCAAGCGCTTCGCCATTGTCGCAGGGGTTACCGTAGTACCCGTGCGGTATGACTCCATCATTGCAAGGCCCGTAGTAGCACAGCCAATTTTCGCCATAGTCTTTCCCGAGCTTCCAAGCTTTAGGTTTGCCCAACGCTTGTCGTTCTGCTTATAGCTGGGAACGGACAGCGAAGTTGCGGGATAGCTTTGCGCAGGTTTTAGATATTGTGAGCTTACGTATCCCGTTTTTGTGCCGTCGTAGACTATCCTGCTCCAGCCGTTTGCCGTGGATAGCTGAAGCACCACGTCGCCGTTTTGGAGCTGGTCTATGCGAGCGTAGGAAGTTCCCGCGCCGCTTCGCACGTTAAGCACGCCCCACGATAGCGAAACCTCCTTCGGTACGCTCGTCACAGGACTTATGTAGTCGCCGTAGCAGTAGCCGTATTTGCCGTCTGCGTATTCAACGTACCACCAAGAGCCGCTTTTCCACATAAGCGTAAGATAGCTTCCCTTAGGCAGAGAGGCGAGGATGGACGCGCCCGTGGAGCTTGCGCTCCTTACGTTCAGTCCGCCGCTTGACGTAGATACTCTGCCAACGCGCGAGGTCGCGCTTGCGGCACTTGCCGCAGGGATAAAAATTGACGTAAGCATTATAGCCGATAAAATAAAACCAATTAATTTTTTCATTGCAACATCCTTTCTTGTCACTTTGAAGGCGGGCAAAAATCAAGGGTTATGCAAAAAGCCGCGCCTTCGGGGTTATTTTGGGGATTTTTGCTTTGTTCTCACACTCCTTTCGCATATATGCATGTATATTATATCATGAAAATGCCGCGCTGTGAATACTCCAAATTTCGGAAAATATCGCGCTGTATGACGTTTTTGGGGCGATTTTTTTGTAAAACTATTGCGTTAAGATAAAATATAATATATAATATAGTGATACATTATTGCTTTAAGGAGCGTTCTTATGAAAGACACCAAAAGGATAGAAGAATGCATTGAACGCGGCAGAGCCATAGTTCTTGGCTTTGGCGTGTCAAATCGCCCCCTCGCACGCATGCTGACGGGAATGGGCGCGCGCCTTAGCGTGCGCGACGCTAAAAAGCTCTCGGAGCTTGGCGACGATGCGACCTCTATTATAAAAAAGGGAGTCAATTTCGTATGCGGCGCAGACCCTACGGTGGATTTTTTGACCGAGGATATGAGCGATACGGTCATTTTTCGCTCCCCGGGCATTCGTCCCGACGCGGGCGAGCTTTGCGAGGCGGTGCGCCGTGGTGCGCTTCTCAGCTCCGAAATGGAGTGGTTTTGCGCATCGACCAAGGCAAAGATATTTGCTATAACGGGTAGCGACGGCAAGACCACTACGACAACTCTTACACATCTTTTTATGTCGCACGCACCGAGTGTAAAACGTGCGTACGTCGGCGGAAATATCGGCACTCCGCTTTTGTCGCTTGCGCCCGAAATGACGTGTGAGGATGCCGCCGTGCTTGAGCTTTCAAGCTTTCAGCTTCAGACTATGCGCTCAAGCGCACTGCGTGCGGCGATAACGAATATCACGCCGAACCACCTTAATTGGCACACGGATATGCAGGAGTACACTCTTGCGAAATACAACGTTTTCGGCGATAACACCGAGCTTTTGGTGCTGAACGGCAAAAATGAGCTTTCCCGCGCCGCCGCCGAGCGTTTTTCGGGCAGAATTATATTTTTCTCGGCGCATTGCACCGAGGCGGGCGCGGAATTTGCCGAGCTTACGAATGGCAGAGCGAACAGTGCCGCCATCTTTTTGCGTGGCGACGACGTGATATATTCCGACGGCGAGAGTGAAATTTTGATCCTTCGCGCATCGGAGATCAAAATACCGGGAATACACAATGTAGAAAATTATATGACCGCCGCGGCACTCACTTGGGGCTACGTTCCCATCGAGGTCATACGCGAGGTAGCGCGCGAGTTTTCGGGCGTAGCGCACAGACTTGAGTTTGTCAGGGAGCTTGACGGCGTAAAGTACTACAACAGCTCCATTGACTCAAGCCCCTCGCGTAGCGTGGCGGCGCTCTCTACCTTCGATTGCCGCCCCGTAGTCATTTGCGGCGGCAAGGATAAGCACGTTCCGTTCGAGCCGCTTGCGGACGCTCTGATTGCCCGCGCAAGCGCAGTCGTGCTTACGGGCGAGGCGGCACCGCAAATAGCCGAGGCAATAGCGCACCGCCGCGCGGAAACGGGCGTGAAGGACGCGCTCCGCGTAATATTTGAGGACGATTTTGCGGCGGCTGTCAGCGCGGCTCGCGACGTAGCAAAAAAGGGAAGCGCGGTGGTGCTTTCCCCCGCCTGCACGAGCTTTGACCGCTTTTCAAATTTCGAGGAGCGCGGAAATTATTTCAAAAAAACAGTTCTTGAATTTCAGGAGAAGAAATGAAAAACGAGCTTAAGGATATGATATTCTCGCTTGCGGGGCTTATGTCCGTGTCGGGACACACGACCTACAGCGAGGCGGAGCTTCGGGAGCTTATCGGCGGATATTTTGACGAGGTTCTTGTATCTCCGCTGAAAAACTATACCTTCGTCCGCCGTTGCGGCAAGGAAAACGCCAAAAAAATACTCATCGACACTCATTTTGACGAGATAGGAATGATAGTCACGGGGATAAAGGACGGCGGCTTTCTTACCGTTACCAACGTCGGCGGACTTGATACGAGGATACTTCAGGCAAGCGAGGTGGTAGTATACTGCCGCGATAAAACGAAGATATACGGTGTCGTCGGCTCAACGCCGCCCCACCTTCAGCGTGCGGGGGACGCTGACAAGCTCGTTCCCATTGACGAGCTTCTCATCGACACGGGCTACTCCAAGGAGGAGCTTCAAAAGCACGTCAGCATCGGAGCTCCCGTGGGCTTCATGCCAAAATATTCCGAGCTTAAAAACGGCTTTATCGCGGGCAAGGGCTTTGATGATAAAGCTTGCGGAGCTATCGCGGCTCTTGCGATCGCCAAAACGTCCGCGGACGAGCTGTGGGGCGACGTGTATCTGCAATTTTCAAACTTTGAGGAGTCTGGCAGCTATATGAGTGGCGCGGCTACGGGTGCTTTTGCCACCGAGCCCGATTGCGCGCTCGTTGCCGACGTTGACCTCGGCAGAACGCCCGACACCAAGGACAGCGAAACTGTAAAGGTCGGCGGCGGTGTGTCGATAGCGTTTTCTCCGCTTACGGATAAACGCCTTACGCGCATCATGGAGAGTGCCGCCAAGGAAAACGGCGTTCCCACACAGCGCACGGTCGCGCCGTCGGGGACGGGAACTAACACCAACGTCATAGGTCTTGTCGGACGCGGTATTCCCACGGTCGACGTAGGTCTGCCTCTTAAGAGCATGCACACCTGCGCCGAGGTCATCTCCCTTGACGATGCCGAGGCGCTTTGCAAGCTCGTTAAGCTTTTCATAACCTCGCCCGAGGTTGAAAAAGCGGTAAAGGAGATGAGCGAAAATGACTGAAAATAAATTCCTTTGCGGCATCGAGCTTTTGGAGAAGCTCTGCCTTGAATTCGGTCCGTCGGGCTGTGAGGAAGCGGTCGCTGACGAGATAGTGCGCCAGCTTTCGGGCGTGGCAACGCTCACGCGCGACAAGGTAGGAAACCTCTACGCACGCGTGGACGGCGAGGGCGAGGGACTCCCCACGGTAATGCTTTCCGCGCACACCGACGAGGTCGGCTTTATGGTAAAATATATCGAGGAGTCGGGTTATATCCGATTTGCCGCCGTCGGCGGCATCGATCCGCGCGTGCTTTGCGGCAGACGCGTGATATTCCGCGGTGAGAACGGCGACGTCGGCGGCGTTATAGCGTCGAAGGCGATACACCACCAAAGCGCCGAGGAGCGCAAAAAGGCGACAAAAATAAACGATATGTATATCGATATCGGCGCGACCTCTCGCGCCGATGCTGAAAAATATCTCGCGCTTGGTGACTACGGCGTGTTTGACTCGGATTTCGTGCGCTTTGGCGAGAACGAGGGCTTTATAAAGGGCAAGGCAATAGACGACAGACTTGGCTGTGCCGTTATGATCGAGCTTTTGCGCAGGCTGAAGGACGAGGGCAGAAAGCTCCCATTTAACCTCGTTTGCGCCTTTACCGTGCGCGAGGAGATAGGACGCTCGGGTGCGCAGGTCGCGGCACAGAGAGTGCGCCCCGACTACGCCGTCGTGCTTGAATCCACGGCGATAGCGGACCTGCCCGACGTGAAGCCCAACTCCCGCGTTGCCAAGGTCGGCGGCGGTGGCGTTATATCCCTCGTTGACCGTTCGACCATATACGACCGCGAGCTTGTCGACGGAATGCTTGACATAGCAAAGCGCCGAGGAATCGCGGCGCAGGTCAAAAAGTACGTTTCAGGCGGCAACGATGCCGCGCACATCCACAAATCGGGCGCGGGCGTTCGCACCGTCGCGGTGTCCGCCGCGACGAGGTATCTGCACTCCGCATCCTGCGTAGCGTCGGTTGAAGATTACGAAGCCATAAAAGAGCTGATATACGCATTCCTTTGCGAATACGGCTTTTGAATCCGGAGGAAAAAATGTATAGCCTTATTAAAAATATAGTTTGCTGCTCGGGTGTTTCGGGCAGAGAAAAAAAGGTCAGCGCGCTTATAAAAAACGAGATAGCGCCCTTCGTTGACGAATGCTATACCGACACGCTCGGAAATCTTATAGCCGTCAAACGAGGAAGCGGCGCAAAAAAGCTCCTTTTCTGCGCACACAGCGACGAGATAGGCTTTATCGTTACCTATATCGAGGAAAACGGTATGCTCCGCCTTGCTCCCATCGGCGGTATAAATTTCGTTGCCGCGGCTTACAGCGAGGTCGTTTTTGAAAACGGCACGCGCGGAGTCCTCGTTCCCGACAGCGGAACGAAGGCGGATGCACTCACCGCCGACCGCTTTTACGTTGATATCGGCGCGTCCACGCACGGCGAGGCGGCACGTCGCGTCAGCGTGGGAGATTGCTTTTCGCTCGTCCACCACACGACGAAGCTCTCCGCCAATCGCATAAGCGGCAGACCGCTTGACGACAGACTCGGCTGTGCTATTATGGTCGAGGTCGCAAAGCGTATCAAGAATAACGAGAGTGATATTTATTTCGTTTTCTCCGTTCAGGAGGAGGTAGGATGCCGCGGAGCAAAGCCCGCCGCGTTTGCCATAGCTCCCGACGTTGCTATAGCGTTTGACGTTACGGGAACGGGCGACACCCCGGGCGCAAAGCCAATGGCTGTAAAGCTTGGCGGCGGCGTTGCGATAAAGGTAAAGGACATGTCCGTTATCTGCGACGATGACCTTGTGAGCGAGCTTCACGCGCTTGCAAGGGACAAGAAAATAAATCACCAAAGCGAGATATTGACCTACGGCGGCACGGACACCTCGTCCTTGCAGCTTGCGGGTGCGGGCTGCGCCGCAGGCGCGCTGTCAATACCGACAAGGTATATCCACTCCGCTGTGGAAACGGTCGATATGAGGGACGTTAAGGCGTGCGTCGAGCTTGCCGTAGCCTACGCCGAGGCATTCAAATGATAAAAAACGCCTCACCCATCGGGGTGTTCGATTCGGGCGTGGGCGGGCTTTCCGTGCTTGCCGAGCTTGTAAGGCAGATGCCGAATGAGAATTATATCTACCTCGGCGACAGAAAAAACGCGCCGTACGGAAGCCGCACCACCGACGAGGTGCTACGGCTTTCCGAGGAGAATGCAAAACGGCTTGTAGACCTTGGCGCAAAGTGCCTTGTCATAGCCTGCAACACCGCGACCGCGGCGGCGGCGGACAGCCTGCGCCGCACATACGCTACCATTCCGATAGTCGGCATCGAGCCTGCGGTAAAGCCCGCGGCGCACTCTGCTTGTCGCAGAGTTGCAGTCCTTGCAACGCCGCGCACGGTGGAATCCGCACGCTTTTCAGAGCTTATCAGGGCAAATTCGGGTGCGTGTGAGCTTATCCCCGTGCCGTGCCCGCGCCTTGCGGGCATGATAGAGCGCGGCGAGGACGTGCGCGATTATTTGTCCGAGCTTTTTGCGAGCCTCGGGTACGTTGACGGTATTGTTCTCGGCTGTACACATTACCCGTTCGTTAAAAACGAGATACTTGCCGCCGTCGGGCGTGCCGTCGAGATCTTCGACGGCGCCGTCGGAACTGCGGCGCAAACAAAACGCCGCCTTGACGCCGCAGGGCTTCTTGCGGACGGCGGCGAGGGACGCGTCAGCTTCATTTCCACAGATGGAGATGACGCGTATATAGAAAAATTCTTTAAGGAAGTTACGAAATGCCTTTTTCCGAAAATGTAATGATGCTTGCCGCTGAGGCAGAGGCGGCGCTTGCACAAAATTTTGCCGCCATCGACAGGATGGCGTATGAAAACACCTGCCGCGTAATGGAGGCGTTCAAGGAGGAGCGCGTGAGCGACGCGTGCTTTGCGGGAACGACGGGCTACGGCTACGACGATAGGGGCAGAGAGGTGCTTGACCGCGTTTGGGCTCGCGTGTTCGATACGGAGGCGGCGCTCGTCAGACATAATTTCGTCAACGGAACTCACGCGCTCTCCACGGCACTTTTCGGTCTGCTCCGCCCGAATGACACGCTCCTTGCCGTTACGGGCAAGCCCTACGATACGCTTGACGGCGTTATCGGCATCGACGGCGCTAACGGCGACGGCTCGCTTGCCGATTTCGGCGTAAAATACGATGCTATCGAGATGCGCGACGGTACTATAGACAACGATGCCGTCTGTCAAAGAGTCCGCGAGGACGAGAGCGTGCGCGTGGTATTTATACAGCGCTCAAAGGGCTATCAAAACCGCCGCACCCTCACTCCCGAGGAGATAACGGCTACATATAACGCCGTCCACGCCGTGCGCGATAACGTTTACGTCGTTGTGGATAATTGCTACGGCGAATTTACCTGCACCGCAGAGCCGAAGGCGGATTTGCTCGTAGGCTCGCTTATCAAGAACCCGGGCGGCGGAATGGCGCTTACGGGCGGATACCTTGCGGGAAGCGAGAGGGCGGTAACGCTTGCGTCCTACAGACTTACCACCGTCGGAACGGGCGGCGAGGTCGGCGCAACTCTCGGACAGAACAGAAATATGTTCCTCGGACTTTTCTACGCGCCGCACACCACAGCCGCCGCGCTCAAAACGGCACACCTTGCGGCTTACGTTTTTGAGAAAATGGGCTTTTTGGCAGAGCCGAAATGGAGCGAGAGCCGCGCCGATATAATTCAAACTGTGGTCACGCACAGCGCGGACACGCTTTGCGCATTTTGCCGCGGAATACAGGCGGGCTCGCCCGTCGACGCTTACGTTGAGCCTCAGCCGTGGGCAATGCCCGGCTACTCAGACGAGGTCATTATGGCGGCGGGAGCGTTCGTTCAGGGCGCATCTGTCGAGCTTTCCGCCGACGGGCCTATACGCCCGCCATATACCGTCTTTTTCCAGGGCGGACTTACCTATGAAAGTGGAAAATACGGCGTACTGACCGCCGCCGATTACGTCAGCAAAATGAACTGAGAGGTTAAAAAATGAAAAGAATTATCGTTGCGCTTATGTGCGCGCTTATGCTCGTATCCCTTGTAGGTTGCTCCGACGCGGGCGCTCCCGAGGGAATGCAAAATGCTGCTTCCGAAAACGAGGCGTTCTATCTCTTCGTGCCGAAGGCGTGGACTGCAAATACCTCGTCGGGCATCGCGTCGGCGTATTATTCCGCAAGTGTTGACCGTTCAAACGTCAGCGTTACCTGCACGCTCCCGGGTGAGGGCTATCTCAGCGTGGAGCAGTACGTTACCTATACCACCGACTCGCTCGGCAAGCTGCTTGATGATTTTGCGGTAGTATCTGCCCCTGCCGAGTCAACTCTCGGCGGTGCGGCGGCGCTCAGCTTCGACTATACCGCTACGGTGAACGGAGTTGCTTACAAATACCGTCAGATAGTCAGCGCGTATAAGGATATTTTCTACGTTTTCACCTATACATCTACCGCCGAGCTTTTCGACTCGCATCTTGAGGACGTAAACACTATCCTTTCTCACTTTACCTTTAAGTAATTATGGCAATAGAAGTAAAGGACAGAATTTATCTTGACAACAGCGCGACCACCGCACTTTCCGCAGGCGTCAAGGAAGCTATGACCGCCGCAATGGAGATATACGGCAATCCATCGTCCTTGCACACGGCAGGTGACGAGGCACATAGACTTCTGAATACCGCACGCGAGCAGCTCTACGCGGCGGTTGGCGTAAGGCAGGCAGAGGGCTGGCGCGCGGTGTTTACGGCATCGGGAAGTGAGGCAAATAACCTCGCTATACTCGGCGCGGCAAGGGCGAAAAAGCATTTTTCCTCAAAGCGTATTCTCACTACGGATTCGGAGCATCCGTCCGTAGCAAGGGCTGTTGAAGCACTCACACGCGAGGGCTTTGAGGCTGTGTATATCTCGACTCGCGGTGGAGCGCTCGATATGGTACAGCTTCGCAACGAGGCAATGAAGGGCGTTTTTCTTGCGTCCTTTATGCTTGTGAATAACGAAACGGGCGCACTTTACGATATCGACGCGGCGACGCGAGCGATAAAAGCAGTTTGCCCCGACGCGCTGATACATTGCGACGCGGTTCAGGGCTTTTTGCGCCAAGGTCTGCCGAGAGTATCGTGTGGAATAGATATGATAAGCGTGTCAGCGCATAAGATACACGGCCCGAAGGGCGTCGGTGCGCTTATAATTTCTCCCACGGCGATAAAGCGCCGCGCTCTCACACCCGTTATCTACGGCGGCGGACAGGAGGAGGGCCTGCGCTCAGGCACGGAAAACCTCGTCGGTATCGCAGGCTTTGCCAAGGCGGTAACAGAGGGAAGGCTCGCGCTCGTTCCCAACGCGGACAAGCTGCGCCGCCTGTATTCCTACGCCGTCGAGCGTCTGTCGGAGCTTGACGTTGTTCTGAACGTCCCCGAAAGGCACGTCGACCACATTATCAGCATAACCGTTCCCAATATAAAGAGCCAAACTATGCTCAACTTCTTGTCCGCACGCGGCATCTGCGTTTCAAGCGGCTCTGCTTGCTCGTCGCACGATAAAAAGCTCAGCGCCGCACTTCGCGCGTTCGGGCTTGACGATAAGGCGGCGGATTCCACCATACGAGTCAGCCTTTGCCCCGAAAACACCGCGGAGGATATCGACGCACTCGTCAGTGCGCTTGCGGACGGAATGCGCTCGCTCGTGAAAATAAAATAAGAGGTTGCAATGCAACCTCTTATTTTATTTCAATGACTCCCTCGGAGATTATGTTATCAATTTTTACTCCGCTGTAAGTTCCCTTGTAGTTCCACGAGCAGGAGGCGTCAAACGTGCCTTCTCCGTTTGTAAGCGGCACCTTGACGGTCAATACCGCAAGCACGGTTTCCGACTTGACAAGCTCCGTTATGTTTACTTTCGGGGTAGAGAAGCGGTAGCTTTCTTCACCTATTTTAAGGTAATTATTACTTCTTGCTCCTATTCCTATCATATAAGAATTCAGAACTATGGTAAACTCTATCTCCGCCTCGTCGGCTGTGCGCGATAGGGTTTGCCAATCAACGTCCACGCCAAGCTTTACCTCAAGTGCCGAGGTGAAGCTGCCGCTAACGGGCGGGTAATCCGCGGGGGCGCTCGTTTCGGGAGCACTCGACTCGGGTATTGTGGTTTCGGGTGGAGTGGTAGTGTCCGCGGCAGTGGTGTCATCGGGGGCGGTAGTACCGTCAGGCACGCTCGGCGTAGTGTCGGGCGCTGTGGATACCGTGGGAGTGCTTTCCGCCGTGCCGTCCGCGCTCGTGCCATCAGAGCCGCCAAAGGCAACGACTCCGTAAACAAGCACCGCAAGCAAAAGCACAAGGCATGCCACGATGAGTGCAAGCATTATTTTTTGAGATTTCATATTGCGTCCTTTCGTGTCAGCGAAGCGAGTCGGCGTATGCGGTGGCAAGCGCGTCGCAACGCTCGTTGTATTCGTGTCCCGCGTGTCCCTTGACCCATACAAGCTCCACCTTGTGGACGTCTATGAGGTACAAAAGGCGCTCCCAAAGGTCGGGGTTAAGCGCGGGCTTGCCGTCGGATTTTTTCCACCCCTTGGCGCGCCACGATGCTGCCCAGCCCTTTGAAATGCCGTCGCAAAGATATTTTGAATCCGTGGTCAGCGTTACCTCGCACGGTCTGCGAAGCGCGGCAAGTGCCTCGATAGCGGCTATAAGCTCCATTCGGTTGTTAGTGGTCATAGCCTCGCCTCCCGACATTTCGCGCTTATGCTCGCCGTAAACGAGTATTGCGCCCCATCCGCCGGGGCCGGGATTTCCGCGGCAGGCACCGTCCGTATAAATAAAAACCTTATCCATTTTTTAGTTCTCCTATTAAATTAAATTATATCATAAACGCCCCCAAAAAGTCAATATAAGCCCGATAATTCTTAAAATTTCATATGTGCGTATATTTTTCTTGATTTTTTGCGAGAAATAGTGTATAATTATTCTGCTTATGCTAAAATGAGCAAGAAAGGCGGTAACATAATGGCAAACGAAAAAAACGTTACGTCAAGTGCCAAAACGATGACCGATAACACGGCAGCAAAAGCCAACGGATCTGCCACCGCGCCCGCATCTCTCACTTACCGAAAGAGAAGACGCCGTCTTGGTGATCGAAAGGACGGCAGAAAGCTCCGCACGATAGAGCCGATGCACCGACTTATGCCATACATAATGGCGCGGCGCTCCGACGCTTTGAATACCTTTTACGACAGGATAGAAATAAGTAATGCGGATGAGATGTGCCGCCGCAAGATAAGGGAGGGGAAGACCTCGTTCGGTCTTTTGCACGTTATGCTTGCCGCATACGTGCGCACGATATCTCAACGCCCCGGTATAAATCGCTTTATAAGCGGACAAAAGATATATGCAAGAAACTCTATTTCCGTAGTAATGACGGTCAAAAAGGAGCTTTCGCTGAACGCCCCCGAAACCGTTATCAAGGTCGATTTTGCACCGGGAGATACCGTGGATGACGTTTATGAAAAATTCAACACCACTGTAAAGGCGGCGATTGATTCCCTCGATAAGCCTACGGCATTTGACCGCTTGGCAAAGCTCCTTGCCTTTATTCCGGGCGTGCTTTTGCGCTGGACGGTCAAGTTTTTGAACGCGCTTGATTATTGGGGCTGGTTGCCGAAATCCCTGCTTCAGCTCTCGCCCTTCCACGGTACGATGGTTATAACGAGTATGGGCTCGCTTGGTATAAACCCCATATATCACCACATCTACGATTTTGGAAATCTTCCCGTATTTATATCGTACGGAACAAAAAAATCGGTCTACGAATATGACCGAAAGGGAAATCTTGAAAAATGCCGCTATATCGACATCAAGGCAGTAACGGATGAAAGAATATGCGACGGACATTATTTCGCATCAGCGTTTAAGCTCTATAAGAAATTTATCGAGCGTCCCGATGCACTTGAGGAGCCGCCCTTGTCCGTAGTAGAGGATATAGACTGATCAAGGGTGCTGCAAGTGTTTTTGGCATTTGCAGCCCTCTTTTTGCAAAAGTTAAAAAATGTTCAAAAAGATATCATATTAATAACACACTAAAATGCTATTGTAATATATAACTTCATCTTTTAAGGAGGAGTAGCTTTGATAGAGGTCAAAAATCTTACTAAAAAATACGGTGGTCATACCGCCGTAAGAGATATTTCCTTTAAGGTAGATAAGGGAATTTACGGACTTCTCGGCCCTAACGGTGCGGGAAAATCCACGACGATGAATATAATCACGGGCTGCCTTGCCGCTACGTCGGGAACGGTGCTTGTCGATGGGCACGATATCTTCGAGGAGCCCGTCGAGGCAAAGCGCCGTATAGGATATCTTCCCGAGCAGCCGCCGCTGTATATGGAAATGACGCCGAGCGAGTATCTCGTTTTCGTGGCGAATGCCAAGCGCGTACCCTTTGAAAAGAGCATAAGACAAATAAAAGAGGTAATGACTATCACGGGGCTTGCGGGTGTGCGAAACCGCCTGATAAAGAACCTCTCTAAGGGCTACCGTCAGCGCGTGGGCATAGCACAGGCGATGATAGGCGACCCCGATACTATCATTCTTGACGAGCCGACGGTAGGACTTGACCCCAAGCAGATAATTGAGATAAGAGATCTCATAAGACACCTCGGCAAGACGAAAACCGTCATTATCAGCAGCCACATACTTGCCGAGATAAGTGCGGTCTGCGACCATATCCTTATTATCTCAAACGGCAAGATAGTTGCCGACGCGCCGCTTGCCGAGCTTGAAAATTCAGCCGACGAGCCGATATGCATCAAGGTCAAGTGCGACGAGGCAAGAGCGAAGGGCGTTATTTCACGCCTTTTCCCCAAGGCAAGTGCCAAATATAGCGCGGATGGCGATTTTACGCTTATTTCCCTTACGGTCGATGATAGCGAAAAGGTGCGCAGTGATATCTTTTTTGCATTTTCCAAAGAGGGCATCGCGCTTACCGAGCTTCACCGCGACGATAAAACGCTTGAAAACATATTCCTCTCGCTCACTAACGACAATTACGTCGAGGAGGCTGACGCGGAGTGGAAGCATTACGAAAGCCCCGAAATCGACTCAAAGAGCGATGACGGTGGATATACGCCGCTGTTTTCGGCAAAAAACGAAGAGGAGGATGAGAACGAATGATAGCGATATTCAAAAGAGAGTTCAAGTCCTATTTCATAAGCATGACGGGCTACGTTTTTCTTGCAGTAATGCTCGTTTTCGCGGGTATTTACACGATGGCGATAAATCTGCTTCAGCTTTCGCCCTCGTTTGAGTACGTGCTCTCCAATATGACCATCGTGCTTATGATAGTCGTGCCGATACTCACAATGCGCACGCTGGCGGAGGAGCGTCGCTCAAGGACCGACCAGCTTCTTTACGCCCTGCCGATGAAGCTAAGCTCCGTAGTTATGGGCAAGTACCTTGCCGCCGTTGCCGTTTACGGTCTTTGCTGTGGCATTTTCTGCCTTTATCCGCTTGTTCTTTCGCTCTTTGGCGAGGTATATATGCTTGGCGCGTATTCCGCAATATTCGGCTTTTTCCTTTTGGGAAGCGCCCTTATTGCCATTTGCGTTTTCCTCTCCTCGCTCACCGAGAGCCAAAGCATCTCCGCCGTTTTGGGCGTAGCCGTGCTTCTTGCCATCTATCTGCTTTCAAGCCTTGTTGAGCTTTTGCCCGCAACGGCGCTCGGCTCGCTTCTGTGCTTCCTTGCGCTCATTGCGGCTCTTACGGCGATAGTGTACGTGCTTACCAAAAACCTCATCATCTGCGGCGTTACGCTCGTTATCTGCGCTGCGCCAACATTGATCACGTATTTCGTGAACTCCACGCTTTTTGAGGGACTTTTCCCGAAGCTCGTTGAATACATTGCGGTGTTTGACCGCTTTTACAGCTTTGCGGACGGCATATTCGACCTTACAGCCATAGTGTATTTTATATCTATTGCCGTTTTCTTCGTTTTCCTTACGGTGCAGGCTATGGAAAAGCGCCGTTGGAGCTGATGGGAGGTGCTAAAGATGAAATTTTCATTTAATGCAAGTGCAAAAAGCGGCAAGCTCGGCGTATACAGCGTAGCTATTACCGCAATTCTCCTCGGAGTGATAGTTTTTGCAAATCTTCTCGTAAACGCTCTGCCCGACGACGTCAAAAAGCTTGACACGACGAGCGTTGGCATCTACACTCTTTCGGAAACCACCGAAAAATACCTCGGCACGCTTGACGAGCAGGTAACGCTCAATTTCATTTGTCAGGGCGGCAATGAGGACGAGTTGATAAGAAACTTTATCGACAGATACGCGGGCGCGTCCTCGAACGTCACCGTAAAGGTGGTAGATCCCATCGTATCGCCAGATTTCCTTGCCGAGCATAATGCCAAGGACGCGGTAAATCACAGCGTTGTCGTTACGAGCGAGCGCAGAAGCAAGCTCGTAAGCTATGACGACTTGTTCTACTACTACAGCAGTCTGCTTGGGCGCATGACCTACGAGCAGATGCAATCATACTACTATATGGGATATTCCGCATATCTTTCCGACGTTAAGGAGTTCTTCGCGGGTGAGAGCAGTATAACGGGTGCTATCGAGTACGTTACCGCGGAAAGCGTACCGTCTATATACGTTCTCGACGGACACGGCGAGAGTGCGCTTTCGTCCACCGTCACGGGGCTTTTCGATGCATATGGAATGGCGTACGCTACGCTCAACGTCGCTCTTGACAATGACACCGTACCCGAGGATTGCTCACTTATCATAATAAACGCGCCCACCATAGACCTTACCTCGGCTGAAAGAGATAAGCTCCTTGCATATCTCGGCAAGGGCGGAAATATCCTTCTCTTCAGCGGCGTGGGAATTGACAAGCTTGCGAACTTTTCAGCCCTTACCGCCGCGCTCGGTATGAGCGCGGGCGCGGATACCGTTTACGAGGGGGATCCCGATAAATATTATCAACAGCCGACCTATATAATTCCCGACGTTGACAGCGAGCATAGCGCAGTTGCGGAGCTTTCGGAATATACGCTTATGACCCCCTCAAGCCACGCCATATTGACGACGGAGGGGACGGGCGTCACCCACACGACTCTGCTTTCTACCTCGGATAAGGCATATACCAAATCGGGTAGCGAAAAGACCGAGGCGCAGTCCTACGCCCTTGCCGTTTCAGCGGAGAAGGAGCTTGCGGACGGTGCTATAGCAAAGCTCATCTGGTGCGGCTCGGCAAATATGATAACGGATAGCTTTATCAACGCATCTAACGGAAACAATCTTTATTGCTTCTGGTTTATGACCAATTATCTGTGCGGTAGCTTTGCTTCCTCGCTTCCCGAAATAAGCGATATTTCCCTTGAAGGCTCTGTGCTTACCGTTACGGAGGCTCAGGCTAACCTTTGGGGCAATATTTTCATTCTTGTACTGCCCATCGCAACGCTGGTGCTTGGCGGCGTATATATTTATACGAGAAAAAAGAGATGATCCGAGATGAAGGATAAAAGAATCAGAAATCTTATAATAATGATAGCGATCCTCGCGCTTATGATGATAGCGTATTTCGTTACGGGTGCGCTGTTGGACGCGGGCGATGACACCACGCCGCAGGAAACCACGCCAAGCTACCCCGTAGCCGACGTATCTCCCGACGGAGTCGAGAGGATAACGATGACGGTCAAGTATCTCGACAGTGGTGATCATACGCACGGCGAGGACAAAGAGGCTGAATATAAAAAACGCACCCTCACCCTGATCCTTAACGGCGGGGAGTGGCGCGCCGAGGAATATCCCGACGTACCTCTTGATAAGGATGCGGTGGATATGATAATCGACGACCTTAACTCCGCTAAGTCAACGGAGCTTATCTCCGTCACCGACGAGGCAAGCCTTGGCGCTTACGGCTTTGACGAGCCGCGCGTCACGCTGACGCTTGCTTATACAGACGGCAGCGCGCGCGAGTTTCTTATAGGCGACGAAAACAGCTTTAACTATATGTACTATTTCCTTGATCCGCAGGATAAAACGAAGGTATATATGGTCGATGAAACGCTCCCGTCGCTTTTGACGGGCAACGTGCTTGACTTCGTGCTTTATGATGAAATGCCAAAGCTTGAGAGTGGCGACGCTACCTCGCTCAAGTGGACGCAGGGGGATAACGTGCTCGTTTACACCTATTATCCCGACGGCAACGATAAGGATTATACCGACGATTACCTTTGGTATCTTTCGGTAAACGGCGGCGCGGAGTTTGCGATAGACGAGGACGTTGCCGCCCTTATCACCGAGGCACTTACTACGATGAGCTACCTTGATTGCCTTGCCTGCGATACCGCAAAGGATGCGGAGCACGGGCTTGACAAGGCGGGAAGGCTTGAGATAAGCTACAAGAGTGGCACGGATATAAAGACCTTGGCGCTTGACCTCGGCGCTATCACGGACGACGGCTACTACCACGTCCGTCCCGACGGCTCGCTTTTGACATACTATCTGTCGACCGTAGCAAGCGATAATTTTGAGCTTTTGCTTTCGGGAATCGAGCGCAAGCTGCGCCCCGACGAGATATTCTACGCCGATTACGATCGCGTTGACGGTATCACCTTCAGCGCGGGCGACAAGACCTTGAGCGTTGCGCTGACTCACGATGGCAGTAAGATAACGTATACGGACAAATCGGGCGCGGAGCTTGATTATAACGCCTACGCAAGGATATGCGAGGCTCTGGAGGAGCTTAGCGCTACGTCATATACCTCGGTGTACGACGGAGATGCGAGCTTCGGCGACGCCCTGATATTTAAGGCGGATTTCATCTTCAACGCGGGCGAAAAGACTACCGCCACGCTTGAAATAAGACGCTACAGCGAAAAATACTGCGTAGTCAGCTTTATGGACAGGGCAGACCAGCTCGTAACGCTCGACAAGGCAAACGCACTCGCAAACTTGCTCTCCGAGTATTTTAAATAATAAAAAGCGGCTGAAATCAGCCGCTTTTTATTATTCGAGCGCCGTAAGTGGCGAGCCCTTGCAGTAAAGCACCTCGTCGGATATTTCGTGCGCAAGCTTCGTGTCGTGTATCACGGCAAGGCAGAGCGCACCCGCGGTGCGCGCGCGTATCACGCGGGCGCACAGACGCGCCGTCTCGGCGTCAAGCGAGGCAAACGGCTCGTCGAAAATATAAAGCTGAGCGTCGCTTATTGCAAGCGCACGCGCAAGGGAAACACGCGCCTTCATACCGCCCGAAAGCTCGTCGGGGAGCTTTGAAAGGTCGCCTTTTTCAAAGCCAAGCTCAAGAAGAAGCTCGGCGGAGCTTTGGAGCGTTTCCTTTTTATCGCCAAGAACGAGGTTTACGTTTTCCGCCGCCGTGCGCCACGGAAGCAAGCGCGGCTCTTGGAAAGCCATAGATACCTTCATCTCGCGCGGTGACGGCTCAATAGAGCCGCTATAGTCGGTGTCAAGCCCCGCAAGTATGCGTAAAAGCGTGCTTTTTCCGCATCCCGATGGACCACAGATGGATACGAATCCACAGCTTGGCAGAGTTGCGTCAAGCCCCTTTATTATCTCCTTGTCAAAGGAACGGCAAAGTGAGGTCATCTTTATCATTTTGACTTACCTCCTATCCTTCTGCCAAGTCGCTCTATGCCGCGGCTGAACAAAAATTCTATACCCACGCTGAGTATTATTATCACAGCCGTCCACGCAAAAAGATCTACCGTTTCAAGATGGTTTTTTGACTGCGAGATCATTTTTCCGATGGAATCGGGCGAAAAAGCAAGCACCTCTGCGGATATGCCTGCCTTCCACGATAGCCCGAGTGACGATCTTGCCGCCGACGTGAAATACGGTGCTACCGACGGCAGATATATGCGCCGTAGCTTAAGTATGGGCGAAAGGCGAAAGAGCCGCGCCATTTCGAGAAGGTCTTTGGGTACTTGCGAGATACCCTCAAGCACGTTTGTGAAAACGATGGGGAATACCATCAAAAAGGAGATAAACGACGGCAGAACGCCGCGCCCTATCCAAAGCATAGCAAGGATTATAAACGATGCCACGGGCGTGGCTCTCACTACGGTTATTACGGGTGCAAGCAAGCGCTCAAGCACCTTAAATCTCGCGCAAAGCGCGGCAAGCAGCGTGCCTGCGATAATGGCGGACAGCGCCCCCGCAAAAACGCGAAGGAGCGAGAGGGCGGTTATCTTAAAAAACTCCGCCGTGTGCGCAAGCTCCCAAAGGCGCGTGAGCGTTTCAAGCGGAGAGGGGAGCAGGAGTGCAGTTCCCGTTTTCCACGCCGCAAGCTGCCAAAGCAAGACCCAAAACAGAGCAACCCCCAAGAAGGGGGCGCTCTTTTTTAAGATTTTCATTTACCCGAAAATTCCGCTATCGGGGAGTTTTCCGCCGATAGAGGTGGGAACTATTCCGTAAAGTGCGCTCCAGAATTCGTTAAGCGCGCTCTTCATTTCCTCACCCGTAAGGTAGGTGATGTTGCAGCGGGGCAGAGCGTTCTTGACGAGCGCCTCCTGCGGAGCGATACCTGCCTCAACGATGAGCTTTGCGGCGGTGTCAACGTCGGTAACAACGGTGTTTACGGATGCCTCGTAAGCGGCGAGGAACTTGCTTGCAAGTGCCTCGTGTGCGTCAACGAAGTCCTTGCGGGCTACAAGACAGCCCTGAACAAGCTCAGTTCCCGTAAGTCGCTTCCACTCGGCGCTGAAATCAACTGCAACGCGCAGAGAGGCGTTCTTGAGCTTTGCGGCAGTTACCTTGGGCTCGGGCAGAAGTCCGATAGCAGCCTTGCCCGTTGCCATTGCGGCGGTAAGCTCGTCGGGGCTCTGGTAGGTGTAATCTATCGTTACCTTGTCGGTAAGCCCCGCATAGTTGAGAAGTGCGCGAAGCACGAATTCGGGGTTAGTACCCTGACCGGGAACGTAAACGGTCTTACCCTCAAGGTCGGCAAGGCTCTTTACGCTCTCACCGTTTTCAAGCAGATAAAGCACGCCGAGGGTATTTACCGCAAGCACCTCGACCTTGCCCTGCGTTTTGTTGTATACGGTCGCGGCAAGGTTAGTGGGAACGGCGGCAATATCCACCGAGCCGTTTATGAGAAGGGGAGCAACGAGCGTAGCGTCGGCGTAAAAATCAACCGTTGCCTTGAAATCGCACTTGTTGTTCTTAAGGTCGGAAACGAGGGGGGCAATACCAAAGCCCGTAGTACCGTTAAGCACGGCGACGCGAATGGTCGTGTCGTCAACCGTGGGAGCGGCGGTGGTGGTCGCGGTGTCGCCGTCAGAGGCGGTCGAGCAAGCGGCGAAGGGTATCGCAAGAGCGATAACGAGGAGTAAAGCTAAGAGTTTTTTCATTTTTCTTGGTCCTTTCAATTATTTGAATATATTAAGAAGATGTTCACGGTTGATAACGGTTACCGAAGTGCCGTTACGGATAAGCACCTTTTCCTTTTCAAGTGAGTCGAATGCGCGATAGAGCGAGGCGCGTCCTATGTTCAGCGCATTTGCGAGAGATTTCATCGACATACCTATGTCGAACTCAAGCGAGAGCGTGGCATCCATAGCGGAATTCAAGAAAATAGCCAGCTTTCTCTCCGCGCTTCCGCCCGTAATGCAGGCTATGCGCGAGTTGAGGAAGGATACGCGGTTCGAGAGGAAGGAGAGAATATTATTTCTTATCTTATCCCCGAACGGCGTGGAGAAAAGCGAGTCGATATCGTCGCGGCTAAGTACCAGAAAGTACGCACCGCTATCGTTGCAGGCGGTAATGTGCGTCGTGGGGCGAGCAGTTGAGAAAAGCGAAGCAACGCCGACCGCTTCGCCGGGAAATACGAAGCGCATAAGCACCTTTTTCGACGGGTCAGCCGAATATATAGCGCATCTGCCCGAAAGCAAAATGCCTATGCAAGCCGAGCCGTGCGCGGAAAACAGGTCATCTCCCACTTTTAGATGTAAAAGATTTTTGCTGTCAAAGGGAGCTTCCTCAAGAAGCGAGGCATCGCACCCCGCGAAAAGATTATTGGAAAGAAGCAGTTGATTGAAGTCTGAGATCTGCATATAGTCACCTCCGTGTCCCAAATGATACACTTTTCATTGAGATTATAGCACATTGTTACTTTTTTGTCAATAGCTTGCTTTTATTTTCTGCTAAAATTGTAATAATAAACAGAAAGTCCGAAGAAAAATTAAAAATCTACTGTACATTTTGCGAAAAATGTAATATAATATAAGGGAATATAGGGGGCGCAGGCTCGCCCCGAAAGGGAAAGGAGAACATCTTGACACTTGTAATACTTGCCGCAGGTATGGGCTCGCGCTACGGCGGAATGAAGCAGATCGACCCCATAGGCCCAAGCGGAGAATTTATTATCGACTACTCCTGCTACGATGCTATCAGGGCAGGCTTTGATAGGATCGTTTTCGTTATAAAGAAAGAAAATCTTGAGCTTTTCCGTGAGAGCGTAGGCTGCCGCGTCGAGCCTTACGCCAAGGTGGAATATGCTTTTCAGGACATAAACGATCTTCCCGAGGGCTTTAGCGTTCCCGAGGACAGAAAGAAGCCGTGGGGAACTGCCCACGCCCTGCTTTCCACGCGCGGCATTGTTGACGATAACTTCGCAACGATAAACGCCGACGATTTCTACGGCTACGAGGCGTTTGAGGAAATGGCACAGCGCCTGAAGGCGGCTGACAGCGCGGCAATGCCCATGCCCATCTGCTTTGCGGCGTATCGCCTTGCAAACACACTTACCGATAACGGCACGGTTTCGCGCGGCATTTGCGAGCTTGGCGAAAACGGCGAGCTTATATCCATCACCGAGCGCACGAAGATAAGACCTCTCGGTGACGATGCCGAGTATCAGGAGGAGGACGGTGGCTGGACCTTCCTTTCGGGCGCCGCCGCCGCTTCCATGAATTTCTTCGGCTTCACTCCCGCGTTTTTCCCCGTCGCTGCCGACGGCTTTAAGCGATTCCTCTCTGAAATGAAGAATCCCGAAAAGGACGAGTTCTATTTGCCCCTTGCCGTTACTTGGGCGCAGGACGCCTCTCTTGCCACGGTCACGGCTTGTCCCACCAAGGCAAAGTGGTACGGCGTTACCTACGCCGCGGACAAGGAATACGTCAAGGAAAGCATCAGAGCACTTATAAAAAGCGGCGTTTACGCCGAGGACCTCTGGAGTGGCTTGAGAAAATGACGGACGTTCTTAATATCGCCGCGCAGTTTGATCTGCGCTCCGCCCCCTCGTCTTACCGAGAATGCTCCGAGGGGCATATAAACGGTACATATTTTATTTATTGCGAAAAGGGCGAGCGTTACGTTCTCCAGCGCATAAATACTTCGGTGTTCAAGGACCCCGACGGGCTTATGAAGAATATAATCGGAGTTACCGAGCATATCAGTAAAAAGATAGAAGCCGCAGGCGGCGACGTAAAGCGCGGAACGCTCCATTTCATTTCCACCAAGGACGGAAGCGTATACTACCGCGACGAAAACGGCGGTTGCTGGCGTGCCTACGAATACGTAAGAAACGTCGTAGGATATCAATCCGCCGAGTCACCGAAGGTCTTTGAGAGCGTTGGACGTGCGTTTGGTAAGTTTCAGATGCAGCTTGCCGACTACGACGTAACAAGGCTCGTCGAAACTATCCCCGATTTTCACAACACCCCCGCACGCTACCGTGCCTTTGAGGAGGCGCTTTGCGCGAATGCGGCGGGCAGGGCAGAGTCCGTTCCCGACGAGATAGCCTTCGTTAAGGAGCATCGTGTTATCTGCTCGTACATCATGGACAGAATGGAGGCGGGAGTGATCCCGCGCCGCGTTACGCATAACGATACGAAGCTAAACAATATCCTGCTTGACAAGGTAACGGGTAAGCCCGTTTGCGTTATCGACCTTGATACGGTAATGCCCGGCTCTGTGCTTTTCGATTTCGGTGACGCTATCCGCTTTGGCGCGTCAAGTGCCGCCGAGGACGAAACCGACCTTGACCTTGTCTATATGCGCGAGGATATGTTCAACGCCTTCGCGCGAGGCTTTATCGGAGGGCTCGACGGCTCGCTTACCGATATGGAGATACTTGCGCTTCCTATGGGAGCGATGATAATCACGCTGGAAACGGGCATCCGCTTCCTTACCGACTATCTAAACGGCGACACCTATTTCCGCATCCACTATCCCACGCAGAACCTTGATCGCGCACGCAATCAGTTCAAGCTGGTTTTGGATATGGAGCAAAAGATGCCGCAAATGCTTGCTACGGTTAAAAAATATTTATAATAAAGAGGTATAAAAATGGCAATTCTTGTTACAGGTGGAGCAGGATTTATCGGCTCCCATACGGTCGTAGAGCTTCTTAACGACGGCAGAGAGGTCGTAATTATCGACAACTTCTCCAACAGTAAGCCCGAGGTCCTTAAGAGGATCGAAAAGATAACGGGCAAAGCACCCAAGTGCTACGCAGTTGATCTTCTCGACTACGACGCAACCGAAAAGGTGTTTGCGGAGAACGATATCGACTCCGTAATTCACTTTGCGGGACTTAAGGCAGTAGGCGAGTCCGTTGCACAGCCTCTGCGCTACTACAGCCACAATCTTGACGCTACCTTCAACCTTTGCCGCGCTATGAAGGCTCACGGCGTAGGTACTATCGTTTTTTCGTCCTCGGCAACGGTTTACGGCAACCCCGCGTCCGTTCCGATCCGCGAGGATTTCCCCCTCAGCACCACCAACCCCTACGGCGAGACCAAGCTTATGATAGAGCGCATCCTCTCCGACCTTATCAACGCCAAGGAGCTTAAGAGCGTTTCCATTCTCCGTTACTTCAACCCCATCGGCGCACATGAGTCGGGACTTATCGGTGAGGATCCCTGCGGTATCCCCAACAACCTGCTCCCCTACATAACTCAGGTCGCAGTTGGTAAGCTCAAGGCGCTCAGCGTTTTCGGTAACGATTATCCCACCCCCGACGGAACGGGCGTGCGTGATTATATCCACGTAGTAGACCTTGCTCGCGCACATCTCAAGGCACTTGACCGCGCTATGAAGGTCGATGGCGTTGACAGATTCAACATCGGTACGGGTAAGGGCTACTCCGTTCTCGATATCGTAAAGGCGTTTGAGGAAGCAACGGGCAAAAAGGTCCCCTACAACATCGTTGCTCGCCGTCCGGGTGATATTCCCGAGTGCTATGCCGATCCCAAGAAGGCTTACGAGCTTCTCGGCTGGCGTGCAGAGTACGATATCGTCCGTATGTGCCGCGACGCAGACCGTTGGCAGACCATGAACCCCAAGGGCTACGAGGTGTAAAATGATTACGAAAAAGCTGTTTGGCACGGTAAGCGATAACTTCAACTACGGCAAGGAGGTATACGCGTATACCCTTGCAAACGATAGCATCGAGCTTACCGTTATGGAATACGGCGCTACAATTCTCCGCGCGAGAGTAAACACCCCCGCAGGCTGGCGCGACACCGTTTGCGGCTACGATGCGCTTCGCTCCTACGAGGAGGCGGAGGGCTATCTTGGCGCGGTGGTAGGCAGAATAGGCAACAGAATTTGCCGCGGCAAATTTAGCCTTGACGGCGTTGATTACTCGCTTTATATAAACAACGGCGTAAATCACCTTCACGGCGGCAAGCGCGGCTTTGATAAGAAGCTCTGGACTGCTACCGTGTCGGACGATGCAGTTACCTTCAGCGCAGTTTCTCCCGACGGTGAGGAGGGCTACCCCGGCACGCTCACGATGTCCGTCACCTACACGCTGACGGCAGAGGGCGGCTTTAAGATAGCTTACCGCGCCACCACAGACAAAAAGACCATACTCAACCTTACCAACCACGCGTACTTCAACCTCGCGGGCGAGGGATATATCGGCTCTCATAAGATACTTATCGACGCCGACAGATACCTTCCCACCGACGACACCCTTATCCCCACGGGCGAGATAAAGTCCGTAAAGGGAACTCCCTTTGATTTCACCGAGGAAAAGCTTATTTCCGAGGGACTTGAGGCGGACGATAACGAGGATATCGTTATCGGCGGCGGCATTGACCATTGCCTCGTATTTGCCGACAGGGGAGAGGGCGTAAAGGAGAGGGCCACGGTTACTTCTCCCGACGGAAGCATAGTGATGAAGGTCTTTACCGACCGTCCCTGCGTGCAGTTCTACAGCGGAAACTTCCTCGGCGACGAGAGGTATCCCTTCCGCGGCGGAAAGCCTCAGCAGCGCCGCCACGCGTTCTGCCTTGAAACTCAGTCTATGCCCGACGCAATAAACCACGAAAACTTCCTTGACTGCACTCTTTCTGCGGGAGAGGAGTTCGTTACCTGCACGGAATACCGTTTTTCGGTAAAATAACGGATATTTAAGGAGAAATTTATGAAAAACACCTCACAACTTCTTTCCGCGCTTATGTCGCTCGTTATAGGCATTCTTTTCATCGTTCTTAAGGGCGGCGTTATCAGCGTATGCCTTACCATTCTCGGCGTAGTGCTTCTCGTTCTCGGTATCGTTGAGATCGTCCGCAAATACTACGTTACCGGCGTTATCAAGGCGATCCTCGGCGTCGGCGTTCTCGTCGTCGGCTGGGTATTGCTTGAGATCGCCGTTATCGTCGTAGGCGCAGTTCTTGCGCTGTACGGCATCGTAGATATCTTCAAGGCGATCGTGGCGTTCTTCAAGAACAAGGAGCAAAAGATGATAGCTAAGGTCTTTAACTTCATCGCTCCCATTCTTTGTATCGTTGCGGCAGTGTTCCTGCTCAAGAGCAAGGGCGAGGCGTACGATTGGGCGATCATCGTAGCAGGCGTGTTCTTCGTTATTGACGGCTTCTTTGCTCTTATCGGTGCGCTTGCCGACGGCAAAAAGCCCGCCCCCAAGGTAATTAAGGGCGAAGCAACGGAAATCGAAGAGGAATAAAGCTTATTTTCATATTTTTACTATCACCTCGCATAAGATTATGCGAGGTGATGCTTTTATGAAAAGAAGATTTTTATCCGTTATACTTTGCGGAATTATGGTTTTTTGGTCGCTCGTTCCCACGGGCTCAGCCGCCGAATATCCCGACCTTGGGCTTGATTGCGTCAGCGCGATACTTGTTGAAGCCGAAACGGGGCGCGTGCTTTACGAAAAGAACGCCGACGAGGCGCTACCGCCCGCCTCGGTCACAAAGGTTATGACCTTGCTTCTCGTAATGGAAGCGATAGAGAGGGGCGTTTTTACATACGACACGGTGCTTACCGCGTCGGCGCACGCCGCGTCTATGGGCGGCTCGCAGATATTCCTCAAGGAAGGGGAGAGGATGAGCGTCGACGACCTATTGAAATCCGTCGTTATCGCATCCGCCAACGATGCCGCCGTCGTGCTTGCCGAGGCGGTGTCGGGAAGTGAGGGCGCATTCGTGGAGCTTATGAACAAGCGCGCCGCCGAGCTTGGAATGAAGTCGGCGCATTTTGAAAACACGAACGGACTTGACGATACTGTAAGCAACCACGTTTTGTCGGCGCGGGATATCGCCATTATGTCGCGCGAGCTGATAAAGCACGAAAGAATACTGAAATACAGCTCCACGTGGATGGATACCGTGCGTGACGGCGCGTTTGGACTTTCCAACACCAATCGCCTTGTCAGATTTTACGCGGGCGCAACGGGGCTTAAAACGGGCTCTACGGCAAAGGCGAAATTCTGCATCAGCGCGACTGCCGAGCGCGACGGAATGCATCTCATCGCCGTAATTATGGCATCTCCCACGCGCGATGCGCGTAACGCCGCGGCGGCGGCTCTGCTCGATTGGGGCTTTGCCAATTTCTCGCTTTACAGATATCGCGGCGCAACTCTTGCGCCGCTTACGGTCACGGGCGGCGAGTCGGACGCTTGCGCTGTGGCGCACGGCGATTTTTCCACCATCGTTGCGAAGGGGAAGGATAAGGCGGTCGAGGTACGCGTCGAGCTTCCCGAAAGCGTCCCCGCACCGATAAAGCACGGCGACAAGGTGGGCGACGTAGTATTTACACTTGACGGCAATGAGCTTGCGAGGGTGGATATCAGCGCCACGGAGAGCGTAGAGCGCATCTCATTTGTCTCGCTTTTTCTCAGAATGCTATCGGGATTCTTCGGTTGCTCAAAAAAATTATGAAAAAAAGAATATTTCTCTTAAAAATGTGTTGAAATTAAAGCAAAAAAGTGGTAAAATAGATAAAATAATATATTTCTTTAAGGATGGGAAAATATATGGCACTCAAACTTTCTGACAAATTCATCAAATCCTTTGTTTCCGACGACGAAATAAAGGCTATCACTCCCGACGTTAACGCCGCAGTAGCAACGCTCCGCAACCGCACGGGCGCAGGCAGCGAAATGCTCGGCTGGATGGATCTTCCCGTAAATTATGATAAGGAAGAATATGCACGCATCAAGGCGGCTGCAAAGAAGATCCAGTCTTCTTGCGACCTCTTCATCGTTATCGGTATCGGCGGCTCTTATCTCGGAGCTCGCGCGGTAGTTGAATTCCTCAAGTCCCCTCGCTACAATCTTATGAAAAAGGACACTCCCGATATTTATTTCTCGGGCTGTAATATCAGCGGCGGCGACCTTGACGAGATACTCGCTCTTTGCGAGGGCAGGGACGTTTGCATAAACGTTATCTCAAAGTCGGGCACGACTACCGAGCCCGCAGTAGCATTCCGCTATTTCAGAGCTATGCTTGAAAAGAAATACGGTGTTGACGGCGCTCGCGAGCGTATCTTCGTTACCACCGATAAGGCACGCGGAACGCTTAAGAAGTTTGCTGACGAGGCAGGCTTTGAGACCTTCGTAGTTCCCGACGACGTCGGCGGACGCTTCTCTGTACTTACCGCAGTTGGACTTCTCCCCATCGCAGTTGCAGGCATCGAGCTTGACGAGCTTATGGGTGGCGCGGCAGACGCACGCAAGGCACTCTCCGAGCCCGACGTTATGAAGAACGATGCATACAAGTATGCCGCTATCCGTAATATCCTTTACCGCAAGGGTAAGGCAGTTGAGATATTCGTAGGCTACGAGCCCTATGAGCAGATGTTCTGCGAGTGGTGGAAGCAGCTCTACGGCGAGAGTGAGGGCAAGGACGGCAAGGGACTCTATCCCTCATCCGTTATCTTCTCCACGGATCTGCACTCCCTCGGACAGTACGTTCAGTCGGGTATGCGCACAATGTTCGAGACCGTTCTCGACGTTGAAACTCCCGACAGCAACGCCGCAGTACCCTACGATCCCGCAAATATCGACGGACTTAACTTCCTTGCTGATATGAAGATGAGCGAGGTCAACCGCATGGCAATGAACGGCACGCTCCTTGCACACGTTGACGGCGGTGTTCCCAACATCGTTCTTCGCCTTAAGGACCGCAGCGCACGCTCCCTTGGCTATATGATCTACTTCTTCGAGCTTGCTTGCGGCGTTTCGGGATATATGCTCGGCGTTAATCCCTTCGACCAGCCCGGCGTTGAGGCGTACAAGAAGAATATGTTCGCTCTCCTCGGCAAGCCCGGCTACGAGGAAATGACCGAACAGCTCCGCGCAAGACTGTAAAATCAAATAAACCACTTGATTTTATCAAATAAATACTGTATAATAATATTGTAATCCCCTAAAACCAGGAGGTATAAAATGATTAAACTCATCGTTGGAGCTAAGGGCTCCGGAAAGACCAAGACTCTTATCAACCTTGTAAACGACGCCGTTTCCGAATCCAAGGGCTGTGTTGTTTGCGTAGAGAAGGGCATCAAGCTCCGCTACGATATCACGTCCCGTTGCAGACTTATCAACGTTGACGAGTACTTCGTATTCGACGCGCGCGCTCTTTACGGCTTCATTTCGGGCATTCTCGCAAGCAATCATGACGTTTCCGACGTTTTCATTGACTCTGCGCTTCGCATTTGCAATGAGGACCTCGACGCCTTCGAGCGCTTTATGCACGACGTTGACGAGCTTTCCGATAGCCACAAGATAAACATTGTCGTTACCGCATCTCTCCCTGTTGAAAAGCTCCCCGAGTCGCTCAACAAATTCATCTGAACTTTGTAATATGGTAGGGTGTCGCAGTTTTTATTGCGACACCCTGCTGTGCAATCCTTGATAAAAAACGTTAAACAGAAAGGAAGCTTTTCAAAAATGGCTTATTTTTATAAAGAACCCTCGCACACCTTTAGCGAGTATCTTCTCGTTCCCGGCTACACGTCCCCTGACTGCATTCCCGCAAACGTCAGCCTTAAAACTCCCCTTGTAAAGTTCCGCAAGGGCGAAACGCCTGACATTACTCTCGGTATTCCGCTTGTTTCCGCTATAATGCAGTCCGTTTCCGACGATAAAATGGCAGTTGCCCTCGCGCGCGAGGGCGGTATGTCCTTCATCTACGGCTCACAGAGCGTTGAGGATGAGGCGGCTATGGTCGCAAGAGTAAAGAACTACAAGGCTGGCTTTGTAGTAAGCGACTCCAACCTCACCCCCGAGCATACCCTTGCCGACGTTCTTACGCTTGTTAAGACAAAGGGCCACAGTACCGTTGCTATTACCGAGGACGGCACAAGCACGGGCAAGCTCCTTGGCATCGTAACGGGTAGAGATTACCGCGTTTCCCGTATGTCCACCGACCTTAAGGTAAAGGAATTTATGACTCCCCGTGAGAAGATGGTCACGGCTCCCGTTACCACCACTCTTAAGGAAGCAAACGATATAATTTGGGATAACAAGCTCAACGTTCTTCCCCTCGTTGACGCAAACGACCACCTTGCTTACCTCGTTTTCCGCAAGGATTACTCCGAGCATAAGGACAACCCCCTTGAAATGCTTGATAAGGACAAGCGTTTTATGGTAGGCGCAGGTATCAACACCCGTGACTATGAAACCAGAGTTCCCGCACTCGTTGAAGCGGGTGCTGACGTGCTTTGCATCGACGCATCCGAGGGCTATACCTGCTGGCAGAAGTTCACCCTTGATTTCATTCGTGAGAAATACGGCGACAGCGTCAAGGTAGGCGCAGGAAACGTAGTTGACCGCGAGGGCTTCCGTTTCCTTGCCGAGGCAGGTGCTGACTTTATCAAGGTCGGTATCGGCGGCGGCTCTATCTGTATCACCCGTGAGCAAAAGGGTATAGGCAGAGGACAGGCGACGGCTCTTATCGAGGTTGCGGCTGCCCGCGACGAGTATTTTGAGGAAACGGGCATTTATATCCCGATCTGCTCTGACGGCGGTATCGTTCACGATTACCATATGACTCTCGCTCTCGCTATGGGCGCAGATTTCATTATGCTTGGCAGATACTTTGCAAGATTCGACGAAAGCCCCACAAACAAGCTCTTTGTCAACGGTCAGTACGTTAAGGAGTATTGGGGTGAGGGCTCTAACCGCGCCCGTAACTGGCAGAGATACGACCTTGGCGGAAGCTCGGGCCTTGGATTCGAAGAGGGTGTTGACTCCTACGTAGTATATGCGGGCTCTCTGCACGATAACGTAGCCAAGAGCCTTTATAAGGTAAAATCTACCATGTGCAACTGCGGCGTAAACAACATTCCCGATCTTCAGAAGAATGCGCGCATCACGTTGGTATCTGCTACGAGCATCGTAGAGGGCGGACACCACGACGTAATCCTAAAATCCGCAAACGCTAAGCTCTGATGGCAGGCGGCGTTCATTCGGGACACCGTCAGCGTATGAAGGATAGATACCTCACGGGCGGACTTGATTCATTCAGTCCGCACGAGGTCATCGAGCTTATGCTTTATTACGCTATACCTCAGAGGGACGTAAACGACCTTTCCCACCGACTTATTGAGCGCTTCGGCTCGTTTGCAGGTGTACTTGAGGCGGATTATGACGATCTTCTTGAGGTTGACGGAATGGGACCCAATTCTGCGCTTATGTTCTGCCTTTATCGCGACGTAATCCGTCGGTATTCTATTGACAAAGCGGAAGTTCCGTTTGTATATGATACAATAGAAAAGGTAGGGCAGTATCTTGTAAACTTTTACGTTGGCGTAACGGTCGAAAAGGCTTACGCTATGCTGTTCGATAATAAAATGAAGCTCATTGATACCGTTCAGCTTGGCGATGGCTCGGTCAATACCGTAAGGCTTTCTATGCGTACCCTTGCAGAAAAAGCGCTCAAGCGCTCAGCGTCCTCAATAATACTTGCGCACAATCATCCTAACGGAACCTGCTATCCGTCGGCTGACGATATTTCGCTGACGCATCAGCTTGCTGATTTTTGTGAGGTTCTCGGCTTGAACCTTATCGACCACGTTGTTGTCAGCGGTAAATACTATACGCCGATTTTGCGTAGCAAGAAAAACGCTTTTATGTCAGCCGAAGTACCATCGCTGGACTATGGCGAGGAGGTCAAGGAGTGCGCCGCACCCGCCTCGCTTGAGGGCGATAAGAAATGATAAGGCTTTATTGCGAGGATGTTGCAAAAAGGGTAGAGGTGCAAAACTTCTATCGTGATCTCGGCTTTACTGTGGATGCTCCGCCTTGCGGGGAGTTTCTTGAAGCGGCAAGGCGCAAGGATACGACTGCCGCGCTTATTGCAGGCACTTATCCGCCGTGGCTTACAGCTTGCTTGCGTGTAGGTGTCCCCGTTTTCCTTATCGGAAATGCACAAAACGATTTTGAAGCGTACGATGACGGTAGGCTTGTTGAGCTTTTGCGTGATATCGAGGGAGATATTAGACGATTCACCTACGGCGAGTGCCTTTCTTCGTCCGTCGACGGCGTTTATTATCTCGGATATCCCTTGGCGCTTACCCCGTCGGAGCTTGCTATACTGTCATATCTCGTAAAGCAAAGCCCCAATGCTGTGGAGCAGGATGAGCTTTTGTCAGTTTGCGTTGGTGACTCGCATAGGAAAAGCTCTGTTCTGCGCCAGCACGTTTCTTCGATCAACAAAAAAGCGAGAACTATTTATGGCGGCAGAGATATCATCACCTCCGACAGAAAGCGCGACGGCGTCAAGCACTATTTTATGGTTAAGTATATTTAAAAAACAGGCATCTTTGATGCCTGTTTTTTTAGCTTATAGTGAATTTTATCTGCGCACCCTTTCCGGTAACGGTGGAGAAGGGAACGTCGCCTGCGGTGTAATAAGGTGCCGAGAGCTTGGATTTAGCCGCAACCGT
>JAFXAC010000052.1 GCA_017522125.1 Clostridia bacterium | reverse complement strand
CGCAGACCTTGCGGATACCACGATCATCGAGCCGAAGATCTTCGGCGTTATCTGCAACGCAATGGCGATCCGCAGATACGGCGTGGGTGCTGTGAAATTCAAGGAAAGGACGGATAACCAATGATCAAAGTAACCGTGCGATACAACGACCACCTGGTCGACATCCACTTCCCATGCTCCGAAACCACACTGCATTCGGCGCTCATGGAGATACACGCAGCCGACGATATCAAGAAGTAGCATCTTGAGTTGTAAAATGCTACTATGCATAAAAAGCAATATCTCTCTAAAAACGCGTGCTTTTTTCAACTAAATCCGCCGTCGGCGGAATAAATCCACCTGTGGTGGATGAAATCGCTTCGCGATGAAATCCCGCTTCGCGGGGATAAGAGAGGCGGATTTAATTTCATCTGAAGCCGTAGGCTGAAGATTTCATCCGAGCTTGCTCGGATTTCATCGTGCAAAGCACGATTTCATTAAATTAAAGCCTTTCGGCGGATTCCATACAGCTCCTTCGGAGCTGATTAATTGCACAACGAAAAACGGCGCGACACGCTTACGACGGTGTCACGCTGTTTTTCGTTTAGGCAAAACGCTATTATCTTTTTCCCGTTTTTATCTCTCCGTGCTTTTCCTCGTAGGCTTCGATAAGATCGCGGATGAGCACGAGTATTTGACTGTTGGCGCTTCTTCCCTCGTAATCGGCAATTACGTGTAATTTGTCCAGCATCTCTTCTTCAATTCTTATTGATAAACTTTTTGTAGCCATAAAAACCTCGTTTTGAATTTATTTTATATTTACTTTACACTCATTTTGTGTTATAATGTTGTAAATAAACACATAATGAATTCAAAATATATCTAAATTAGAGGTGGACTATGAAAATCGCCGTTGTAGGTTCGCGAAGCATAACTAATATCGCGCTTGACGGATATATCGATAAAGAAGCAACTGAAATAGTATCGGGTGGTGCCGTCGGCGTTGATTCCTGCGCCGCGGAATATGCAAAAGCTAACGGCTTGAAGCTCACCGAATTTCTGCCCGAATACAAGGTCTACGGGCGCGTAGCGCCAATCGTAAGAAACAAAAAAATAGTGGATTACGCCGACAAGATAATAGTTTTTTGGAACGGAAGCTCAAAGGGAACGCTGTCAGTCATAAAATATGCTAAAAAAACGGGAAAGCCGTGCGACATTATTCTAATTTAAAAAGGGACTGTCTCAGTTAGATGCAGAAGTCGCGATTTTGTCATCGTCGGCGTACGAGGGTACGCCAGAGGGCAAAAGCGCGGCTAAAAAATACGTATAAAAATCGAAATCCGTGAGGATTTCTACCTAAAAAGACCGCTTTCTTCAATCCTTTTGGACGAAAAAAACGGTCTTTTTTCTTTAATTATTTTTGTATTTTTGTTCTGCGCTAAATGAGACTGCCCCTTCGCTTTAGGTGCATTTTACTTAAGCTTAAACGTACCAATCAGCGGGTAGTGGTCGGATTTGTCGTAGACGCTGCATCTTGACGAGGAGTTGCCGACCATATAGGAAACAGCCTCAAACTTCGTCTTATCACTATAGAAGATATAGTCGATGACGCACGAGCCGCCGGGGAAGGTGTACGCGGTCTCCGCCGAGTACTTGGTTGCCGCGTAGGTCGCAAGGCTGTAATACTTGTGCGTATTCTTTATCGCCGTTACGACGCTACTGTCGGGGCCGCCGTTAAGGTCGCCCGAGAAGATGACGGGATAGTGCGGCATACCCGCTATGATGTTCATCATTATCTTCATCTGCTCTACGCGGACGGAGCCCGCGTCGGCGTTGTCAAGGTGCGTGCAGACGTAAAGGAAGATAGTACCCGTAGACTTATGATAGAGCATCGTATACGTCATTACGCGGATATAGCCCGAACCCGAGATCTTCGAGCCGACGGTGTCGGGAGTGTTTGAGAGCCACTTCGTTCCGCTCGTAAGCAGAGCGTATTTATTCTTGTTGTAGAATATCGGGCTTGCCTCGTTACCTGAGCTGTAAGTGCCCCAACCCTGTCTGGGCGTTCCAACGTCTCCGTAGGTATCGTTCAGGTTATTGCGAAGGTAAACGTACCAGCCCGTTCCGTTCTGCCATCCTACCTCCTGCAGACCGATGATGTCCGCGCCCGTGCTCTTGAGCCAAGTAGAGGTAGCGGTCCAATACGTGTTACCCGTTGCTACGTTGTAGTCAACGAGCTTCATTTCGGGCGTGGTAAGGGACGTGCTGTAGCTCGTTCCCGCGGACTCGACGGTGTAACTGATATCCTTTATCGCGGTGATACAGCCCGAAGCCGCGCCGTGAAGAACGTAAAGTCCGAAGGTGTTGGACGAGGAAATTCCAACCTTGGTGCTGTCAACGGCAACCCAAGTGGACGATTTGTTCAGGTAGTAAATGGTGGAAACGTATGCAGTTCCGTTGTACTTAACGTCGAGCTTGATATTGATGTAGCCGTTTGCGTCAACGTACGCGCTCGCATACGGGAAGTCGGTATACGCTCCGTTGTTTAGCTTGCCTTCGACCTCGTAGAAGCCGCGGCGCGCGCGGATGTTCTGACCGAGAGAGGCAACAAGGCTGGGATCGGCAAAGTTGCCGTAGAAGGTGTTGATACCGTATCCGCCCGTGACGTACTCGTCGCGAACACAGCCGACACCGATATTACCTACCTTATTATAAAGAGCAAACTGAACGGTGTATATCTTGTTGGGGTCAAGCTTTTCGCCGCCGAGGTCGATCTGCCAGAACTCGTCCTTTGCGTCGGTGTCAGCCGTAAAGATGACCGATGAGCCAGACATTGTGGGAGCAACGCCCGCGCTCGTATCGTAGCCCGTAACGAAGGTTACGTTATCGCTTCCGAGCTGGAGATACGGATCTCTTTCCGCGCCGCAAACGTTGCAGGTGAGGTCTTCGTCGTTATCGTAAACGTGAACGTGGTATGAGCTGCCCGTGATGAAGTTGTGGTAGAGCATAGCCCCCTTCTCCTCGGTGAGAAGTGCGCTGTATCTCTTGCCGTCGGAGTTGTACTCGGTAAGGAGAAGTATCTTATCCTTGACCGCAACGCCCGCGGTGGAGTCGATGTTGCCGCCCGCCGCAAGAACGACGTCGATGTCGCCCGCGGCGTTGACAAGCTCACCGAGCTGGGCCGCAGTGGTGGTGCTGTCACCGAGCGTTCTGTATTCTACGCTGAGAACGTAGTTATTGGCAGAGAGATAGTCCTCAAATGCCTGCTTGACCTTAGCCTCGTAGCCGTCGCCGATGTAATGCTCGTTAACGCCTACTACGATGCTGCCGAAATTGATAGTTCTCGTCTGACCGCAGACGTTACAGCTCGTGTCAAGCTCGCCGTCGTAGGTGTGCGTGATCGTGCGCGTAGCTCCGCAGACGTTACAGCTCGTGTCGCAGGTGGTGGAGTAAACGTGGCTTGCGGGAGTTCTCGTAGCTCCGCAGACGTTACAGCTTGCATCGCACGCGTTGTCATATTTGTGCGTGATGGTGCGCACCTCACCGCAGGTGTTGCAGGTGGTGTCGCAGGCATTGTCGTATTTGTGAGTGGGAAGGGACGCTTCGCCGCGAACAGCCGCGCCGAGCGAAAGAAGGTCCACGCTCGTGATAAGCCCGTCGCCGTTAACGTCGGCAAGCTTAAGCAGCGTTCCGCTGTAGCTCTTGCTCGTTATCACGGCGCTCTTGAGCTCAAGATAATCGCCGCCCGCAAGCTTACCGTCGCCGTCAACGTCGCCGATTCCGCACGACGCGCCCGTAAATACGGCAAGGGACGGTATCACCATAAGCATGGCGAGTATAAAAGAAATAAGTTTTTTCATAATTTCCACCCATTTGGTTATTAGTAAATTTTATTATAACACCCTTTCGCCTCTCCGTCAAGCGTTTTTATCTATTTTGTATATTCCTTCTAATATTTTTGCGCATTTTTTGTTGATTTTCACCACATATGCTTTGCACAATTATTTCCGTATTGCATAAATATTCGCATAAACTATGAATATTTTTAATAAAAGTGCAAAAATATTCAAAAATTATGAAAAAATATTCTAAACACCCTTGACAATAGTGCATATAGGGTGTATAATAGCCATTGTAATAAATGAACGCCCCTCGGGGCTATGGAGGAAAATAAAATGGATAAGAAAAACATCAAAAAGGTAGTTCTTGCGTATTCGGGCGGACTTGATACCTCTATCATCATTCCGTGGCTGAAGGAAAACTACAACAACTGCGAGGTCATCGCCGTTTCGGGTAACGTTGGTCAGGCTGACGAGCTTGAGGGACTTGAGGAAAAGGCTCTCAAGACGGGCGCGTCCAAGCTCTACGTTCTCGACCTTACCGACGACTACGTTGATAACTATATCATTCCCACGATGAAGGCAGGCGCACTCTACGAGGAGTATCTTCTCGGCACGAGCCACGCTCGTCCCTGCATCGCAAAGGCTCTTACCGAGATCGCCATCAAGGAAGGCGCTGACGCTATCTGCCACGGCTGTACGGGTAAGGGTAACGACCAGGTAAGATTTGAGCTTACCATCAAGGCATTCGCTCCCGAAATGCCCATCATCGCTCCTTGGCGTGAGTGGGATATCAAGTCCCGCGAGGAGGAGATCGACTACGCTGAGGCACACAACGTTCCTCTTAAGATAAACCGTGAGACCAACTACTCCAAGGACAAGAACCTCTGGCACCTTTCCCACGAGGGACTCGACCTTGAGGACACGGGCAACGAGCCTATGTACGAAAAAGAGGGCTTCCTTGAAATGGGCGTTTCTCCCATCAAGGCTCCCGACACCCCCACCTACGTTGAGCTTGACTTCGTTAAGGGCGTACCCGTTGCCCTCAACGGCAAGGCTATGAGCGCAAAGGAAATTATCCTCGCCCTCAACGAGATCGGCGGAGCTAACGGCATCGGACTTCTTGACATCGTTGAGAACCGTCTTGTCGGTATGAAGTGTCGCGGCGTTTACGAAACTCCCGGCGGAGCTATCCTTTACAAGGCTCACAGCGTGCTTGAGACCATCTGCCTTGACAAGATGACTATGCACGAAAAGCAGAAGCTTGCTATCACCTTCGGTGAGCTGGTTTACAACGGTCAGTGGTTCACTCCCCTTCGTGAGGCTCTTTCCGCATTCGTGGACAAGACTCAGGAGACCGTTACGGGTAAGGTAAGACTCAAGCTCTACAAGGGCAATATGATAAACGCGGGCGTATGGAGCGACTATTCGCTTTACAGCGAGGAGATCGCAACCTTCGGTGAGAGCGATTACAACCAGAAGGACGCCGAGGGCTTTATCAACCTTTACGGTCTGCCTATCAAGGTTCAGGCTATGGTAAAGGGCAAGAAATAATTAAAAAATCAAGAGCGCTCTTCGGAGCGCTCTTTTAGGAGAAAGAAAATGGCAAAAATGTGGGCAGGCAGGACGTCGGGCGTTACCGACAGTCTTGCAGACGAGCTTAATTCCTCTATCGGCGTTGATTGCCGAATGTACAAAGAGGACATCACGGGCAGTATGGCGCACGCCGCAATGCTCGGCGCGCAGGGGATAATCACCGCCGAGGAGGCGGACACCCTTATCGGCGGACTTGAAGGCATACTTGCCGACCTTGAAAGCGGCAAGCTCGAAATAGATATGAGCGCGGAGGACATTCATATGTTCGTCGAGCAGGAGCTGACCGCGCGTCTTGGCGACGTGGGCAAGAAGCTCCACACCGCGCGAAGCCGTAACGATCAGGTCGCGCTCGATATGCGTATGTATATGCGCACGACCTGTGATACTACCGTAGAAAAGCTGCGCGGACTTATTTCCACCCTTTGCGCGAAGGCAGAGGAATACAAGTCCGCAATTATGCCCGGATATACGCACCTGCAAAGGGCGCAGCCGATAACGTTCGGACACCACCTTATGGCTTACGCGATGATGCTTATGCGCGACGCGGAGCGTTTTATCGACTGCCGCCGCCGCACTAATCGTTCACCCATCGGCTGCTGTGCGCTGGCGGGCACTACCTACAACACCGACCGCCGCTTTGAGGCGGCAAGGCTCGGCTTTGACGGCATTTGCGAAAACAGCCTTGACGGCGTTTCCGACCGCGATTTCTGCCTTGAATACCTCAGTGCCGCGTCTATTATGATGATGCACCTTTCCCGACTTTCCGAGGAGATAGTGCTGTGGTCGAGCTGGGAATTTTCCTTTGTGGAGCTTGACGACGCGTACACCACGGGCTCGTCGATAATGCCGCAGAAGAAAAACTCGGATATGGCGGAGCTTATCCGCGGCAAAACGGGCAGAGTTTACGGCGACCTTATGGCACTTCTCACCACGCTCAAGGGGCTTCCGCTTGCGTATAACAAGGATATGCAGGAGGACAAGGAGAGCGTTTTCGACGCGTGCGACACGGCACTGCTTTGCCTTGACGTTATGACGCCGATGATAGCGACGATGCGCGCAAGGACCGAGAATATGAAGCGTGCGGCGCAAAAGGGCTTTATCAACGCGACCGACCTTGCGGACTATCTCGTAAAGAAGGGAATGCCCTTCCGCACGGCGTACAAGCTCTCGGGCGGACTCGTTGCGAAGTGCATACGCGAGGGGCGCGTGCTTGAGGAGCTGAGCCTTGAGGAATACCGCGCCGAGAGCGAGCTTTTCGACGAGGACGTTTTCGAGGCTATCGACCTTGCCGTTTGCGTAGAAAAGCGCATTTCCGAGGGCGGCACGTCCGTCGCATCGGTGGAAAAGCAGATAGAAAGCGTTAAAGCGACGCTGTCGCTTTAAGAATGAAATCCGACCTTGTCGGATGAAATCCACCTCTGGTGGATGAAATATTTGCCTTACGGCAAATGTGAAATATTTTGCTTCGCAAAATATGAAGGTAGCTTTTTGCAAAGCAAAAAGCAATTTATAAAATAAAAGCGCAAGAAACGCGAGTTTCTTGCGCTTTTTTCCTTAATATTTGCCCAAATGGCAAATATTTCACATTTCGCAAAGCGAAATATTTCATCCGACGAAGTCGGATTTCACCCATTCCGAAAGGAATGGATTTCATTGTGAAAACGCCTACGGCGTTTTCACCCAAAGTCGCCGAGAAAATCTATTCCCCACACGCGAAGGAGGACGTTGCGCACGACGCAATACGCGACTGCTATCGCCACGAATGCGAAAAAATGCCACAGCCGCGCGTGAAGCACCCTCTCCTCGCCGCGCCTGAGCGCGATAAACGCGCGGATATCGAAATACGCCACCGCGCCGACGAAAAGCACCGCCACGGGATTTGCGCGGAGCGCACCCAAAGGATCAAAGCGCAAAAGCGCGAGAAAGGCACGCGTAAAGCCGCAGGTCGGACAGTAAAGCGAAAAAAGATCGTGAAACGGACAGCTAAAAAGCAGCCGCCGCACCCCAAGCGCGTCCGCAAGGTACAGCGCGGGTATCAAAAGAAGAGTAAATGCGACAAACGCGCCGTTTATAAGCCAAAACCACCGCCACCTTTTGTCCATTTCCTCACCCCGCCTTAATTTGTTATAATTATTATAACAAATTACCGATAAAAAGTAAAGAATAATATAAAAATAGACTTACGCGCTTGACGAAATATGTTTTTTGTGATAATATTACTTGGAATATTATTTTATTTGGAACAAAAAATGAAAAACGAACGTCAAAGAAAAATAGCCGCCGCACTGCTCGTCATTGCGGCAATAATAATAGCAACGGCGGTCGGCATTATTGTCGGGCGTCCGCTGGTGCGCTACGTTTCCGAGCCGGAGAGCTTTCGCGTTTGGGTTAACGAGCGCGGTCTGCTTGGCAGACTTGCCTACGTTGCGATAGTCATTTTTCAGGTCTTGCTTGCCCTCATTCCCGGTGAGCCGTTTGAGATACTCGGCGGCTACGCCTTCGGCGCGGTCGAGGGAACTCTGCTCTGCCTTGTCGCAACGAGCCTCGGCAGTATCCTCGTTTTCGCGCTCGTCCGCCGCTTCGGCGTGGGGCTTGTGCGCCTGTTTTTCTCGCAGGAAAAGCTTGACGGAGCGCGTTTTTTGCACTCCTCGCCCCGCCGCGACCTTTTGTTCCTTATCATTTTTATGCTCCCCGGCACGCCGAAGGACCTGCTTTCCTACTTTGCAGGACTGACGGATATCCGCTTCGGCACTTGGCTTGTGATATGCTCCATCGGCAGAATTCCGTCCATCATCTCCTCGACCGTCGGCGGTGACGCGCTTGGGGAAAAGAACTACCTTGCCGCCATTATCGTTTTTGCCGCATCGTTTGCAATAAGTCTTGTAGGTATGCTCGTCTACAAGCTCTTGTCCGAGCGCCGCGCAAGAAAAAACACAAATACAGAATCGGAGAAATAATGAATACAGCCGCTATCAAAAAAGAAAATGCCCCCACAGTAAAAAGACGCTTGCCCTCGCGCAAGCGCGTGTTCAGCATTTTCTTTTCCGAAATATTTTTCGTTCTTTCCTTTATCTACATCGAGATAGTTTTCCACGTGTCCGTGTTCGGAAACGCGTCGCTTACCTATCCCATAATTTTCGCCATTCCCGCAGGCGTGCTTTGCGGCGCGATATGCGATTTGTTTCCCGAAAAGGTCGCTCGCGTCCTGCGCTTCATTCCCTGCGCGGTGGTGTGGCTGTTTGCCTCGGTGCAAAGGGTGTACTTTTTCACCTTCTACTCGTTTATGTCCATCTCCCAGCTCGGAATGGCTGACGACGTGGCGAACAACTTCCTTTCCGAAACGCTTTATTCCATAATGCGCTGTACGCCCGTTATAATTCTTATGGCTCTTCCCCTTGTGGCTCTGCCGCTTATATACAAATATCTCAAGCCCGACCACGAGCGCAATACCGTTGCCGCACTGCTGACGCTCCTGTGCTTTTTCGTGCTTCAGCTCGGCGCGGTATACGGCTGTCTGCCCCTCGGCGGCACGGAGGCGCACACGCCGTACGAAAACTACCATACCAACTGGGTACCCGACCTCGGTATGGAAAAGCTCGGACTTATCACGAACACGCGAATAGATATACAGAAATTCCTTTTCCCCGATATTTCAAGCAACCCGCTTGACGACCTTCCGTCAGCAAACCCCGACCAGACCGTTTGGGTACCCGACGAAACCACGCGCAATCCCAACGTAGAGGTACTCACGGGCGCGGACGGCAAGGACTACGAGGTGCAAAAATCCGCACTTCCCACTTCGTATAAGCTCGTGCCTCTGCTTGAGGGAAGCTGTGCCGTTTCGGTAACGTACAAGGGCGGCGCGACGGCTATGATACCCGTAACAGCCGCCGAGGACGGAAGCTACTCCGTAACCACCACCGACGTATCGGGTACTACCGTGACGCTACCGCTTGACGCACAGCTTGTAAACGCTTGCATTTCGAGCGCTACCCCCACGGATATCGACTTTTCCGCGAAGGCGGCGTCGCTCCTTCCCGTTGCGGCGGCTCCCGTTTCGTACAGCATTGATGACGAAAATATGCTGCTTACCGCCGTTTACGAAAACGGCACGTCCGTGATCTACGCAATGCCCGTTGACGAGGCGGGCGCACGCAAGGTCGAAACCATCTCTCCCCTTGGCGAAAAGGTAGTGCTTGACGTTGCCGTTACCGAGGCAGAGGACGAAAACGGCGACAAATACCTGCTTATCGAGGTCGACGGCTGGGAGGCAAGCGAAGGATATCTCCCCGACGACGGCAGGGACGATTCCCCCTACAACATAATAGAGGGACTTGATTTCTCCGCTATTGCAAATTCCACGAGCGACGAAAATATAAAGAAGATAGCAAATTATCTCGCCACCGTTACGCCCACCAAGAAAAACGAGTACACGGGTATGTTCGAGGGCTATAACCTCATTATGCTGTGCGCCGAGTCCTTCTCGCCCATTGCGGTAAGCCCCGAGCTTACGCCCACGCTCTACAAGCTTATGAACAGCGGCTTTGTTTTCTCAAATTATTGGACGACGTGGCCATCTAACACCACCAACGCCGAATACTCGTTCCTGACGGGACTCGTCCCCGATATGAGCAAGCCGAAAAAGGACGGCACGTTCCTTTACGTTTACGAGAACAACATCAAGATGAATTTGACGCTTGCGCCCTACTTCAACGGCGCGGGCATAACCTCACGCGCGTACCACAACCACACCGATCAATACTACGGAAGAAGTGACACCCACCCCTGCCTCGGCTTCGTCTTTAAGGGTAAGGAGCAGATAGGCGGTCTTAAGGGCTGGCCCGAGAGCGACCTCGTTATGATGCAGAACACGCTCCACGAATATATAAACGACGAGCAGTTCTTTGCATACTATATGACAGTCAGCGGTCACCACCCCTACAGCCTTACGAGCAGCTACGTTGCGAAGAAGAATAAGGACCTCGTCGCGCACCTTAACTACAGCGACGCGGGCAAGGCGTATATCGCCTGCACCATCGAGCTTGACCGTGCGCTTGAGTACCTTATTACCGAGCTTGACAAGGCGGGAAGGCTTGACGAAACGGTATTCTGCCTGTCCACCGACCACTACCCCTACGGTCTTACCGACGACGAGCATCAGGAGCTTCTCGGCAGAAAGTTCTACTACGACGGCCTTGGCGTACACGAGTCAGCACTCATTCTCTGGAATTCCAAGATGGAAACCGTAAAGGTAGACAAGCCCTGCTGTACGCTCGACGTGCTTCCCACGCTGCTTAACCTTTTCGGATTTGATTACGACTCAAGACTTTACTCGGGCAGAGATATCCTGTCTGACAGCGAGGGAATTGCAATGACCTCGAACCAGAGCTTTATCCTTGCCGACAAGGTATACAACAGCCGCTACGGTCTGCGCTACAAGTACTACACGCGCTTCGGCGGTAAAAAGCCCGAAAAGGGCGAGCTTGACTACTACATCACCGAGGTCAAGAACCGCTTTGCTATGGCGTCCGCCATACTCAACCACAATTTCTACTCCTACCTCGACCAAGAGCTTATAACCAAGGCGCAGTCGTGGGAGCAGAGGAAAACGCCGTAGGCGTTTTCCAGTGAAGTTGCGGCTTTGCCGCAATGAAGTTTGCTTCGCAAGTGAAGTTGCGCCTTCGGCGCAGTGAAGTGTTTGCCGTTGGCAAACGATGAGGTAGCTTTTTGCTACGCAAAAAGCATTTATAAAAACAAAAGTGGTTGAAGCGCGGCTTCAACCACTTTTTTCCTTCATGTTTGCCGTAAGGCAAATACATCATTCATCATACGCGAAGCGTGCATCATATTTGCCCGAAGGGCAAATGCATCATTTGAAAACGCTCCGCGTTTTCACTATGTGCTATTTATTTTTTCATTTTTTATTGTAATATCTAAAATAATATGATATAATAATATTTTGGATAATGATATATGCGGTGTGGCAGCCGCATAGACAAAATAAAATTAAAAGAAAACGGAGGTCTTGACATGAAGGAAAGTGTCAGACTGCGCTCCGGAGCTGTAGTTTCGCCCATCAGCCGCCGAGATGCGCAAGCAAAAAATTATCTTACGAGAAACGATCTTACTCTTATGCACCTTGCCGCAACGCCCTGTGCGTTTAGCGAGCTTGAGGACGGCACGATGATGCTGTGGTTCGACTTTGAGCGCGTGGTAGATGCCGACCCCGACCTTTGGTGCAGTGACGATATCAAGGCGGAAACGCTCACTCTGCCGTCGGGCAACGAGATACAGCGCATGACCGTGCGCCACGCGGCGAAGTTCGGCTATTACAGCGCGGACAGAATGGCGGCTATGCACCTTGACCTTTTCGAGGAGCCCGTTGCGTTTGCACGCAAGCGCGACAGAAGCCTCGTCTATCTTTACGACAAAGCCACCGCCCTTCGCGCACCGCTTAACTGCGTAAAATGCGGCAAGGACGTGAGATTTAAGAAAAAGCTCTGCCGCGCGTGCTACGAGGAGGAGCTTGCCGTCCGTCGCGCCGAGGGTGACGCGCACCGCGCAAAGGCGTACGGAATGAGCCGCGAGCGCGTGCTTTTCTTTGACCTTGAGCTGACGGGCTTTTACGACCGCGACGAGATAATCTCCATAAGCATCTTCAACGCGCGCGGCGAGCAGATAATGGATACTCTCGTGCGCCCCACGCACACGAAAAAGTGGAAGCGCACCGAAAAGATACACGGCATCACCCCCGAAATGACCGCGGGCGCGGCTACTCTTGAGGAGCTTACTCCCGAAATAAAGCGCATCTTTGCCGCGGCTGACAACATCATAGCCTACGGCGTTTCCACCGATTACAGCCACATCAAGTACATATACGACACCGAGGCGGAGCGCGAGGAGCTGAAGGGCAAGATAAGATGCTGTGCAAACGAGTTCGTCCGCTACATTCACGAGCATCGCCCCGACATCGAGCACGCAAGCCTTACGGACGCTATGGCGTGCTTTGAGATCGAGTGGGACGGCGTTGCGCACACCTCGATTGCCGACACCATCGGCTGTATGAAGGTCTGGGAAAAGCTCTTCCCGAATTACTATATTGACTAAGTGAGGTTTTAGATGTTTGGTCTTTTTAAGCGCAAAAGCGCACAGGAAACGCAAAATAACGAAACCGAGGAAAAGTACGTTCTTCTCATCACCGCCGCGGATAACGCCGAGGCGGCGCTCGTCCAGAGCATTTTGGAGTCGGCGGAGATACCCTATCTCGCTCAGGAGAAAAAGGGAGTTGGCGCGGGTAGCGTTGTAATGGGCTTTTCAATGTTCGGATACGATTTCTTCGTTCCCGAAAACAGACTTGACGAGGCTTCGGCTCTTCTCGTTCCCGACGGGACTGCCGAGGAGATAACCGAGGGCGAAGAAAACACAGAGGAAGAATAAAATGAAAGAGATTTTTCTTTGCAAATACGGCGAGATAGCACTCAAGGGCGCGAACCGCGCCTCGTTCGAGGCACTTCTTTGCCGCGAGCTGAAATACAGACTGTCGGGCATCGGGGATTTTGACATAATCCGCGCCCAAAGCACCATTCGCATCGAGCCGCGCGAGGATTACGATGCCGCCGTGCTTGACGCGGCGTACCGCGTGGCAAGCACTACGTTTGGCATTATCGCGATATGCCGTTGCGGCGTTGCCGAAAAGAATTTTGACGATATCAAGGCGAAGGCGGTCGAGTACCTTGCCGACGCTCTCGGCGCGGCGCGCACCTTCAAGGTGGAAACGAAGCGCGCGGACAAGACCTTCCCGATGGATTCGGGGCAGGTCAGCGCACAGCTCGGCGCGGCAATTTTGTCGGCGTTCCCCCACCTTCGCGTAAACGTCCACACGCCCGACGTGGTGGTGAAGTGTGAGATACGCGAGAGGGCGGCGTATATCAGCGCAGGTCAGGAAAAGGCGGCGGGCGGTATGCCCGTCGGTTCGAATGGCAAGGGAATGCTCTTGCTTTCGGGCGGAATCGACTCACCCGTCGCGGGCTATATGATGGCAAAGCGCGGCGTAAAGCTTGAAGCCGTTTATTTTGAGGCGTTTCCCTACACGAGCATTCAGGCGCGTGAAAAGGTCATCGAGCTTGCGCGAATAGTCAGCGCGTGGGCGGGAAGCATCAAGCTCCACGTCGTTTCCGTTACGAAGATTCAAGAGGAGCTTTCCCGCGCGTGCTGTGAGGATTATTTTACGCTCCTGCTTCGCAGATATATGATGGCGATAGCGGAAAAAATCGCCCTCGCAAACGAGTGCGGCGCACTCATCACGGGCGAGAGCATGGGGCAGGTCGCGTCACAGACGATGCAGGCACTCGCCGTCACCGACAATGCGGTGAATATGCCCGTTTTCCGTCCCTGCATCGGACTTGATAAGGAAGAAATAGTCACCATTGCACGCAAGGTCGGCAGTTTTGAAACGTCGATTTTGCCGTATGAGGATTGCTGTACGGTGTTCACTCCCCGCCACCCCAAGACGCGCCCCGAAATACCAAAGGTCATTGCCGAGGAGCAAAAGCTCGATTTCGACGCGCTCGTCGAGGAGGCACTTGCCACCGACGAGGTGATATACGTTAAGGCGGAATTTACTGTATAATATATAATAAGGAAGAAAAATGTCAATCTATATAGACAGAAGAAAAAACAGAGTGACGCTTAAAACGCGGCGCACGATGTACGTTTTCGAGATGCTTTTCGGCAAATACCCGATACATCTCTACTACGGCGCGATAAAAAGCACGCAGGGAATAGAGTACGTCAAGAAGTCGAAGTCCTTCTCCGCGACCTATTCCGACGAGCGCTTTTATCCCGACACCGTCGCAAGCGAGCTTCCGCTTTTTGGCAGCGGCGACTACCGCGCGACCGCGCTCAAGCTGCGCAGTATGGAAACGGGAAGCGACGTTACATACTTTATTTATAAGAGTATGCGTAAGTTTAAGGGAAGATTTTCTCCCGACGGCTTGCCCTGCGCCGATGCCGACGAAAATACCGAAACGCTTGAGCTGACGCTCACGGACGAGGTCACGGGCGCGATTTTGCGCCTTTACTACACCGTTTTCCCCGAAAGCGACGTTATTTCGCGCTATTTCGTGCTTGAAAATCGTGGAAAGGCTGACCTTCGCATCGAAAAGGCTATGCCTCTTTCTCTTGATATCGACGGCGACGAGCGCGATATGATAAGCTTTTACGGCGAGTGGGCGCACGAGCGCCATATTCAGCGTCAGCCGCTTATGCGCGGAAATCAGCGCATTTTCAGCCGCCGCGGCTCGTCGAGCCACCATTTCAGCCCCTTTATGATGGTGACGGACAAAAAGGCGACCGAGGAGAGGGGCGAGGCTTACGCGTTCAACTTCGTTTGGAGTGGAAATTGGCTTGGCGAGGTCGAGACCGACCAGACGCACAACACGCGCGTTCTTTTGGGACTCGGCGACGAGTGCTTTAATTATCTTTTGAAGTCGGGCGAGAGCTTTGCATCTCCCGAGGCGGTTATGACTTATAGCGCCAAGGGCATCGGACGCGCCTCGCGCAATATGCACCGCTTCGTGCGCGCGCACATACTGCCGCGCGATAAATTCCCTTGTCGCCCCGTCGTGCTTAATTCTTGGGAGGCGTTTTTCTTCAACATTGACGCCGAGAGAATGGAAGCCTTCGGCGCAGAGGCGGCAAAATGCGGAATGGATATGGTCGTTATGGACGACGGCTGGTTTGGCAAGCGCGTCAACGATAAGGCAGGGCTTGGCGATTGGTATGCAAATCCCGACCGCTTCCCCGACGGGCTTGCGCCCTTCGTGCGCCGCGTCAAGAAAAACGGCATAAAATTCGGCATCTGGATAGAGCCCGAAATGGTCAACCCCGACAGCGAGCTGTTCAGGGCGCACCCCGAGTATATTCTTTCAGCGCCGGGCAGACGCCAGCTTGAGTCGCGCACGCAGTACGTGCTGGATATGGCAAACCCCGAGGTGCTTGACTATCTTAAGTGCGCATTTGCAAAGACGCTCGGTAACGTGGATATCGACTATATCAAGTGGGATATGAACCGAAATATGACCGAGGTGTATTCTCCCTCGCTCCCGCCCGAGCGTCAGGGCGAGGCGGCGTACCGCTATATGCTCGGCGTTTACGACCTTTTCAGGTGGTTTAACGAGAATTTCCCGAACGTAATGATAGAAAATTGCAGTGGCGGCGGCGGCCGCTACGACCTCGGAATGATGAAGTATTCCACGCAGATATGGGCAAGCGACAACACCTCGCCCATTCACAGGACGTTCATTCAGCACGGTAGCACCTTTGGATTCCCGACCTCGGTGATGAGCTGTCACGTCGGCAACCACAAGGGCTGTATCGAGGACGCGCGAAAGCTCGATTATCGCTTCCGCGTGGCTATGAACGGACCTCTCGGCTACGAGTTTGACGTTCTCAGCGTCAGCGACAGGGTAAAGAACACCATTTCCGAGCAGATAAAGGAATACCGCACCTACGAGGAGCTTATTCTGCGCGGCGAATTTTTCAGGCTTCTTGACCCGTCCGCGTGCGGCAGATACGCGTATTATTTTGCCGACAGCGAAGCGGACGCGAGCGAGTTTCTTCTTTCCTTCTTGCAAAACGAGGGCGACGAGAGCGAGCGCACCTTTAAGCTGAAGCTTTTGGCGGCGGACGCGAGTGCTGATTACGTCGATACGATAAGCGGCGAGGGCTTTTCGGGCGCACAGCTCAAAAAAGGCATCACCGTAAAAAGCGACAAGGACGGCGAGTACGCGCGCACGTGGCACTTCGTCAGAAAATAAAAAAATGACTCAATGCGTTGCATTGAGTCATTTTTTTATTCCGAAAATACGGTATATTTTTTAACCCCGCTGACGGTCTCGCCGTCTATCTGCATCTCGCAGGGGCGGTCAAGCTCGACCTTTATGGTCTTGCCCTTCAGAACGTCCACGTATTTTTTGTGCTTTACGTGCTGTCCCTTGAAAATTGAGGGGAATATCGTCAGCATTCGAAGCGGGCGCAGTCTGTGCGCGACCACCACGGTCAGCGTTCCGTCGGGGTCAAGTCTGTCCTGCGAGGGCGCGATCATCATTCCGCCGCCGAAAAATCTGCCCTTCATTACGGGGCACATCCATACGCGCTTGTATTCGTGGACTACGCCGTCGACGGTGATAGTCGCGCTCGTCGGCTTAAAGGCAAAAAGGAGTCCCTTTACGGCTATGGCGGTGTAGTTTATCGGCTTTTTGGACAGCTCCGCAGAGCTTGAGCGCTTGTTGTTGCCCGCGGCACAGCAGTAGCCGTCAAAGCCCGCGCCCGCGCCGTTGATGAATTTATATTCCTTGGAGCGAATACGCACGCGCGGGAGCTTTTCCACGTAGGGGTTGAGCAAAAACGGCGGCGTATTTGCGGGCATACCGAGGTCGTGTATGAAGTCGTTACCGCTACCCGTGGGGAAGTAGAGTATCTCGCGGTCGAGGTCGTCCTTGTTAATTTCGTTTATCAGGCGGTTGAGCGTTCCGTCACCACCCGAAATTACCACGGGCTCGTCGGCATCGACCTCTGCTATGGTTTCGTGAAACGTGATATCAAAGTTTTTGTTTACGTAATTTATCTCGCAATCGGGGTGTATGTTGTCAAGGCGGTGGGCGTCAGCCTCACCCTTGCCGTTTCCCGAGGTGGGATTGAAAAAAACCGTAAGCCTTCTCACTTTTTCTCTCCTTAAAGTCTTATTGCACGTTCTGCGATAAAGTCCGCAACGTCCTTGCGGTGCGGAACGGATATCAGCGCACCTTTACGGTTCACGGTCAGCGCACCGACCGCGTTGGCGACCTTGCCCGCGCGTGCGATGTCGCCGCTGTTCAGATGCTCAAGGGTAAGCGCGGCGACGAATGCGTCGCCTGCGGCGGTGCAGTCCTTCGCCTTGACGTCGTAAGCGGGTAGACAGTGGTAGTATTTGCCGTCGTAGATGTAACAGCCGCGATTGCCGAGCTTGATGGCGTAAAACCTTGCGCGGACTATCCTTGACAGCGCGATCGCCGCCTTTAAGCATTTTTCGGGGGTGTCGGGGCTGATGTCGGTAAGGAGCTTGGTTTCGTCCTCGTCGGGCGCAAAAAGCTCGATGGGGGGGAGCTCGTCAAAGGGGAACGAGCCTACGGACGCGCCGCCGTCAAGGTAAACGGGAACGTCGCGCTTGCGCGCAAGCTCTACTGCGGCGACGACGGTGGCGTGCGGCAGCTCGGTGCTTATCAGCATCGCGTCGGGGCGGCAGATGAATGCCCCCTCAACGTCGTCGGGGCTGAGCGCAGAGGTCGCATCGGGCGCAAGGTCGATCTGTCTTGCCGAGGACTCGCTTGCGTATATCACACTAAAGCTCGTGGGGAGCGCGGCGTCCGCCGCGACGAAGCGCGTGTCTATTTTTTCGTATTCGTAAATTTTGCGCAGGTCAGTGCCGTTTCTGTCGCGGCCTATCCTTGTGCAAAGCACGCTGTCGCCGCCGAGCCGCGCCACAGCAGTAGCGGCAATAGCACCGCTTCCCGAGGGAACGAAGCTGCAGCTTTTTGCGATAACGGGGGCTTTGGGCGAACGCGGAAGCTCGCTTATGGGCATACAAAGATCGATGCGTGCCTCGCCTACGGTGAGTATTCTTTTCTTCATCGGCTCGCTCCTTTCCCACGTTTTCAAGTACATTATACTATATAGGAAGGAAAAAATCAAGAGGAATGTTTACGCAAGCGAGGCAAGACGGCAAAAAAGCAGGCAATTTTTGTCTTGTTTTGCGGCTTTTTGAGATGAAAATGAAAAAATTAAAAAAAATCAAAAAAATTTCAATTTTTTTCAAAAAAGGTATTGACAAAGCGGGATGAAAGTGGTATTATATAAAAGCTGTCCGCGAGACGGACTGCGAAGGTCATTGAAAATTGAACAACAGACGAAGAAGTACAAGCACACAAGAAGTGCGAGGAAACGGTCAAAGAATTTGAGAAACACGAACTCAAAGGT
>JAFXAC010000003.1 GCA_017522125.1 Clostridia bacterium | reverse complement strand
TGTGAAAATTTATATTGAAAAAGGTCGATTTTTGTGATAAAATGAAATATATTAAATTAAATTTACCTTGGAGGCAAAAAACAATGTCAACGGGCAAAAAAAATGCAATGGCTTTTAAGACCGCCCTTCGCGGATATAGCAAGGAGTCGGTAAACGAATATATAGCCGCTGCGAGCGCAGAAAGAGCGCAGGAGGCGGCAGAGCTTAAGGCGGAGATCGAGCAGATGCGCGAGATCGCCGACGCAGCAAAAAGCGAGGCGGACGCCGCCGTGTCACGTGCAAGCGCCGCTGAGGCAGAGAGGGATAGCGCAATATCTCGTGTGTCCGAGCTTGAAAAAAGGCTTGATGAGCTTACGGCAAACGCAAATGAAGCCGCGGCAGAAATCAGCGCCTTGAAGGAAAAGCTTGAGGAAAGCCAAAACAGCGAAAACGCGGACGGCGAGCGTGCCTCGGCGGTTATCAGCGACGCTATGGCTGTTTCGGAAAATCTCATTTCCTCGGCGCGCCGTGAAGCGAAGGAGATAAAAAGACAGGCGGAGGTCGAGCTTGAGCTTGCGCGCGACGCCGTGCGTAAGAGTGCAACCGACGCTATGCGCGATATAAATAAAATGATCGACAGCGCGGCAGAGCAGGTAGCCGCCGAGTTTTCTGCAGCCGCGCATGAAGCCGAGGATGCCGCCGTCAGAATGAACGGCGAGGTCACCCAAAGAAGCAACAGAATAACAAGCAAGGTTTCGCATATTCGCTCCGTGCTTGACGCTGACGTGGAAAACAGAATCGCACAGATGAGCATCGACGAGGAGCTTGTTGCAGGGGCTGCGGACTCCCAAAAAGCTGTCGAGGAAGTAAAGAGCGCACCTGCGGCAAAGGCAAAGCCCTCGCGCACCGCAACACGTTCGAAGTCGAAAAAAGGCTTTAATTTAGCATCTGTGCTTGGATTTAAGAAATAATGAACATAGGCGAAAAGATAAAGGATATGAGGCGCACAAGGCGCATGACGCAAGCAGAGCTGGCGGGGGATATGATAACCCGAAATATGCTCAGTCGTATCGAAAACGGAAGTGCGCTGCCGTCCGTTCCGACGCTCATCTATCTTGCGGAAAAGCTCGGCGTTCCCGCGGGATATCTGCTTGCCGATGAGGGCCTCGATTTCCATTACCGTAAAATGACCGCCATGCCCGAGATACTTCGCGCATATAACGATGGCGAATATGAGATATGCCGCGATATGTGCCGTAAGCTCGGCGGAGTGGATGATGAGATAAATTATCTTATCTGCCTTTGCTCGTGCGGAATTGCAAGGGCGGCGTTTTCGGACGGCTCTCTTCGAGATGCTTGCGAGCTTTTTGACGAGGTGTGCAGGCTTTGCGAAGCCACGTCATACCCAACGGCGCAGATAAAAGCGTCGGCACTCGCGTATCTTGATTTTATGAACAAGATATCTCCTTCGTTTTATTCGGAGCAGCTTTCGGTAAACGAGGATGGCTTTGGGGGCTCCGATGATCCCTTTGGCAGATATTGCGTATTGATGCGCGCGTTTGAGGAGGACTTTGCCGTGGCGGAAATTCTTGCCAAGGCGTATCTTACGCGTAGCAAGAATGCATCGGGCGATGAGGACGTTTATTTATCTCACATAAACGCGAAATTGCTGATGAATGCGGGGGACTACCGCGAGGCTGCACGCGTGCTTCGCACGGCGCTGACCGCGGGCGGAGAAATGCCTGCACCCGTGATGTATTTTATTTTCAGCGATCTTGAAAGGGCTTGCAAGGAGCTTCTTGATTATAGGGGCGCGTACGAGTATTCAAACGGAAAGATCGCCCTGATGGAGAAGTTTTTGCGATGAGAGCGAGAGTGTGCGCGAGAATTTCAGCCCTTATGGCCTTGCTTTTACTTGTGCCAAGCCTTCTTTTTGGCTGCTCAAGCTATTCGCAAGCGCACCCTGATACCGAGTTTTACGGCGGCGAGGAGCTGTCGCCCGAGGTTTTAGACAGCATTGCGGAGTCTATCGCCGCGGCGCAAACCGAAAAATATCCGCGTGAAACCGACGAAAACGGCGAGCCCGTTTTCTTATGGACGGACGGTGGCTCAGTTTGGCACTACAGCCGCGCTTGCTCGGGACTTAAGAACTCGAAAAACATACGTAAGGGTAGCGAAAAGGCGGCGCTCGCCGCAGGCAAGTCCCGCCCCTGCTCGGTATGCAACGAGAATGAATAAACACCCCACCGAGAGTAACGCTTTAGTTGCTCTCGGCGGTTTCATTATGGACTAATTTATATTTTTATGTTATAATTTAATTAAAACAGCGAATCAACTGTATTTTTTTGCAACTAATAGGGTGAAAACAGCCGATAATGGCAGAAAGGACTAACCTCTATGATCGGATTTGACAAGGATTTTGAAAAGCAGTGCGGTGAACATCTTGATTATTTGTACCGTCTTGTAGAAAAGCATTACAACGATTGTGCAGACATAGACTCGCTTGTTCAAGATACCCTTGCCGTGTTTCTTGTAAAAATAAGCAAAGGGGAGAACGTGGAATACCCCAAAGGATTTCTATCAGCGGTTCTCAAGAATAAATACAACGCGTGGCTACGCGAAAAGTATAGGGCGGAGGCTGTAGAATACGTTGAAGGAGTTATCAGTGAAACTTATAATGAATTTGAGGAAAATGAAGGCTCCGAAGACAAGACCGAAGAATACGAAGCCGTGCGCCGCGAGATCGGTCGATTGATCCGTATTTATCGCGAGGTAACGGTGCGCCACTACATTCACGGACAAACGGTAGAACAGATTTCGAAAGAACTTGGCATTCCGCGCGGAACGGTATTATCCCGTCTTTCAACGGCAAGAGATCAGATCAAAAAGGGACTTGAAAATATGGAAAAGTATTCGCAGATCAGTTATGAGCCCAAAACCGCATCTATTGGCATATGGGGATATGGGGGACTCAACGGTGAGCCGTTTTCGCTTATGCGCTCGGATATTGAAGCTAACATATTGAATTTGGCATATGAAAATCCCGTTTCGGTGCGTGGTATTGCCGATACGATGGGTATGCCCAGCGCATATATTGAGCCTATCATTGATGTTTTGATTCAAGGTGAGCTGATGGGCAGAACTTCGGGAGGGCTTGTATATACCCGTTGCTTCGTGCAAAGATACGAGGATGCCTTTGGTGATATCCCAGCGCAAGAAAAGCTTGCCGATAGATATGCTTCTCGTGTTTGGGAGATCGTTTGGAAACACCTTGAACCTCTGACACAACGTGATGACTTTGCGGAGATGTCCGACAAGCAAAAAGCAACGATGCTTTTGTTTGTGATGAATCAGATGTTACATGATGTTTTGCGCAAGAGCCGCCCCGATTCGGAGCGCGCCCCTAAACAGCCGCCGTACCGTCCCGATGCAGGCAGATGGCTTGCGACACTAACCGTTTACGAGCATAATCAAAAGCGAGATAATCCATACGATGGCTCAGGTCCCGTGTGTGTGAAATACAGCGCCAACAACGACGGCAAGTATGATTGTCAGATGTTTGACTGCCAATCGCTTTTCGGTGAGGCGCATTGGGCATATAATCTGTTCAAATACCGATGCTCTCTGCAAAGCATACTGCGTTTTTACGCTTCCTTCCTGCCTTGCGATGTAAAGACCGACAACCAGCTTCTTTACGAGCTAATTCCCGAATTTGAAAAGCTTTGTATCTTGAAGCGCAGTGCAGACGGTGAGATCAAGCTTGATATCCCTGCGTTACCATTTACCGAAGTGACAAAGCATTGGAATCCCGTTTGCGAAGCAATCAAGAAGGAGCTTTTTGAGCTGCTCTCGGACGATCTTCGCAAGCTTTGGGCAAAGACGAAAAACCGTGTTCCGAAGCACGTGGATGAAGCAGAATATTTCGTACACGCAGGGGCTATGGGGGCATATGTAAAAGCACAGCTTCTCGCAATCGTGAACAAGGAGCTTTTACCTTACCCTGTGGTCGTCGGAAAAACACCGCTTATATATATCGCTTACCGAAAGAAGGATGAGTAAATGGAATTTTTGTATGCACTTATAGGCATCGTTGCTATTATCGTATTATTTCCGTATATCCGTTGCTTTGTCAAGCGTTTATCGTGCGCGGGCAAAATCAAAAAGCTTTGCCGCGAAAAGGGTTACAAAATGCACGCGGCGCATCCGCTTTGGTTTTTGGGCGGCAAGCACGGGGCAAAATGTGACCTTTACGTAGAAACTGCAAACGAGGTGTTTGCGGTTAAATTGTTCGGTATGCCAAGACGGCGAAGAGTATTGATATTCAAGGAAAACGGAGAATATTTTATCAGGCGTTTTATCGGATTTTCCGCTTACGGCTCGGCAATACGGTATCCTATCGACGGCAGAAGTCGCCGCTTGCCGCAATACGATTTCAGATATAAATACAGAGATGAATGGGAGATCAAAACGCCAAGGCATATCCTTTTGGTAAATCCGATTTCTATGGAGATACGCCGACAGCCCAAGAACGGAGCAGAGGTCATCGTTGGCGCGGGTGACACCGTAAACGGCATGGAAATAGAATCATTATCTCGATTTTTGGGAGATTTGGAGAGTGCTATATGATGAACGTACCGCGATTGCTAAATAACCGAAATACCGATTTGCCGAGATCGCTTTTTTCGGATCTTCAGCTTGATAAGCTTTTAGGCGCACAAGCGATTGCCGTATTACAGCATCCTTGCGACTATGGCGAGATTGTGCGCCGCAACGAGCTGTTTCTTCTGCTTGATAAAAGCGAGAACGCGGCACGTCTGGAGAATACGCTTTCCGCTTTGTGCGCAACCGAGAGGGCGTTGCTTTTATACAAGGACGCAAAGCTTCCGCTTGATACGTATTACCGCCAAGCAGAAGCGCTTGAATCCTACATTGCTTCGTGCGAAGCTTTGGCTTCAATGTGCGGTATGGGAAGTCTGTTTGCCGACGTGGCGGAGTATTTTTCATCCGAGGAAAAGCAAAAGCTACTTTCCGAAATGACGGCTTCGGCGCGTAAAATAAGAATCCTGCTTCAAAAAATGAACGCAGGTTTTTTGTCGTTTTCCGATAAGAATTGGCTCACGCCCGATTATGATGCCGTAAGTGAATTTGACAGCATTTCCGAGTGCGCCGAAAGCCTCGGCTTTGCCGTTCCTAAAAAGAAGGTGCAGAATACTAAAATAAATCGTTCCTTGTCGGACACGATATGCCGACTTTATGCCGACGAGGCTTCGCAGATCGAAGCTGAGATCGCAAAATACGCCGACGTTGATTTTTACGAGCCTACTGCGTATATTTCCGAGATCAAATTCTTTTTGGAGATAAACGCTTTAACGCAACGCGCCGCCAAGATCGGCGTGCCGCGTGTTATTGCAAAAATTGCAAAAGTGCCGATGTACGCATCCAAAGAGCTTTATGACGTTTCTCTTTTGGCGAAGAATTGCGGAAGCATCGTTCCGAACGATGCGGATTTTACCGAAAACGAGCCATTTGCCTTTTTGCTTGGCGCAAACGGCGGCGGAAAGACGACGTATCTCCGCGCACTTGGCGTTAATCTGGTATTATTCCTTGCAGGCTGTCCCGTGTTTGCAAGGGAAGCGGAAATATATCCCTTCGATATCGTCCTTTCTCATTTCCCAAAAGACGAGCGATTTGATAACGCGGGCAGGCTTGACGAGGAAAGAGGGCGCACCGAGAAAATGCTTGATGCGGCAAGGGGAAAGAGAGCGTTCGTGTTTTTCAACGAAACCTACAGCGGAGCGGACGAAAAGCGCGGCTTTGATCTGCTTACCGACACCGTCGAAAAGATCAAAGAAAGCAATTTCTTTGGTTTGTACGTTACGCATTTTCACGAGGTAATGACGCTTGATCATCCCGTCCTCTCGGCAGAGGTTGACTTGGATGATGCAAATAAGCGAACATTCCGCATCGTAAGGTCAAAGGGAAGCGCATCATCGTATGCGGCAGATATTCTCAAAAAATATCGTCTTGATAAAGACTCTTTGATGGCAAGGAGGAGCAGAAATGGCAATTAGTATTTTGCATTTGAGGGATCTAATTTCCAATGCCGAAGCTCTCTCCGACAGAATTCTGTACCACCTTTCGCTTGACCGTTCCTTCTCGCATATTTGCGCCGACGTAAATAAGCGCGAATATTTTCTCTCCGTGTTGTCAGACCTGACCGATGATAAAAACGAAATTCTGTACCGTCAGGATATCGTAAAGGACTTTGTAAGCAATCCCACCCTGCTTGAACAGCTTGAATCCCTTGCGGCGCGTTTTGAAGAACTGCGCAACACCCAAAAAACCGCGGGCAAGGGCGAATATAGGATGAACGTGACGGGAACAACGTCACCCGATGCGCTAAAGAATATTCTGCAAACGAGAGCGCTTTGCCTCAAGCGCGCCTTGCTTTTCATAAAGGCGTACGGCGAGCTTTTGGAAAGATTCGATCTGCGCTCCCGCGGACTCAAGGCTCTCCGTTCCTCGTTCAAGGAAATATATGAAAAAAATGATTTTTCAAGGCTTCTCACATTCTGCACGAAGTTCGAAAAATTCAGCTCAAACGGATTTTGGGATTTTCGCTTTTCATTGAATGACGAGGGGCGTATTGAGAGCTACGAGCTTGTCGACCACAAATATATTCGCGTCAGCGACCCCGACCTTAAAAAGAAAGGATTTTCGCTATTCAAAAAAGCGGAAGAAGCCGCGTATCCTTGCCGGCGCGTAAGCCCGACGAATGACGACTTGTATGAACGGCTTGCCGCCTCGGCGCTATCCGAGCTTTCGGGCGTGTTGGTGAAAATATCCGAGCAGATATTTGAAAAATTCGGCGGAGTCGGTCAAGAGCTTGTCTTTTACGAGGTCGCGCTGAAATATATAAATGCGTTGTCGGAAAAGAAAGTGCAGATCTGTTATCCGATGTTTTCGGAGGATGAAAGCGTAAAAGTCAAAAATCTATATGACCTCTATCTGTTGATGACAAAAGCAAACCCGTCCGACGTAGTTCCCAACGATTTCTCACTTGGGCAAGACGGTGGACTCTTGGTGTTTGGCGGCAACGGAAGCGGTAAAACGGTCTATCTGCGTTCAATCGGCACAATGCAGGTCCTCGCGCAAGCGGGATTGCCCATTCCGTGCGAAATCGCGGAGATCGCGCCGTTTTCACAGCTTGCAACACAGTTTTCGGAAGCGGAAAAGGAGTTCTGCGAGGGCAACGACGCAGGACGCTTCGAGCAAGAGGTGCGCGAGCTTGCCGAAATGGTAGACACGTTAAAAGAAGGCTCGCTTGTATTCCTCAACGAAACCTTCCAAAGCACCGCTTACGCCGAGGGCGCAGAAGGGCTGTATCACCTGTTGAAGCATTTTTCAGCCCTAAATATCCGTTGGATATTGGTGTCGCACCTGCATCGGCTCGAAGAAATGCTCGATAGTCGCGAGGCAACCGTCTTGCACACCTCAAACGGCTACAAAATAAATTGATAAAAACCGCCGAGAGCGCCCTTTGGACGCTCTCGGCGATTTCGTTATAGACTAATTCATAAATTTATGATATAATTTTATAAAATCACCTATCCAAATTGGTATTGATGCACTATAAGGGTGTAATCATGATTGCAACGCTGAAGAAAGGAGGAGAAAAACTTGGACGAGAACAAAATCATCCCATATATCGAACCGATATTTCGTTTCTGTTGTAAAAGACTATCAAATCGTTATGATGCCGAGGATCTTGCGAGCGAGATTATTTGTCACATTCTTGATGGAATGAACAAATATCAAATTGAATCGCTTGACGCTTGGGTTTGGCGAATCGCACATAACCGATATGCGCGATTCATTGCCGCTCGAAATAAAAATCAAATCGCATTGTCATGCGAAGACGAACTCTTTGATATTGCTGATTACTCCGATATTGATGAAGACAACACACAAGAGCAATATGAAATGGTATTTCGGTATTTACATACGTTATCTTCCGAGTACAGGAATATTTTTGTAGACTACTATATTGGAGAATTACCGGTCAGAAGTCTTGCAAAAAAGTATTCACTTTCCGAAAACACAATCAAATGGCGTCTGAATGTAGGACGCCAAAAAATCAGAGATAGGATAGGAGAAGACAAAATGGATAAGGTGTTTCAAAGAATCAATTGGAATACGATGGTATGCAATGGTCATGCAAATACGCATCAATATTTATCCTCGCAAATTGCACGAGCAATCTGTCTTGCGGCTTACGAGAAACCTTTGACAGTAGAGGAAATCAGTATGAGCACGGGTGTCCCCACCATGTATATCGAGGATGAGATTCCTCGCCTTGAATACGGAGATGCTATCTGCAAGATTGGCAACAAATACGTAACTAATTTTATTATTTTCCGCTTGAAAGATAGAAAGCAGACCGAGGATGTTTCCGCGTCGATAGTCAATATGCTTGCAGATAAATTTGCAGTTATACTAAGAGAAGCTGAAAATAAAATCAGCGCTTTAGATTTTTACGGCAATGATTTCGGCATAGGTAGGCTTGGTTATATCATTGTTCCATATCTGCTTAGACGAAAAATTCGCAATGTAAAGAATAATCACTTAAAGCTGGAAAACGGTCCATATCCTCCGAGAAAGGATGGCGGTTATGGTTGGTTTATCGTCGAAGAAACCGTAGATGAAACCGAAAACTGCGCTGAATATAATTCTGGCTGTAACGTAGCGGTTGATGAAAACAATCCTTCGCCGCAAATCTACTATTATTGGATCAGTAAGTATTTTGATTATAATGTTTATCATAACAACGGGACACGATGGATGTGTAAAACAGGGGTAGCTCAAAACATTGAAAACAGAATGATATCTAAAGATGCCCTTACTGACGAAGATGCTGCGCACTTCCTTGAAAACAATTTGATCAAGCTCACTGATGGCGATTATTATCTTAATATTCCTTATTTCACGGAGGAACAGTTCGCAAAATTTGTTTCGCTGTTTGATATGACCGATGAAAAAATAAACGATCTTCTTGCTGAATGGATTATGGCAGTGCGCAAGAATTTTGAAAGCTTTGTGCCAAAGCATCTGCACGATCAAATCAATCAATGGGTAAATTGTTATCTGTATCAGATTATCGGATATGTTACCGATGAATTGATTCGTAGAGGTCTGTTGGATAAACCCGATTTTGAAAAGCCTTTGACGAACGGAGTGTTCTGCGTCGAAGGAAAAAGCATCAACCCATAAATAATTTTACTGCCGAGAGCGCCCTTTGGACACTCTCGGCGGTTTTATTATAGACTAATTCATAAATTTATGTTATAATATTCCCAATAATCTTGTCAGCAAATCGAAAAACACTACACTATACGGATGAAAGGAGGCGAGAAAATGCAGGGAACGAATAAAATGCGCGATCAGCTCATCGGAGAGTTTGCTGAGAATTATATGGAAAAGCTGTTTTATTTCTGCTTGAAAAAGACAGGAAACCATATCGAAGCTGAAGATCTGACGCAAGATATAGCACTTCAGATTATCACGGCTTTGAATAGAGGCACGATACCAACGAGCTTTTCAGCATGGGTATGGCAGATTGCGCGTAACCGTTATTCCGTATGGGCAAAAGAAAAGCATAGTCGAAACGAGTCGGTAACCGGTTCCGATATCGACGATTATGAAATGGAGGACGAGAGTGAAAATATCCTTGATGAAATGATACATACAGAGCAAATGGCTCTGCTTCGGCGGGAGCTGGCGTTCATCAAAAGCGATTATCGCAACATCGTCGTTGCCTATTACATAGAAAACAAGAGCGTTCGTGACATTGCATCGTCGCTTTCTATTTCGATTAGCGCGGTTCAGCAAAGGCTTCATCGCGCAAGAATCATATTGAAAGAAGGTATGGATATGGCAAGAGAGTTTGGTGTAAGAAGCTACAAGCCGGAAGAAATTGATTTCAGTTGTAGCTGTGATTCGTTTGGAAATTTCGGTCAACCGTGGACTATTTTCAACCACAAGATTTACAAAAACATTTTCCTTGAGGCATATGGAAATCCCACCACCGCCGAGGAGTTATCACTCGAACTCGGCGTGGCACTTCCTTATATGGAGGACGAGTTAAGATATCTGGTAGAGCAGACAATGCTTGTTCGTAATGGAAACAAATATGAGACTGCTTTTCCCATCCTGAGTAGTCAGGCGCAGGAAAAAATATGGGCATACAATGATCGCATGATACCGCAGCTTACGGGGTTGTTTACCAAGCTTATCGATAATTTTATTCAGATCTGTGAAGCTCATGGCATCAACTGCTTTGGAAAGTATCAGACGTACGAGGACGCCAAGTGGACGCTTTTGATGCATGCCTTTGATATACTCGTGTTCTCTGCATCTCCGGAGGGTTATTATGAAAAAAGCTACACCAAGCGTCCCGACGGAGGATGTTGGGACATCGTGGGCTATCAAAAAGCGGACATTCCCGATATTCCTTGGGTAGGCCTTCACGGTTGCCTTAAGGTGCGGGAGGATCAACCCGCTGTGTATTTCCAACAGTTTAAATACAAGCATGACGATATTTGTATGAAGACCCCCGAGTATCTGACTTACGACGAGACCTTGACACTGAAAGCGGTTGTCGAAGGAAAGTGGGAAGCATGTGAGACGTATTGGATGGATCGTCTGCTTTCATACGGCTATATCATAAAGACCGAGACAGGATACGAGCCTACCATCATCGTGTTTAAAGAGGGTGCAAGGGAAAAATATCTTGAATCGTTCACTGATGAAGAAAAGAAGTCGCTGATGGGTACGGCAACGGAAATCAAAAAAATGCTCCGAGAAGTTATGGACTTCTCCAGTAAGATTATTGTAAAGGATCTTCCCGATAGCATTGCAAGCAATGAAAACTTGAGGTTCTTTGCTTTGCAGAAGAACGGAGTTGATCGCCGCTATGTGCTGGAACAGGCTTTGAAGGATGGTTGGCTCATTTACGACGATAAGACATCCCCTGTCATTGGTGCTTATATTTATCTATAAAAGTATAGTATGAAAATACCGCCGAGAGCGATAAAATCTCTCTCGGCGGTATTTCCTTACACATATATTATACCACAAAAATGCAAAAAAGTCAAGTCTTGTATTTGTGTTTTTACTGTGCTATAATAAGTAACTCTCAAAAACGGCGCAAGAAAGGGTGAAAAGCTTGAAGAAAAACGGTTTTTGTGACGTACTCGCGTCCTTTGCTTATTCGGTAAAGCAAGCAGCGAAATATTTTCGCGGTGTCCTTGTCTGCGACGCGATATTGACGGTCTGCGGAAATTTCATCGTGTTTTTCAGCAACGCATATATGCTCCGATATATCGTTAACGGCGTTCAAACGGGCAAGAGCGTAGCTGCTTTATTGGCGTATACGGCGGTTGTTATAACTCTGCGCGTTATCTATGAGTTGATACACAAGTTTTTTATAAACGTTTGGCTTCCGATTGCCAACAAGCGCGGCGAAGTGCGCCTTCGTAAATCGCTTTATCAAAAAGCGGTTGAAGCGGACCTTGTAAATTACGAAATGCCCGATTCATACGCGCTGTTCGACAGAGTTTTGTCAAACACTCAAGTGTCGATGGATCAGACACTCGGCTTGCTTATAAGCTGGATCAGCGTTATTATGAGCATATCGCTTTCCTCGTGGCTCGTTTTTGCGATAGATCCCGTTCTTATAGTTTTCGCTGTAATTCCCGTGCTTCTGAATCTGTATTACGTAAGGCTTATCAGAAAAAAACATATTTACGACTCGCATCTGCGGGAGATAGAGCGCAAAAAGAGCTATGCACGCAGGGCATTTTATCTTAAAGATTACGCAAAAGAACTGCGCCTTTCAAACATCTGGCGAGTGCTTAGGCGGCAATTTACCGATGCCTCGGAGGAGTATACCGCCGCGGTGAAAAAAGAGGGGCGCAGAGTTGCGCTCGGCTACTATATCGTAAACAATCTTGGGCTTAATATCCCAATATATGCGGCGCAGATATATTGCCTTTATCATACGCTCGTTACACACACGATCTATGTGGGGGATTGCCTTGTGGTGCTTGCGTCGTTGAGCGCTATCGTAAATCCGATAAAGAGCGTGGCGAATTGGTATGCAACGATGAGCGATATTTCGCTGAAAATGTCCGATCTTCGCGCGTTTCTGAAAAAGAAAACACAGATCGACAGCGCTCGCGGCGGACTGCGTGCGCAGGCGGGAGATATCGAGCTTGCGGACGTCTCTTTTACTTATGAGGGAAGCGCTACCGAAACCTTAAAGCACGTAAGCGTTAAGATACGCAGAGGTGAGACTATTGCTATCGTAGGCAGAAACGGCGCGGGTAAAACTACCCTTGTAAAGCTCTTAATGCGGCTTTACGATGCCACAAGCGGTAAAATCATGCTCGATGGGCGCGACATCAAGCAATACGAGCTGACGAGCTACCGCGATACCATTGGGGTGGTTATGCAGGACTACAAGCCATTTGCGCTTAGCGTTGCCGAAAACGTGCTTGGGCGACCGTATAAAAACGAGGATGAGAAAACTGTTCTTCGTGCGCTCGATAGGGTAGGACTTCTTGACAAGGTACAAAGAACCAAGGACGGCATTCATACGCTTCTGACAAAGGAATTTTCAAAGGACGGATTGATACTTTCGGGCGGCGAGGCGCAAAAGCTCGCAATCGCGGCGATCTATGCCCAAAACTGCAATACCGTTATTTTAGACGAGCCATCCTCGGCGCTCGATCCTTTGGCAGAGCGCCAAATGTACGACACGATGCGCGCCGCCTGCAAGGGAAAAACGATGATATTTATCTCGCACAGGCTATCCACGGCGGTCGATGCCGACAAGATACTTCTTATGGATAGCGGCGAAATAAAGGAATCGGGCACGCACGGTGAGCTTATGGCACGCGGCGGGCTGTATGCCGAGATGTTCACCGTTCAGGCAAGCCAATATAAAGAGGGCATGAAAGGGGAGACGCTGTGATGAGCAAAGAAAGAAATTCGTGGCGGCACATTCTTAAAAACAACCTCTTTTCCATGAGCTTTTTGTGGCAGTATTCAAAGCCATACTTTTTCTTTTCGATTCTGCGTATTCTTACACGCGGCATCGAATCCCCGATATCCTTGCTTCTGCTCAGCAGACTCTATACGATGCTTGACGGCAACGGCTCTTTTGCCGAGGCGTTTTATATCACGCTTGGAATGCTTGCTCTGAAGGTCGGCGTCGGCGCGTGGAATCAGGTCTACAATACTTATATTACCCCGATATATAAAGAAAAATTGCACTACCGCATGCAGCTTGAAATGTTTGAAAAGGCGAGAAGAATCGAGCTTGCAAAATACGACGATCCCGCCTTTTACAATGATTTCATTTTGTCCATGCAGTTTACCGATTCATATTTTATGACGGCGATAAAAAATCTTTCGGATCTGCTCGGTGCGGTTTTGACGATAGCCTCGGTATTCCATATTTTGATCAGTGTAGACGTCACTACCTGCCTTGTGATACTGATAAGCTCTTTCTTGTCGGCGTATCTAAACAGAAAGCTGAAAAAAGTGAGGCTTGACGAGAAGATCGCACTTGCGGAAAACGAAAGAAAGAGCAAGTACGTTGAGCGAACCTTTAAGCTTTCCGAAGACGCAAAAGAGCTGAGAATGACGCGCTTTAAGGAGTGCATCGACAATAAATACGATGAGGCGGCCGAGGAGTTCGGCACGCTTACCAAGCGTTTCGGTAAAAAGAAAACGCTGTGGGACGGCTTGATATTTTTGAACCTACAGCTCGTATACGGCATCGTTATCGCTATGCTTTTATACAAGCTTGCTGTCACGGGAACGATCACGCTCGGTGAATTTACCGTAGTCGTCAATGCAAATATGACCTTTAGGGATACGCTTAAAAAGATAAGCGATTTTATTACCAAGCTGCCTACGCAGAGCAAGCAAATGGATATGGTAAGGGCGTTTATCTCAAAGGATGCACAAGAAGAAAAGCGCAAGGATATCCCCGCACTTGAGTATATTGAGTTTCGCGGCGTTTCGTTTGGATATGCCGATGGCAAGGAGGTCTTACACGACGTTTCACTCACCATTCGCAAAAACGAAAAGCTTGCGATCGTAGGCTCTAACGGCGCCGGAAAGACCACCTTCGTGAAGCTGCTTTTGGGCTTATATCAGCCGAGCAGCGGATGCATCCTTTATAACGGCATAGATATTCGCGAGTTTGATGAGGAAAGCTATAGACAAAGGCTTTCGGCTGTTTTTCAGGATTATCGGATATTTGCCGCGACTTTGGCTGAAAACGTGCTTGGTGACGAATTTTGTGCCGACAAAGAGGAGCTTGTGAAGAATGCGTTGCGCTTTACAGGCTTTGAGCGCGACGTGCTTGCGTGGCGCGACGGAATACACACAGTCCTTACGCGCGAGTTTGACGAAAAGGGCAGAAATCTGTCGGGCGGCGAGGCGCAAAAGGTCGCTATTGCCAGAGCATTTGTGCAAAACAGCGCTTTAGCTGTTTTGGATGAGCCCTCATCCGCAATAGATCCGATAGCGGAGCACGAGCTTAACGAAAGCATTATGAAGTATTCAAAGGACAAAACTGTCGTATTCATTTCGCACAGACTTTCCACAACTGTTGGTGCTGATAGGATATGTATGTTTGACGGCGGGCGCATAATTGAGATCGGAAGCCATCGCGAGCTGATGGCAAAAAACGGCAAATACGCTACGCTATTTAAGGTACAAGCCGAAAAATATGTTGTATAGTATGTAACAAAACAACGAAAAAACCGCCGAGAGCGATAAAATCGCTCTCGGCGGCTTCTGTGTTTTAAGTAACAGTAGCTTGATATTTCTCCTGCGCGAGATCCATCATAGCTTTTTCGGGTTGGATCTCCTGCTGATAAGGGTATTTCCTTGAGGCTTTGTCGAATTGCGCCTTTATTTTATCTGCCTTTTTCGCATCATTCTCAAAAAGCAAAGCGAGCGAATACTCGGTCCGAAGAATGGAAGGGTAGTTTTTCATCGTCTTCATGAACCTTGTAAGCTCCTTTGACAGCATATCCTCGATAACGTCGCGGCGATTTTCGGATATAAGCTCGACGAAAATCCTGTCGCACGTCAAAAGATTGCTGTAAATTCCCACCGCCCCGCTGTCGATATCAAGAATGTGCGCCATAAGAGCATCAGCCTCCTCAAAGCGCTCCTCGTCCATAAGTCTGTTGCAGGCGAACACGCCACGCGCCGCGACCATATTGTTTTTCATATCCTCGTCCGAGGGAACGGAAAACCACTCCGCAGGCATATCCTTGATGCGAAGTCCCATAGACTGTAGCTCAACCATCTTCAACTGGAGCCAAAACGCCTCAAGCGCTTTTTCATTTTTAGAAAGAGAGATGGCGTTGTAACCGTCGTTGTCAACGCCTCCCATACGCAACGGCACGCCGTTGAAGATGACAAGAACAAAGCCGAAAATGGTAAAAACAAGAAGCAAGGTGTTTAAATACGAATAGCTTGAAAAAAGAAAATATCCTATCAAAAACAGGACGGAGAAGATCGCGTTAAAGATAACGCCGCCGAAATTGATCAAAGCTACGGGGAACTTGCCGTCCTTCATATCGGGCGGTGACATAAGGCATTGTCCCGCAGTTCCCGCAATGGCAATCCGCCTGAATTTGATCTTATCGTTTTCCTTTACCCACGTAAACGAAAGTACGCGGAACGAAACGAATTTATATCCCGAAAGCAAACCGAAAACAAGGTGTCCCGCCTCGTGCACTATTATATGGAAAAAGTTTGCGACGTATATTCCGCCAAGCAGTACGGCGTACGAAAGGAGCGTTTTATACGCAGGCTCGTCCGTGCTTGAGTTTTCGACATATAAAACCGTAAAAAGACCCAAAGCCGCGCCGACAAGGAACATGGATGCCAGGGCAACGTATTGCGTCCGAGGAGTTTTTTTCTTGCTGTTTTTGCTCATTTTTTATTATGCTTACTTTCTGTATTTTTTGTCCTCTTCAAGTGCCTTTGAAACGCGCTTTTTGAAGAGCGAGGAAACGGCGACCACGATTATGTATCCAACGAGGATCAGCACGCTGCCCGTGAGGTTCTGTGAGCCCTTAAGACCTGCGGGGAGCAGGAGAAAAAGTATCGCGCCGCCGACCGTCAGAAGAGCGTGCAGGAGTCTGCGGTACGCCTTGTCGTACTGCGCGTCCGTAAGCTGCACCGACGCCGCACCGAAGGCAAGACAAAAGGGAAGGAACAACAGCACGCGAAGTGCGCCGAGACCGCCGCTTGCGCCGTGAAATGCAAGCATAGCGAAGGCGTAAGCGCCGCAGATTACTGAAAAATATATACAAGCTTTAGTAAGTATTTTTTTGATCATAGCGTTCTCCGAAATTGAATTTACAAATGACAGTTTATCACAAAAAACGCCAAAAAGCAATATAAAATGGGAAAATGAATATTTTGAGTGAATATTTCAAGAAATATTCATTATATGTGTTGACTTTTTGAATAAAAGAGGTATAATAAATATATTATGGGTTTATATGCCATAGCGAGCCTATTGGCGTTGAAAGGAAATGCAAATGACAAGAAAAGAAGCAAGAGAAGCGGTCTTCTCTCTTTTGTTTGAAAAGGATTTCAGAAAGGACGCAACTCCCGAGGAGGTATTCGACGGGGCGGTCGAGTTCCGCAGTCTTGAGGCTGACGAGTACGTAAGAAGCACGTATTTCGGCGCTATCGAAAAAATGCCGTTTTGCGACGAGCTTATCGAAAAATATTCGCGCGGCTGGAAGATATCGAGAATATCTCCCGTATCCCGCGCTATAATGCGCCTGTCGGTGTACGAGATGTATTTCCGCGATGACGTTCCCGATAACGTTTCGCTTAACGAGGCTATCGAGCTTGTAAAACGATTCGACGATGCTGACAAGGCGCGTCCATTCGTAAACGGCGTGCTTAATTCCGTAATGAGAGCCAAAAAGGCAGAGGAGAACGCCTGATGCTTTTTTGCGGTATTGATACCAGCAATTACACGACGTCAGTTGCCGTTTGCGATATTGACGGAAATATCGTGGCTAACTTGAAGCGTCCGCTTCCCGTAAAGGACGGCGAGCGCGGCTTGCGCCAATCGGATGCCGTTTTCGCGCACGTTAAAAATCTCCCCGCGCTTATGAACGAGCTTTCCGCGCTTATCGCGGATCGGAGCGTTTGCGCCGTGGGAGTTTCCTCGCAGCCGCGAAATAACGAGGGCTCCTATATGCCGTGCTTTCTTACGGGCGTTGCCGCCGCCGAGGCTTTTTGCGCGGGCTGTGCCGCACCGCTTTATAAGTTTTCGCATCAGCAAGGGCACATTATGGCGGCTTATTCCACGTCGGGCGCGGCAGGGGAAGAAAAGGACGAGTTTCTTGCCTTTCACGTTTCGGGCGGCACTACGGAGATACTTAAGGTCACGCTTAACGCGACCGACCTTGACGTGCGGCTCGTTGGCGGCACGTCCGACCTCAATGCAGGTCAGGCGATCGACAGGATAGGCGTGCGGCTCGGCTACGCTTTTCCGTGCGGTCCCGCAATGGAGAAGGCGGCAGAGGCGTTTGACGGAAAAACAGCGCCCTTAAAGACCTCGGTGAAGGGGCTTGAATGTAACCTTTCGGGGCTTGAAAACAACGCGGAAAAGCTTATAGTCGGCGGCGAAACGGCGGAAGCTGTGTGCGCTTACGTTTTCGCTTTTCTCTCAAAAACCTTTTCAAAGCTTGCACAAAACGCACGCGAGCAGTGCGGAGGATTGCCTATAGTGTGGGCAGGCGGTGTGATGAGCAACAAAATGATCCAAAGCAGACTTGCGAGCCTCGGTGATTGCTATTTTACAAATCCCGAATATTCGTCAGATAACGCCGTCGGAACGGCTCTGCTTGCGAGAAAAAAATATATTTATGAAAATGGCTTATGAAGCAAGAAACGCCGCATTGACGGTCACACAGCTTAATAACTACGTCAAAACGCTTTTTGATACCGACGACGTTCTTTCAGCCGTTTCGGTTTGCGGCGAGATATCAAATTTCAAAAATCACTACTCCACGGGGCATCTTTATTTTTCGCTCAAGGATAACGAATCTCTTATCCGTTGCGTGATGTTCGCGTCGTCCGCGGCAAAATTGAAGTTTGCGCCCGAAAACGGAATGACCGTAACGCTTTACGGCAGAGTCTCCGTTTACCCGCGCGACGGAGCGTATCAGATATACGTTTCAAATATGATACCCGACGGAATAGGAGATCAATATATCGCCTTTGAGCTGTTAAAAAAGAAGCTTGAGGCAGAGGGGCTTTTTGACCAATCGAGAAAAAAGCCGCTTCCCAAATTTCCAAGCACCGTGGGGGTAGTTACCTCGTCAACGGGCGCGGCAATAAGGGATATTATGAACGTTTTATCACGCAGATATCCCGTTGCGAGCGTGCTCATATACCCAGCGCTCGTTCAGGGCGTGTCCGCCGCTAAAAGCGTGGCTGACGGAGTAAGATTTTTTAACGATCCCAAAAACTTTAGAGAAATACCCGCCCCCGACGTTATAATCATCGGGCGCGGCGGCGGATCGGGCGAGGACTTAAGCGCCTTTAACGACGAAGGACTTGCAAGAGCAGTTGCGGCATCCGATATTCCCATTATCAGCGCCGTCGGACATGAAACCGATTTTACGATAACGGATTTTGTCAGCGATCTTCGTGCGCCCACGCCGTCAGCTGCGGCAGAGCTTGCCGTTCCCGACAGAGCCGAGCTTTTGCGCAAGCTTGCAAACGTTACCGCGCGCTGCACGAGCATTATGTCGGGGCGCATTGAGCATTTTGAAAAGCAGCTTGACACGCTTGCGTCGGCAAGAGTTCTGCGCTCTCCGCAAACTCTGCTTGATATACGCCTTGACACCGTTTCAAGGTTTGCCGAAAAGCTTGATAACGGATATGAAAAAGCAATAGAGGCGTCTTCGGCAAAGCTCGCGAGGACGGCGTCAAAGCTCGACGCGATGAGTCCCTTGAAGGTCATATCGCGCGGCTACGCCGTTGTCCGAGGCGACGGGGGCGTGGTCAGCTCCGTGGCGGAGCTGACGGTAGGTCAGGAGGCGGACATTACGCTTTCCGACGGCGAGGCGCGGGCTACGATAACGCAAATAACTAAAAAACAAACGGAGATAGAATGATGTCAATGGAAAATATTACCTTTGAACAAGCTATCGCAAGGCTTGAGGCGGTCGTCAGAGCGCTTGAGGACGGCAAAACGTCGCTTGAGGAGGCTATGAAGCTTTACGAGGAGGGAGTTGCGCTTGTGCGCTCCTGCTCGACTACGCTTGAGGAAGCAAAGCAAAAGATAATTACCGTTTCCGTCGGAGGAAATGCCGACAATGCGTGACAGACTTTTAAGGTCGCTTGCCGAAAATAGTGCGGATATAGAAAAAGCGGTAAACGAGTATTATTCATCGTTTTCCGATCCCGACACCGCAGAGGTAAGAGAGGCTGAGATATACAGCCTTCTCGCAGGCGGAAAGCGCATAAGGGCGTATCTTGTAAACGAAGCCTGCCGCGCATTTGGCGGCAACAAGAGCGCATCTATGCCATTTGCGCTCGCGATAGAGATGATGCATACCTTTTCGCTCATACACGACGATCTGCCCTGCATGGACGACGACGATCTTCGCCGCGGCAGACCGACCTCGCACAAGGTGTTTGGCGAGGCGACGGCGTTGCTTGCGGGGGATTCTCTTGCCATACGCTCCATAGAGGTCGCGCTTGCAAATCCTTGTGTTTGCGCGTCGGACGCTCGCAGAGCCGCGCTTGCGCTGTCGCGTGCGGCAGGAAGCGAGGGTATGATCGGCGGTCAGATGATCGACCTTCGAGGAGAAAAGCAAGCGCTTGACCGTGCCACGCTTGAAAAGCTACACAATAAAAAAACGGGCGAGCTTATAGCGGTCAGCGTTTACCTTGGCTGTGTTGCCGCAGGACTTGCGGACGGTGACGAGAGGACGAGCACCGCAAATGAATTTGCAAGAGCGATAGGTCTTGCGTTTCAGATAATAGACGACGTGCTTGACGTTACCTCGGATTCCACAACTCTCGGAAAGACCGTAGGCAAGGACAGCGAACACAACAAAACCACGTTTATGAGCTTTATGATGCCCGACGAAGCGCTTAAATTCGCTGACGCGATAACGGAAAGCGCGATAAAGCGCATCTCGGCGTATCAAAACACCGAAATGCTCGTCGAGCTTGCAAAATACCTGCTCCAAAGGAAGAACTGATGAGAGTTGACGTTTTTCTCGTTGAGCGGGGCTACGCAAAAAGCCGCGAGGCGGCAAAAAAATCAATAGATGCAGCGCTCGTTAAGATAGACGGCAGGACGATTACCAAGGCGGGCGAAAAAATAGACGAAGCTCTGCCGCACGAGGTGGAATTTACGCCGCTTATCCCTTACGTCAGTCGCGGTGGACTCAAGCTTGAGGAAGCTCTTAAGGCGTTTGACGTAGATCCTACGGGAATGCGTGCCGTTGATATCGGCGCGTCCACGGGCGGCTTTACGGATTGCCTTTTACAGCACGGCGCGGCTTGCGTCGTTGCCGTTGATTCGGGACACGGACAGCTAAACGAGGCCTTGCTTGCCGATAGCAGAGTAAGATCCCTTGAAGGGCTTAACGCACGCGCGCTTACCCTTGCGGACATAGGTGAGCCGTGTGATATTGCCGTTATGGACGTTTCGTTTATTTCCCAAACATATATTTTACCGCAGATCCCCGCGCTTCTTAAGGACGGAGGCGTGGCGATAACGCTGATCAAGCCGCAGTTCGAGGTCGGACGAAGCGGAGTCGGTAAGGGCGGCATAGTCCGCCACGCCGAGGACAGAAAAGCCGCAGTTATTCGCGTCATAGAGGCGGCGCGTCAGGCGGGGCTTTACGTTGAAGGCATTATTCCGTCCCCGATATGCGGAGGCGACGGAAACCGCGAGTATCTCGCATTATTTTCCATGACGAACAATGATAAAACTGACAGGATCGTAGACTCATTAAAATACTGAGCCGATCCGAAAGGAAGATTAATTATGAAAAGAGTGTCGGTAATCACGAATTTCAATATTCCGGGCAAGGCGGCCGTAGCGGAAAAGGTTATTCAAAAATTCCTTGAATACGGCGCAGAGGTGGCCGCCCCGTATTATGCCAAGGGACGCGTTGATTGCCACATACCCGTGCTTTTGCCCGGTGCAAAGCTGTACGAAAACGCCGACATCGTCGTTGTTATCGGCGGTGATGGCTCGGTGCTTGATGCGGCAAGGAGAGCCGCAGAGCGCGAAATTCCCATTCTCGGCATTAACAAGGGTAGGCTCGGCTATATGACGGAGCTTGAGGTCAACGAGCTTGATCTCATTGAAAAGGTTATGAACGGTGAATATAGGATAGAGGAGCGCTCAATGCTCAAGGTGCAAGCCGTCAGCGGCACGAAGGTCTTTCACGAAAACCGTGCGCTCAACGATGCCGTTATTTCCAACGGCGCGGTTGCAAGAATGGTAGACCTTGAGGTCTACGAGGACGGTAACCTTATCGATGCTTACCGCGCTGACGGTATGATCGTTTCAACACCGACGGGCTCTACCGCGTACTCGCTCTCCGCGGGCGGCCCCGTTATTGACCCACGCGTAAAAGGGATATGCATTACCCCCGTTTGCGCACATTCGCTCGTATCAAGGGCGATGGTCTTTCCGAGTGAATCTGTCATTGAAGTAAAAAACACCTGCGAGAGAGAGCCCAACCTCTTTCTCACGATCGACGGTAGAGTTAATATCAGGCTCGACCACGGAAATATCGTGCGCGTAATGAATTCGGAGAAAATAACGAAGCTCATTCGCGTAAAGGATAAAAAGAAATACAGCGAGCTTTTTGCAAAGCTCTATTCATAAGTAGGTGAAAAAATGAAAAGCAGAAGACAGGAAAAGATAATAAATCTTGTAACAAGGTACGAGATAGATACCCAAGAGGAGCTTATCGGAATGCTTCGCCGAGAGGGCTACGACGTTACTCAGGCGACCGTGTCGAGGGATATCAGGGAGCTTAAGCTTACGAAGGTCCCCACGGGACGCGGCTCTTATCGCTACACCATTCCCTCAAAGGACGACAGAGAGCCGACGTTTAAGTTTAACAGCGTTCTTGTGGAGTCGATAAAAAAGGTCGATTTTTCAGGCAATATTGTAGTTCTAAAAACATTTGCAGGACTTGCTCAGGCAGTTGCTACGGGACTTGACGCTATTGAGTCGCACGATATTTTAGGCTGTGTTGCTGGCGATGATTGCATCATTCTTGTCGCAAGAACGCACGATGCCGCAAAGGATATAAGCGAGCGCATCAAAACTATGCTTAAATCTATATAAAATGCTTCGATCACTTCATATTGAAAATATGGCGGTCATCAAAAGGCTTGATTTCGAGCCGAGCGATGGCTTGTCCGTAATGACGGGAGAAACGGGCGCGGGAAAGTCGATAATAATCGACAGCGTCAATTTTCTGCTGTGTAATAAAACCGTGCGCGAGCTTGTGCGCACGGGCGAAAGTAAGGCCATAGTCAGCGCTTACTTTACCGATTTTACAGAAAAAGAAAAGTCCGTTCTTGCTTCGCTTGGTATTGATGGGGACGAGCTTTCCCTTGAACGTACGATGAGCGCGGACGGCAAGTCCGTATGCCGTATCGACGGCAAGGCGGTTTCACAGCAGGTGCTGCGAAGCGTGGGAAGCGTTCTTGTTTCCATACACGGTCAGCACGATAATCGCCGCCTTTACGATAGCGATGCAAATCTCGAGCTTATCGATACTCTATGCGGCAATGCCGATGCGCTTTCGGAGTATTCTGCGCTTTTTGGCAAATGGAAGGAGCTTGGCTCGCGCATAAGCGCACTTAAAAAAAGCGAGGCTGAAAAATATCAGCTGCGCGATATGCTTGAGTATCAGATAAAGGACATATCCTCGCATAAGCTGAAGCGTGGCGAGGAGGACGCGCTTGCCGCAGAGGCAAAGCGCCTATCAAGCCTTGAGCGCATAAAAAAGCACTCGGATGCCGCATTGCGCGCGCTTTATAAAAATGAAAAGGGAATTACGGCATCGTATATGGTCGAGCGTGCCGCAGACGCACTCTCAAAGCTTGTGGACGTTATCCCCGAATACGGCGAGCTTTGCGAAAAGCTGAAAAGCTGTAAGTACGAGCTTGACGATATCGCGGGTGAGATATTTGCAAGGTCGGAGGAATACGGCTTTGACGACGATCCCGTAAAGCGACTTGATGCTATCGAGTCGAGGCTTCAGACGATAACGAGGCTGAAGCGCAAATACGGAACGACGCTTGACGAGGTGCTTGATTTTGCGGAAAACGCAAAAAAGAGGCTTGACGAAATAGACAATTCCGATGGGATCTTGGAGGAGCTTTCAGCCGAATATCAGGCGATAGAGGCGGAGCTTCGCAAAATGGCGTTGTCTATAAGCGCGGTGCGAAAGCGTGCGGCGGCAAGCATTGAAAGAAACATCGTTGAAACTCTCGCATATCTCGATATGCCTAAGGTGCGCTTCGCCGTGTCCGTCACGGAGAATGAAACGCTTGACAGCCGCGGCTGTAATACCGCAAGCTTTCTTATCGCAACCAACCCGGGTGAGCCGCTTTTGCCGCTTTCAAGGGTCGCGTCAGGCGGCGAGCTGTCGCGCGTTATGCTCGCGGTCAAGTGTGCGCGTGCCGACGCAGACGGGGTATCGACGCTCATTTTCGACGAGATAGATACGGGTGTTTCGGGCAAGACCTCGCGCAAGATCGGCGTTAAGCTAAAGCAGGCGGCAACCTCGGCACAGGTGCTTTGCGTAACGCACTCGGCACAGATAGCGTCGCTCGCGCACGAGCATTTCCTCATCTCGAAAAGCGAGCAGGACGGCAGGTCGGAAACCGCCGTTGCTTTGCTTGACGAGCGGGGAAGGATCAACGAAACCGCACGAATACTCGGCGGCATCGCAGTTACCGACGCACAGCGTCAGGCGGCTGTCGATATGATAAACGAAGGAAAAAATTATTAAATATTTTAGGAAGAACATCATGCAGAAATTCAAAAAAATCATTGCAGAAGAAATTGCCAAGCGCTCAGCTGATGCGTTTGGCGGCACGGCACTCGAGCCGAATGAGATCGAGGAGCTTCTTGAATACCCGCCCGACGCCTCAATGGGGGACGTTGCTATGCCTTGCTTCAAGCTCAGCCGCACCCTGCGTCGCTCTCCCATACAGATAGCGCTCTCTCTCGAAGAAGCACTTGCAGGCGCTGATATCGGCGTATCGGCAAAGGCGCTCAACGGTTATCTCAACTTTAAGGTTGACGACGCTATGCTTGCAGATCAAGTGCTTTCTGACGTTTTCGCCGAGGGCGCGTCCTACGGCTCTCCGCGTATCGGCGAGGGTAAGACCGTTGTGCTTGATTATTCATCGCCCAACGTAGCAAAGCCCTTCCACATCGGACACCTTGGAACTACCATTATCGGTCATTCTCTTAAAAGACTTCACGAGTTTGCAGGCTACAAGTGCGTCGGAATCAACTATCTTGGGGACTGGGGAACTCAGTTCGGTAAGCTTATAGTTGCATATCGCAAGTGGGGAAGCCGCGAGGATATTGAAAAGGGCGGAATCGACAAGCTCGTTGAGCTTTACGTTCGTTTCCACAAGGAAGCGGAGGAGAATGCCGCGCTCAACGACGAGGCACGCCTTGAGTTTTCCAAGCTTGAGCGCAACGATCCCGAAAATATCGAGCTGTGGCAGTGGTTTATCAAGATAAGCCTTGAGGAATATTCAAAGACTTATTCTCAGCTCGGTATTGATTTCGATTCTTATAAGGGCGAAAGCTTTTATACCGACAAGATGCCCGCGCAGATCGAAAAGCTGCGCGAAATGGGACTTTTGAAGCTCGATGACGGCGCGTCCATCGTCGATCTCTCCGAGTATAATATGCCCCCCTGTCTTATTCTCAAGCGTGACGGCTCGACTCTTTATCCCACGCGTGATATCGCCGCCGCCGTTTACCGCAAGCAGGAATACGGCTTTGATAAATGCATCTACGTCACCTCGTCCGCACAATCCCTGCACTTTGCGCAGTGGTTCAAGGTCGTGGAGATGATGGGGTATGATTGGTATTCCGAGCTTGTTCACGTTCCCTACGGAACTGTCAGCATCAACGGCGAAAAGCTTGCCACCCGTACAGGCAACGTAATACTGCTCAAGGACCTTATCGCTATGGCGATCGAAAAGGTCTCGCAGATAACAGCTGAAAAGAACCCCGATATGAGCGAGGTCGAAAGGGCAAAAATAGCAGAGGAGGTAGGCGTCGGCGCAGTCGTGTTCTACTACCTCTCCAACAGCCGTATAAAGGATATAAACTTTATTCTTGAGGATGCGCTTTCCTACGACGGAAACACGGGCCCATACGTTCAGTACACCTATGCGCGCACCTGCTCGCTTATCGAAAAGGCAAAGGGTATCCCTGCGCCCGAGAAATACAGCGTGACGACCGAGGAGGAGCGAGAGCTTCTTAAGGTGCTTGCCCTGTTCCCCGAAAAGGTTTCCGCGGCGCTCGAGGCTTACGAGCCTTCCGTGATCACGCACTTTATCCTTGATCTTGCGGCGGCGTACAATCGCTTCTATCACAACTGTCAGATACTTACGCACGAGGATGCCGAGATCGTAAAAACGAGAGTTGCGCTTACAAAGGCGGCTAATATAGTTCTCGGAACTGCATTCGAGCTTATTTGTCTTAAAAAGACCAAACAAATATAAATTCATTAAAAAAGAGGTATAAAAAATGTCCGGACACAGCAAATGGAGCAATATTAAGCACAAAAAAGAAAAGACCGACGCGCAGAAGGCGAAGGTGTTTACCAAAATAGGTAAAGAGATCACTATTGCAGTAAAAGAGGGCGGCCCCGATCCTGCATCTAACTCCAAGCTCAGGGATCTTATTCAGAAGGCGAAATCCAACAACGTTCCCAACGATAACATCGAGAGAACCATCAAAAAGGCTATCGGCGCGGATAACGTTGCGTACGAGGAGATTGTTTACGAGGGCTACGGACCCTCGGGCGTAGCCGTTATCGTTGAGACTACCACCGATAACAGAAACCGTACCGCAGGTAACGTCCGTTCCTATTTCTCGAAGTACCACGGCAACCTCGGTCAGTCGGGCTGCGTAGGATTTATGTTTGACTTAAAGGGCATTATCGTTATTTCTAACGAGGACGGCGATATCGACGAGGATTCTCTTATGGAAACCGCTCTTGAGGCGGGTGCATCCGATTTTGCAGCCGAGGACGAGGCTTTTGAGATATACACCGAGCCCGATGACCTTTACGACGTTCAGGCGGCTATCGAGGCTGCGGGCTACACTGTAGTATCGGCTGAAAAGGAAAAGGTTCCGCAGAACACCGTTACGCTCGATAACGAGGATGACATCAAGTTTATGGGACTTCTCATCGAGAAGCTCGAGGATGATGACGACGTTATGAACGTTTGGCACAACTGGGAGAACGTACAGTAAAAACTGCCGCTTTCGGCAAGAACGGATATATTTAGATGAACAAATACAAAAGGCTATTGTCCAATGCGGCGATATTTGCGATAGGCACGTTTTCCTCGAAGATAATGGTCTATCTTCTTATGCCGCTGTATACCAATATCCTGTCACCCGCAGAGTATTCGACCTCGGATCTGATAACGCAGACGGCCAATCTTTTGTCGCCGCTTTTCGCTATCGGAATATGCGACGGCATTTTCAGATTTGCGCTTGACGCAAAGGAGAAGATCAAAGAGGTCTTTTCATCGGGGATCTTCGTGCTTTTGTGCGGAGCCGGCGCGTTTTTAGTGCTTTCGCCGCTACTGTTTATATTTGATTTCGTCGATGGATACGCGTGGCTTATCGTCGTTTACGTCTTGAGCGCAAATATACAGCACGCTTGCGCCAATTATATCAGAGGCAAGGGCGACACCAAGGGCTTTGCGATACAGGGCATAGTCAATACGGCACTTACTATCCTCTTTAACGTTATATTCCTTGTTTGCTTTGGAATGGGCGTTACGGGATACGTTTTGTCCGTTGTCATTGCTAACGTTTTGGTCACGCTCCTTATGGTGTTCTGGAAGAGGCTCTATAGCGATTTCAGCTTCAGCTTTGTAAAAGCAAGCACCGTAAAGGGGATGCTCAAATACAGCGTGCCGATGATCCCCACGGCTATCTTTTGGTGGATAACGAGCGTATCGAACAGATTTGTCGTCAAGGAGGTCTGCGGCGATGCCGTAAACGGCCTTTTTGCCGCATCATATAAGATACCGACCGTAATAACTCTGCTCACTACTATTTTTATAGAGGCGTGGCATTTTTCGGCGGTCAACGATGCCGACGACAGCGACAGGGGGAGCTTTTTCTCCACGGTGTTCAATAGCTATATGGGTATCATTTTTATGGCGGCATCGGGGCTTATCGCCTTTAGCAAGATATGCACGATGATTCTTTATGCCGATTCGTATTACGGCGCGTGGCAGTATATGCCTACGCTGATCATGGCTACAACGTTTTCCGCGCTTACGACCTTTATGGGAAGTGTTTATCTTGTCAAAAAGAAGAGCGTTATGTCATTCCTGACCGCTATGACGGGTGCTATCGTCAATCTGGTGCTTTCTTTCGTTCTCATACCGCGTATTGGCGCACACGGTGCGGCACTTGCCGCCGCGGTGAGCTATTTCATATCCTTTGGCTTGAGAACGCTTACGGCACAGAAATTCGTTAGATTTAATTTCCACCCCATAAAGCTTGCCGTAAATACGGTGCTTGTGGGAGTTCAGGCTTGGATAATGGTTGCGGAGTTACCGCATTGGATATTGTATCAGGCGATTTTGCTTGTAGCTGTTCTTATATTTAACGGAAAACCGATTTTGGATGGCATTTTGCTTGCCCTTAAAAAATATAGGACACAAAAGAACTGACCTTCAAAAACGAAATACACCCTTGCTCTTTTATGACGGGGTGTATTTTGCTTTTTTGGGGGAAATAGAAAACAGTTAAATTAATTCAAAAAATATCTATTTTCTATTGACAAACTATTGACAAAAAATGCTTAATATGATATTATATTTATGTTAATTATAGGGTTTCTGTGACTGACGGATGATGTGGTGTAACACAATGGAACAGAAATCTGTGGAGCGTACGCTTTGCCGACCGTCTGGGCACATTTATTCTGTGGAATAAGTGCGCCTTTTTGATTTTTAGGAGGTAGTTGAAATGAAAAAAGTTGGAATCGTTATGGGAAGTGACAGCGATCTTCCCGTTGTTCGTAAAGCAATAGACACTCTTGCATCTTTTGGTGTACCCTATGAAGTACATATCTTTTCAGCGCACAGAACGCCCGAGGAGGCGTCTGTTTTTGCGTCTGAAGCAAGAAAAAACGGCTTTGGTGCAATAATTGCCGCCGCAGGTATGGCGGCACATCTTGCGGGAGCGCTTGCCGCTCGCACGACGCTGCCCGTAATAGGCATTCCCTGTAGCTCGAACAAGCTCGACGGTCTTGACGCTCTTTTGTCTACCGTGCAAATGCCCTCGGGTATTCCCGTGGCTACGGTTGCCGTTGACGGAGCAGTCAACGCCGCTTTGATAGCAATTCAAATACTTGGCGTTACCGACGCCGAGCTTGCCGCAAAGCTTGATGCAAAGCGTGCATCGGATGCCGAAAAGGTACTTCAAAAGAACGCCGCCGTGGAGGCAGAGTTCAACAAATAATTTCGCACAAAACGCAAAATCGGGAGGTCAACCAAATGGGTGGTTTTTTTGGAGCTGTTTCAAATCATGACGTTATAGCAGAGGTCTTTTTTGGAACGGACTATCATTCTCATCTCGGAACGAGCCGCGGAGGAATGGCGGCTTATGATGAAAAGATAGGTCTTCAGCGTGAAATTCACAATATTCAAAATTCTCCTTTCAGGACTAAGTTTGAGCACGTTTTTGACGAGATGTGCGGCAAAGCCGCCATCGGCTGTATCAGCGACACCGACCCTCAGCCGCTTCTTATACGCTCGAATCTCGGCACCTACGCGATCTCGACGATAGGTAAGATCAATAACGCAAACGAGCTTATCGACCACTATCTTTCCTTCAGCGGTGGTCATTTTGACGCCATGACGGGCGGAAGGATAAATGCAAACGAGCTTGTTGCGGCTATGATAAATCAAAAAAGCACCTTTGTTGAGGGAATCCAGTTCGCCCAACGAATGATATCGGGTACTGCGTCCATCCTTATCCTTACGGACGAGGGAAAGATCATCGCCGCACGCGATAAGCTTGGTCGGATCCCCGTGATCATCGGAAAGAACGACGATGGATATTGCGTTTCCTTTGAATCCTACGCTTGCTTCAAGCTCGGATATCAATGCGAAAAGGAGCTTGGACCGGGTGAGATCGTTGAGCTTACCGCAAACAGCCTCACGCGGCTTGCCGCACCTGGCAAAAAGATGCGTATGTGCGCGTTTCTTTGGTCGTATTTCGGATATCCCACGTCCGAGTACGAGGGTGTCAGCGTTGAGGCTATGCGTTACCGCAACGGTGCTATAATAGCCAAGCACGACGAGGAAACGGGCGTTGTCGGTGACCTTGACTACGTCGGCGGCGTGCCCGATTCAGGAACACCCCACGCTATCGGATACGCTAACGAAAGCAAAGCCCCCTTTGCAAGACCGTATATAAAATATACGCCTACTTGGGCCCGAAGCTTTATGCCACAGAAGCAATCCGAGCGCAATAAAATTGCAAATATGAAGCAGATCCCCGTGCATCAGCTCATCGAGGACAAGAATCTTCTTTTCGTAGACGACTCCATAGTGCGCGGAACACAGCTGAAGGAGACCGTTGATTTCCTTTACACCAACGGCGCGAAGGCAGTGCATATGCGCTCCGCTTGCCCGCCGATAATGTACGGCTGTAAATACCTCAACTTCTCCCGTTCGACGAACGATATGGATCTGATAACCCGTCGCACGATAGTGGAGCTTGAGGGTGAGGATGGACTTAAATACATTAACGAGTACAGCGACCCCAACACCGAGCGCGGCAAAAAGCTCCGTCGCGCGATAGCGGACAAATTTAATTTCGAAACACTCGAATTCCAAACCCTGCAAGGACTTATTGATTCCATAGGACTTGAGCCTTGCAAGCTTTGCACATATTGCTGGACAGGTAAAGAATAATAAAGATAGAGAGGTCAAAAAATGAGCCACAAGAATTCCAGATCAGACAGCTACGCAGCCGCAGGCGTTGATATTACTGCGGGTTACCGCGCCGTAGAGCTTATGAAGCAGCACATCGCAAGAACTATGACAAGCGGTGTTTGCTCCGACCTTGGCGGCTTCGGCGGTCTTTTTGAGCTTGATATTACGGGTATGACCAAGCCCATTCTCGTCAGCGGAACTGACGGCGTAGGCACGAAGCTCAAGCTCGCATTCCTTATGGACAAGCACGATACCGTCGGTATCGACTGCGTTGCTATGTGCGTAAACGACGTTATATGCGTTGGTGCAAAGCCTCTGTTCTTCCTTGATTACATAGCTTGCGGAAAGAATATTCCCGAGCGCATTGCGGACATCGTAAAGGGCGTTTGCGACGGTTGCGTTATGTCGGGCGCGGCACTCATTGGCGGCGAAACTGCCGAGATGCCCGGCTTCTATCCCGTAGACGAATACGACCTTGCGGGCTACTGCACGGGTATCGTTGATAAATCCAAGGTCATCGACAACAAGAAGATGAAGGCGGGCGACGTTATTATCGCACTTCCTTCAAGCGGTGTTCACTCCAACGGCTTCTCCCTTGTAAGAAAGGTATTTGACGTCGAAAACGCTGACATCAAAACTCCCGTTGCCGAGCTTGGCGGAAAGTCCGTTGGCGAAACTCTCCTTACCCCCACGAGAATATACGTTAAGCCCGTTCTCGCTCTTATGGAAAAGGTAAACGTGCGCGGCATTTCCCACATCACGGGCGGCGGCTTCTATGAGAACATTCCGAGAAGCATTCCCGAGGGACTCGGCGCTGTTATCGACCGCGCTTCTATCAGAGTCCTTCCTATTTTCGACCTTATCGCTAAAACGGGTAACATCAGCGAGAGAGATATGTTCAACACCTTCAACATGGGCGTCGGTATGAGCATCGTAGTTCCCGCTGACGAGGTTGACACCGCGCTTGAGATACTCAAGGCAAACGGCGAGGACGCTTACGTTATAGGTAAGATCGTTGAATCTGAGGATAGCATCGTTATTCAGTAATGAAGCGGCTTTTTAGCGGAATTTCCGCGGGAATACTTATTTCCATAGGCGGAAGCGTGTTTCTTGCAAGCGATAATAAATACGTGGGTGCGATGTTTTTCTGCGTTGCGCTGATATGCATTTGTGCAAAATCGTATTTTCTTTTCACGGGCAAGGTCGGATATCTCTTTGAGGATCATTCAAAGGTGCAGATCGGTGACGTGCTTTTGGCTCTGCTTGGCAACGCCATAGGCACGATAGCCTGC